>DASTFJ010000299.1:0-37205 GCA_035708745.1 Thermomicrobiales bacterium | reverse complement strand
GCGGGGATTGGGCCCAAGGTGGTGCAGCGCATCTCGCGGGTGTATCGCACCGATGTGGACGATCTCTGGGACGCCGTCACCAACCCGGAACGGTTGCCGCGCTGGTTCGCGCCAGTCGATGGCGACCTGCGCCTGGGCGGTCACTACCAGGTGCAGGGAAATGCCGGCGGGACGATCGAGCGGTGCGAGGCGCCGCGACTCTTCGAAGCGACCTGGGAGTTCGGCGGCGGAGTGAGCTGGATTCTGGTGACGGTCGATCCCGAAGGTGAGGACCGCGCCCGCCTGTCGCTGGAGCATCGGGGTGAGATCCCGGACGAATTCTGGTCGCAGTACGGTCCGGGCGCGACCGGGGTCGGGTGGGATGCCGGGTTTGCCGGGCTGTCCGCCTATCTCGAAATGGGCCGCCAGATTCCGATCGAAGAGGGGGAAATGTGGTTCATGTCGCTGGAAGGGAAGGCGTTCTCCGCCGGTTCGAGCGCCCGCTGGGCTGAGGCAGCCATCGCTGCCGGTACGCCGGAGGCCGATGCGCGGACCTGGGAGACGGCGACTACTGCGTTCTACCAGGGCGAGGGCTGATCGGTCTCGTCACATGGGCATGCCCAGGAGCGATACGCTCCCGGGCATTTTTTTGCCCCATCATTCGGTACGATGCCGCGCGCCGAGACGGGCGAGCCTCACGGTCAGGTCCGAAGGAAACCGAGCGCTTCCTGAATCGATGCGATGAATGACTGTGGATCGACTCGATCACCGAACGATTCATATTGCCAAAGGGTGTCTTGGATGGACCAGCCCATTCGCGACCAGGCGTCGCTTTCGTCGATCCGATCTTCCCATTTCGAGTTCGCGAACCAGCTATTGAACTGCTCCATCGAGATTTGGTCGCCCGAAGGCTTCTCGACCTCCCGAGAGAGACTGTCGAGGAATTCAATCGAGGTGCGACTTGATTCTACCGACGCCATGCGGAATCTCTTCGGCGAACTCCGGCCGCCGGTATCCAAGCGCAGGGTCTCCGCGCCCTGCGATCGGCCACGGGCCGATAACGGGCTTGCCCCTCGATCAACTTCGGTTTATCCGCTTGGTTCCTTCGGACCGTAGCCCAGTGATGGTCGCGGGGTAGACCGACGAGAGAGGTTCTTCACTTCGTTCAGAATGACAATCGGGGGCGGTGTTTTCGACTTCGAGCCAGGTTGAGGGCACGGTTTGTTATTGCGCTGCGCTCCCCCTGGTCGTGGCGCAGGGCGCGGAGATCCTGCGCCACGACCAAGGGGATAAACTCGGCGCGGGTGGCGTAACGAACGGGGCGCACAAAGAAATAACCGGAGCGCATGGGGTCGCTCCGGTTATTTGGAAGGAGGAAGGGAAGGAGAGAAGAGTGGAAGAATGCTGCTTGGTTGCCTTTCGTTCGTTCCCGGTTCGTGACCCCGGTGCTGGAGGCCATGTACAAGGTATAGGCTCGCTTTTTGAGGGGACGATGATCGGATGCTGAAGATTGGGTGAAATCGCTAGGAGCTCTGGTAGATGCCGGCCCTGTGCCGGCGAAGCGCCATCGCCGGCACAGGGCCGGCGCCTACGAAGCTGCATGACCGGTGCGACGCGCGGCCGGCAATCGATAGACTTCCGGTATCGACCGATGGCAATGGGGAACGACGGGGCGGGATGAGACGATCACGGGAGGAGTCGCTGGCGGCCTTTGCGCCGGAGCGGTTTGGGCTCACACGATACAAGGGTGGCTGGACCGCCGAGCTGGGGTCTATCGGCACGGTGGCGTTCGCCCCGCTGAACTGGACGCACAATCAAGCGCCGAGCCACTGGCCGGGCGACAGCGAGTGGTTCGTCAGCAACGCGATGGAGCTGATGGTGCAACTGCAACAGGAGGTGTGGGGGTTCCCGCCGCAGGAGTCGGTGCCGGTCAATATCCTCGCCATCGTCGAAGACACCGGCGCCTCGCTGGTGGCGGCCTACCTGCTCGACAAGGGATTCGATGCCGACGGCTGGCTGGGCTTTGCCTTCGGCATCGGCACCCGGCATGGGCCGATGTATTCCCATATGCTCGGCGTGCGGAGCGAATACCGTGGCGGAGTCGATCTCGGTTGGTACCTGAAGGTGCTGCAGGGGTATCTGGCATTGGAAGAAGGCTTCGATGAGATGACCTGGACGGTCGATCCGATGCGCGGGGCCAATGCCCGGCTCAACCAGGAAAAGCTGGCCGCCACCGCCACGAATCTGACGCTCGACAAATACGGCGTGATGCGCAGCACGCTCTATGGCAATGTGCCAACCGATCGCTTCACCAACATGTGGGATATGCACTCCAGCCAGGTGCACGACCGCTTGCAGCAGGGGCTGGATCGCACCTACAAGCCGCTCCGTCCGGTCGATCTGGCCGGTGTGCCGGAAGCGGCAGTGGAAAACGCTGCCGCGCTGCGCGCCGCGCTGCCCCCTCGCATCGTCTACCGTGTCCCGGGCGATATCGATCAGCTGATGCGTATCGATCCGCAGCGTGCGGTCGATTGGCGCACGGAGATGCGCGCGGTGCTCGGCCAGCTGATGACCCGGCGCGCGGCAATCGTTGGGGACGATGTCGCCGCCGATGGGCCGATCGCGATCCAGACGAGTGTGATCGACGGCCCGTATGATGTCACTGGTTTCGCGACCGAGCTGGACGAATTTGGCAACCGCGAGAGTTTGTATCTGTTGGAACGGAAAGACCCATCATGAACCCCGCTTCGGTAAACACCGCCTCGGCGAACGCTGCTTCAGTGAACACCGCTTCGGTGAAGATCGCATCGATCGAGCTCTGGAGTGTGCCGCTGACGCTGCGCTCCCCCTTTACGACATCGTTCGGCACCTACCGGCAGCTCGACCGGCCGTTCGTGATCATGCGCACGACCGATGGGCTGACCGGCATCGGCGAGGCGCCGACCCTGAGCGATCCGGCGTACAAGGCGGAATGCGATCCCTATTCGGTGATGACGTCGCTGAAACAGTTCGTGGTTCCGGCGGTGCTGAAGCGGCAAAAGGAGATCGGCTCGATCGGCACGGTCGACGATCTATGCGCCGCCTACGACTGGATCAAGGGCGCGAATTTCGCCAAGAGCGGCGTGGAAGCGGCCTTTTGGGATATCGCGGCGCAACAGCAACAGAAACCCCTCTGGCAGCTCTGGGGTGGCCGGGCGCGGCAGTTCCCGGTCGGGGTCAGTATCGGCGGCAGCACGGTCGAGGATGTGCTGGCCCGCGCGGAAAAAGCGGTCGGGCTCGGCTATCAGCGGTTGAAAGTCAAGATCTGGCCGGGCTTCGATGCCGCGCCGGCGGCGGCGCTGCGCAAGGCGTATCCGGAGATTCTGCTGCAAGTCGATGCCAACTCGGCCTACAACCTGAGCAGCTGGACCGACCTGAAGGCGCTCGACGATCTGGGTCTGTTGCTGATCGAGCAACCGCTCTTCGATGACGATATCGTGCTGCACAGCGAGATCGCGACACAGCTCAAGACGCCGGTTTGCCTCGATGAGAGCGTGCATTCGTTGCGCGACGCCCAGGCAGCCATGCATCTCTGGCAGAAGAACGGCATCCTCGACCGGTTGATCATCAATATCAAACCGCCGCGGGTCTCTGGCTTTGCCGAGGCGAGCGAGATCGCCAATGCCTGCAACGATCAGCAGGTACGCACCTGGATCGGGGGGATGCTCGATTCCGCCTGGGGCAAGGCGATGAACCTGAACTTCAACGGTCTCGATTGCATCGATCTCCCGGGCGACCATTTTTCGCCGGGTGGTCCCTACTTCGAGCAGGATTTGACGCTCGAGCCGCTTTCCGCTCCGAACGGCATCTTCACCCTGGGCGATGGCGTGTCCACCGGGGTGGAGTTCGATTGGAAAACATTCGAGTCCCTTGGGACGAAAGTTACAACGTTCGAGGGATAGCTCTCCTCCATTTCGCCATCGAAGATAGGCTTGGGTCCACCGGGGCCCATGGCGGTTTCATGGGATTACGATCTGCTCGCCCGAACGAGGCGGGTGGGTTGTCGTTCCCATGGCGCTCCGTTTCGGTCGAACGAACAGATCGAGCAAAGGAGAGCGGACGATGGAAATGGACGGTTGGAAACTCATCCTGGCCTGGATTGCCTTTGTTTTGTTGGGGGCTATCATCGGGTTTGCAATTGGCTGGGTCGTTTGGAAGCTGGGCTTCGAGATGATCGGCAGTGCCATTGCGCTGGTCGGAGCGGGCGTCGGCGGGCTCATCCTGTTCTTCGCATTCATGAACTGGTCCGATGGCCGTCAATCGAGCGGCCAGTAGATTGGGGCGTTCTCGGTAGGGGCGCCCAGATCTCTGGTACGGCAGCGGCCGTCGCGGGCCAAACCGCGGGTGCACGGTAGCCGGACACATACCGGGAGGCTCCCCGCCCAGGCCGCTGGGGAATTCGCCATGTACTGAGCTGGAGCGGGCCGGCACATCGGCGCCGGCCCGTTGGATCGGCTGGCTATCCGGCGGCCGGGGTGGCCGCGCCGAGCTGGGCGCCGGGCGCCACGACCCACCAGACGCCGCCAACGCCCTGGCCGTTGATCTGGCCGGGAGCGGTATCGCCGGCATAGTAGTAGAGCGGGATGCCATCGAAGGCGAGCTGCCTGGCTCCGTCGTTGCCGTTCATCGGGGCCAGCTCGCCGCGTCCGTCGCTCGGCAGCGTGAGCCGTCCGGCCGGCGCCGGAACGGGCGGCCAGGTGGTCAGGCAATCGCCGGTGCAGGCGCTGGTGAAGATGGCGGAATCCTTGGCGAAGAGATAGACGGTACGGCCATCGGCGTCGGTGAAGTAGTCGCCGAGCGTCGGATCGTGAGCGATCAGCAGGGTCCTCGACGCCGAGACGGGTGAGGCAAGCTGCTGTTGCACCATGGTTGCCGCCGCGCCGAACTGCTCGCCGGGCGCGACTACGAACCAGGAATCTCCGACCCACTGGCCATTGGTGTCGCCGGCGGCGGTATCCGCCGCGAAGTAGTAGAGCGGAATACCGTTGTAGGCCACTTGCCTGGCGCCGTCGGTCCGCTCGATCTGGGTCAGCTCGCCATCGACTCCCTCGGGCAACGTCAACGGTTCGCCGGAGGTGAAGAGCGGCCAGAAGTCGACGCACGGACCGTAGCAGAGGCTGGATCCCGCCACGGTATCGACCGTCCAGAGATAGAGGGTCCGACCCTCCGCATCGGTGAAGAATTGCCCGAGCTCGGGCGTTTCGGCGAGCAGCAGGGTCGTGTTCCCATGTGCTTCGGTGTGGGAGCGCATGCCTATGAGTGGCGCGAGCAGGAGTGCCACGAGCACCAATGTCAGCCAGCGTTTCATCGAGCTTCTCCTGAGCGACGAGGCTTCGTCGCGCGACCGGTAAAGACGGCCCCACCGGTGCGTCCGGGAGCCTGGCTGCACTGTATGGCGTGCCGCGACGATGCGCGACCCTCCATTGGTAGGGATTCAGACGGTATCGGGCAGTTGCAGAGCGATTTGTCTGCCGCAATGAGGGAGGTTGAATGGGAACACTCGCTGCAGCGAGGAGGTCCCTCTACTCCGCTGCGCTCCGGTCGGGACGACAAAGGGGCCGGCGCTGCAGCGCCGGCCCGTGGAGAAATGGAATGGTGTGCGGTTAGCTGGCGACGGCGGTGGCTTCGCCGAACTGCTGGCCTGGCGCGACCACCCACCAGACGCCGCCGACCCCCTGGCCGTTGGTCTGGCCGGCTTCGGTGTCGCCCGCGAAGTAATAGAGCGGAATGCCGTTATAGGCTACCGTCTTGGCGCCATCCGGGGTATCGACCAGCGTCAGCTCACCTTCGACGCCCTCCGGCAGGGTCAACGGCTCGGTTGCCGTGTAGGCCGGCCAGTTTACGAGGCAATCACCTCCGCAGGTGCTGACGCCCTTCTCAGTGTCCTTGGTGAAGAGATACAGCGTGCGGCCCTCGGAATCGGTCAGGAAATCGCCAAGCGTCGGATCGGATTTTACGACCACAGTGGTCGCGGCCATCGCCATCGGAGACGCCATGGGCGACGCCATTGGCGAGCCTTCCATCTCCTCGTGCTCCTCGGCTTCTTCCTTGGCCCGGTCGCCGAATTGCTCGCCCGGCGCCACGACATACCAGACCTCGCCCTTGCCCTGACCATTGGTCTGGCCCGGCTCGGTATCGCCGGCGAAGTAATAGAGCGGGATGTCGTTATAGGCAAGGGTCTTGGCGCCGTCCGGCGTGTCGACCAGCGACAGAGCGCCGTCCACGCCATCGGGCAAGGTCAGCGGCTCCGCCGGGGTATAGGGCGGCCAGTTGGTGGCGCAATCTCCGCCACAGGTGCTGACGCCGGGTTCGGTGTCTTTGGTGAAGAGATAGAGGGTGCGGCCCTCGGAATCGGTGAGGAATTCTCCAAGTTCGGCAGTTTCCGAGACCTTGACCGTGGTGCTGTCCTGGGCGGCAGTTTGCATGCGCGCCCCGAATGTCGTCGTGACCATGAGTGCCACGACGACCAATGCCAGCCAGCGTTTCATCGAGCTCCTCCTCGGCGGCGCGTCGCCGCCCTCCAACGGGTAACGGGTCGACCCTGCGTGGCGCGCCGGAGTGGAATGGAAACGCTTAAGGAGTGATCGTAATCGGTCGCGACCTGTGTTCGAACAATGTGAGACGCACGTAGGTGGACCCGGCGTGCCGTGTCTGGGTCAGGAGGGATACGGAGGAAATGCGGAGTTGGATCATTTTCTCCCTGGCGAATAATCGCGTCTATCGATCGAGCGTCGACGCTCGATTTTTTCCGAGGCTCACGTTATGCTGCGAGACGCGAAATAACCGAGTAGACAACGGCTGCTGACCACTTGGGGAAAGGAATGGTCGTGGACGATCGTTGCTTCGACGACTTCGTGAGATCGCTCGCTACTGCTCCGTCGCGGCGCACCGTGCTGAAGGGGGCGCTGGCGATTGCGGGGACGGTACTCGCTGGTCGATCCGGAAGCGGCGTGGATGCCGCGCGACGGCCACTCCCCTCGCCCACACCGGCGCGGTGCCCAGGAACGCAGCACTGGAATGGAACGGCGTGCAGCTGCGATCTGGGCGAAACCAAATGTGGTCCCGCGTGCTGTCCGAATGGAGTCGCGCAGTGTTGCGACAACGCCTGCTGTTTCGGCACATGTTACGGAGAGGAATTGTGCTGTCCAGCCGCGCAGAGCTTTTGCTCCATGACGAACGAGTGCTGTCCGCCGGATGAGCCGCACTGCTGCAGCGCCGATGGGTGTTGCGCCAACGAGTGCTGCTCGGGCATCAATGGCTTGCTCTGCTGCGACGGCGCGACGCCGAAGTGTTGCGGCGGAAATGGAAACAATGTCTGCATCGCATCTGGAGGATGCTGCTCGGATGCGGATTGCGAACCGGTGGACGGATGCACTGCCGGTGTCTGCGTGAACAACGTGTGCAGTACGGTCTCCGCCTGCTCAGGCGCGACCCCCGTCTGCTGCGAGGGGACATGCGCCGAGTGTTGCACTGACAACGACTGTCCGGTTTGCGATGTCTGCACCGAAGCACACACCTGTGAGGCGAGCGGGCTTGAACGCTGCGGGGACCAATGTTGCAGCGGACTGGAGGTTTGCTGCAACGGCGCAAACGGCAACTTGTATTGCACCACGTGCTGCCCAGGGATTCATCAGGACTGTTGCGCCACCGACGGCGATTGCGCCCAATGTGAGACGTGTGATTCGGGTCGTTGCTGGAACCCAGCTCTGCATTTTCCGTGCGGGCCCATCTGTTGCGACGGCAACAACGAGCTTTGTTGCCAGCATGACGACGGGAGCCACTATTGCGGCAGCTCTGAGTTTCAGGTGCATTGCGGAGAGAAGTGCTGCGCGTTGAGCGAGGGGTGCTGCCAACACGAGGATGGCAGCCATTCTTGCGGCACGTGTTAGCTCTCTCGCGACATCACCCTCGACGATTGGTGTATGGCCGCACCAGGGTTTTGGTTGACGCCGCAGCTGTTTGTGCCTGGCAAAGCGACGGGTGGAGCCCCCTAGCCGTCGAAGGCCGAGCGTCGGGCCTCACGCAGCCAACCTCTCGGGGTGGTGATATCGCTCGCTGATCTCGGAAGTCGGCGCTGGCCGTACGACAGCCCGTCTAGACCCTGCGCGCGAAGTAGATGATGGCGGGATGAGCAGAATGATGGCCAGGAGACCGACGAGACCGCCTGTATAGATGGTCATGTCGAAACCGTCCTTTGACGTGGTGCGCCGGGCGTGGAAAGCTGTCGATCACAGGCAAGGTATATAGCCCGGCGTGCGCCCTGGCTTCCCTTTTTGGGGTGCTGAGCCGAAGGCACATTGCGCATAATCCTGTGGTCCGGAAGTTGCCGTTTTCGCGAGGTGCAGCGGGCGTAGGTCTCGCGCCCTCATGCACTACACCACCTTGATGTCCAGCGCCATGCCCTGTTCGTAGTCGGTGGCGGCGTGGGAGGCAAGCTGGAAATTGCCAGGGTCGGTGAAGGTGACGATCAGAGTGGCGGATTCGCCGGGCGCGATCGACGTGACACTGGCTTCGCCCTCGTCCGTGGTCAGCGGTTGTCCCTGGGCGCCGGCGGCCTCGATGACGAACTGGTGCTCGCTGGCGCCGAGATTTGTGATGTTGAAGGTGTATTCGACGCCTGCGCTGAACGTGACGGCTGCCGACTGGATATAGAACTCACGCATGGAGACGGTCACATCCCCGGCGGCTCGGGGGGTGCCCATATCGACCGCGGTGGGCGCAACCGGGGTGGCCGGCACGCCGAGCTGGTCTCCGGGTGTGGCGAGCCGCCAGGTGCCGCCGACGCCGTTGCCCAGGGTGGAGCCGGGGCCTGAGTCGGCGTTGTAGGTGTAGAGCGGCATGCCGTTGTAGGACAGCTGCGTCGCGCCATCTTCCCGATCGAAGAGCGCCAGCTCGCCGACCACACCGGGTGGCAGCGAGAGCGGCTCGGTGGCGCTGAAGGGAATCCAGGCGATGGCGCAATCGCCGGTGCAGGCGCTCTGATTGGCGGCGGTGTCGCCATCGGAGACATAGAGGGTGAGTCCGGCTGGAGTCGAGAAATAGCGGCCCAGCGTGCCGCTCTCGCGCACGAAGATGGTCGCCTGGGTGCCGCCGACGGCTTCCGGCGTGCCCGCGTTGGGCGTGCCTCCGGTCGATGGGGTAGCGTCCTGGGCCGCAACGGCGATGGGGAGCGTGACGAAGACCAGCGTGAGCAGCAGCGCGGCAAGTCGTTTCATGGCGGCGTTCCCTCGATATCGAATGTGGCGAAGGCGGGACGGCCTGCGTGTGACGCCCGGGCACATGTCTTGTTGCAACTTTCCCCCGCCGTTCCCGCTTTGTCAATTTCCGTTCGCGGGATCGGCCTCACCACGAGGTCGCAGCGCGGTTATAGAATCAGCCGCTTGCATGAACCGGATCTGAGGACGAACACGGGTGGATTCGAGCAGTCAAAGCAGACGAATACCTCCCGGTGTGTTGTTGCTGATTGGCACCGGGGTGCTCTGGGGCACGATCGGCGTGGCCTCCAAGGGGGTCTTCGAGCATAGCGCGCTCGATGCGGTGTCGGTGACCTGGCTGCGCACGTTGATGGCGAGTCCGATCTGCATCCTGGCGGTTTGGCTCTCAGGAGGCCGCAAGCTATTGTCGTTTTCCCGGCCGGATTTTCTGGGCATGATCGGGTTGGGCATCGCGCTCATCGTCTACCAGTGGTCGTATCTGGCCGCGGTCGAGCAGATCGGCGTGACCGCAACGACTTTGATCTCGCTCTGTGGCGCGCCGGTGATCGTCGCGATTCTGTCAGCGTTGATGCTCCACGAGAAACTCAGCCAGCCGCAGTTGGTGGCACTGGCCGGGGCGCTGATCGGCACCGGCTTGCTGATCGGGCGACCGCCCGAGATGGAAGGCGGCAACGGCACGCTGGGGGTGCTCTATGCGCTGCTCTGCGCGCTGGGGATCGCGATCCACGCGATGGGCAGCCGGCGTGTGGCCGGGCGGGTGCATCCACTGGTCGTGCTGGCGATCGGTTTCTCGGTGGGCGCGATCGCGCTCGCGCCGATCGTGTTCGCGGCCGGCCTGCATCCGCACGCGCAACCGACCGCCTGGGCATTACTGGTCTATCTGGCGACGGTGCCGTCCTTCGTCGCGTACTTCTTCTATCAACGCGGATTGCGCGATGTGCCGGCGTCGATGGCCACCATCGTCACCTTACTGGAACCGATGATCGCGGCAGTGCTGGCGTGGTTCTTCTTCGATGAGCGGCTGGGGTGGAATGGCTTGCTCGGGGGCGCGCTGCTGTTGGTCTCGATCTGGATTCTCTCGACCCGCGCCATGAAGCGCGAACCGAATCCGGTGCGGCTGGTGGTCGAAGCCGAGGGGTAGTGGATAGTCTGACGAACTCAGGGGAATCGTTATGTACAGCTCCCCGTTTCGCGGGGAGGTAGCCAAGCCAACGGTCTTCCCGCGCCGAGGACAGCCAAGAGTATGTGAGCGGCCAGCGCGGGCGCCCGCGGAAAAGCGCCCCTACCAGACGGGGTGGACCGGAGAGGGGCTGTGGGTGGCACGGGCAGCCAGAGGGGACTGTCCCTAACCGAGCGGCACGTGATCCTTCTTTTGCCCAGTGCCTCACTCAACCCGGACCGGCGGGCAACCCTGCCCGGATGCGGATTTCCTCGACGACCTCGCTCTTGGCGTCGGCGTAGTCCTGGATGAATTGCCATTGCTGGGCGGCAAGTCGGCGTTTGGTCGATTCGTAGAGTTGGCGGTCGTCGTCGTGGGTGCGCAGCCAGTCGCGGAAACCGACCATGCGGTCGATCTCGATGCAGCCGGGCGAGAAGACGTGCAGATTGGCCGGCGGGTCGAACCCCTTCAGGCAGCGATGCTCGTGCCAGTCGGACTCACGAATATGGAGCTCGAATCCGGCGGTCTCGAGCCGCGGGACGTAACTTCCCTCGTCGGATGAATCCTCGACGATGAGCAGGATATCGATGCGCGGTTTGGCGGCGAGTCCCGGCACAGCGGTCGAACCCACGTGCTCCAGCAGCACGATCTTGTCGCCCAGCGCGTCGACGATCTTGTTTCGGTACGTCTCGTATTGGCCGGGCCAGGCCGGGTCGTAGTCGACCAGCAGGACCTGATTGTTCAAGGGATCCTGACCCCTGATCCAGATTTCGGCTTTTTGCTCGTCGCTGTAACGCGTGCGGCCGGTTTCGGGGACGAGATGCGCTTCGGACATGGCAATGCTCCCGGACTGAGAAAAACGAAGCCGGCCACTATAGCACGGCCTCCGTCGCAGGCGGTGACAACGATTTTCTCGATTTGCCGCCGAAGCGTCGATCATGCGCGGTGGCAGCGATGAGACGATTCTGAAGGTGCTGGGTGGCAACTACTTGCGGGTGTTCGAATCAGTTTGGGGGTCGTAACAGCTCTGTTGTGCCTGGGTGTCGTGCGGTCTACACTCGTTGCACGCGTCCAATGCGACGCGGGAGGATCGCACGATGTCCACAACATTGATCGGACCAGCAATCAAGCAAGTCGGTGACGCCTACGAGTTGAACCTGGTGCTGCCTCCGGAAGCGCTTGCGGAACTGGGTCTCAGCCAGAATGAACCGATGGTGCTCGAAGTCAACCAAGGCAGGCTGGTGATTCGGCGCGCGACCATCGTGGAGCGGACCGCAGGTATTGGGGCTCCCTGGCGAATATCCCCTCCCTTGACCCGCGAGGAGGAAAAGGAAGCATTTGCACGGGCAGTGGCCGAGGAAAACGCGCGATATGAATAGCCGCCGTTGAATCCAGTCGGCTTCCTCGACACAAATATCCTCTTGCGGTACATCCTTCAGGACTACCCTGACCAAGTGCCTGCATGCAACGAGCTTTTCGATGGCATCGAGGCCGGCGAATATTCGGTGCAAACCTTGGACACCGTGATTTTCGAATGTGCGTTCACGCTGTCCGGCCGATACGAGATGCCACGCCACATCATCGCTCACGGCCTCGGACTGTTGCTTTCCTTGCCGGGGATTCTCCTGCCGAGTAAGGAGATGTATCCCGAGGTTTTCGATCTCTGGGTCAACACACGGCGGCTTTCGTATGCTGACGCCTATCACTTGGTGGCCACCAAGCACCTCGGACTCGATACCATCATCTCCTTCGATCGAGGACTTCGCGGAGTCGAAGGCGTCACTCGGGTCGAGCCGCCGCTGGGTTAGCGGGTCGGGGCGGATTGCGCGAGGGCGGGGGTCATGCCGGCGGCCTCCAGGTGGACGAACGGGTTCAGACCGATCCAGTCGTAGAAGCTCATGCGCACCGCCGGGTCGCCTTCCAGGGAAATTTGCTGATTGCGCACCGCGGTTTCCGGTTCGATATCTCCCATCCAGACCCGAGTCAGCGTGGCAAGCGGACTGGTGATCACCAGGCTCACCGGAAATCCAGGATCGAACAGACAGAGATCGATCTCGGACTCGCCCTTTTCCTTCACCATCCAGTAGTGCCGCTTGGGCATTGGCGCATCCGGCAGGTCGAAGCGAATGACGACCTTGCCCGACGGCATCAGGTCCCCCCGAATCCAGCGGCGCATATCCCACATCAGCAGGCTGGGATCGAGATTTTCCGGCGAGTATTGGGTCCGCATGTACTTCGCGCCCCAGAGTCCGATGCCGAAGACGATTGGCTTGAGCGCCTCCCCCGCTTCGGTCAGGTGATAGCTCGAGCCCTTTCCCGTGGGCAACGGTTGCCGCTCGATCAAGCCGGCAATCTCCAGATCCCGCAATCGTTGCGACAGCAGGGATGCCGACATCAGGGGCACTCCCCGGTGCAGATCGTTGAACCGGGTGCTCCCGGCCAGCAATTCCCGTAAAAGCAGCAACGTCCAGCGCTCCGAGAGCACCTCGGCAGCTATCGACACTGGACAAAATTGACCATATCCCTTGGATCGCATCGAGCGGTACTCCAGTTCTCCTACTTGTTTGGCAAGCGATCCGAGAAGGTCGAATTCGAGCCGTGCGCTCGCATGATCCGCTGTTTGCCCATGGAACGCATCGCTGCCATGCGGTGCGTGCCGGGTCTGGTCGCTCTTGTCAGTGATACGACGGTTCGACTACTTCAGTTTTCGTAGTTGTTCCGTACCGAACACTCCTCACAATGGACCGCGGACGGTTCGAACGCTGTTCCATAAGTCGTCGAATGAGTAAGGAGTTCTAATGAGCGCTATTT
Organism: Thermomicrobiales bacterium; assembly: GCA_035708745.1. GTDB lineage: Bacteria > Chloroflexota > Chloroflexia > Thermomicrobiales > UBA6265 > JAMLHN01. Next base: position 24,002 of record DASTFJ010000299.1, on the reverse strand, counting down.
CTGAACGACCCACGATTGTGTCCGCCAATGCCCTCGACCTGCTGCGCGCACGCTTGGCCGGTGTGGCACTGACCCAAGCCGACCCCGGTTATGACGAAGCCCGCACGATCTGGAATGCCATGATCGAAGCGCGGCCGGCCATCATCGCGCTGCCTGAAACCGACGAGGACGTGGCCGAGCTGGTGCGCTTCGCCGTGCGGGAGCGGCTGCCACTTGGGGTGCGTGGCGGTGGGCATAACATTGCCGGCACCGCGCTGGCGGATGGCGGGCTGACCATCAATATGAACCGCATGAAGGCGATCGCGTATGACGAAACGACCAATCGCGTCACGGTTGGAGCAGGCGCGATCTGGGCGGAGGTCGATGCGGCCCTGGAACCGCTTGGGCTGATGGTGCCCGGCGGTCTCGTTTCCACCACCGGCGTGGCCGGCTTCACACTGGGCGGTGGCTTCGGCTGGCTGACCCGCGTGGCGGGCTATGCATCCGAGTGGTTGACCGGGGCGACCATCGTAACTGCGGACGGCGAGATCCGCACCATCGACGAGCAGAACGAGCCGGAGCTTTTCTGGGCGATCCGGGGCGGCGGTGGCAATTTCGGGGTGGTGACGGAGTTCGTCTTCGAGCCAATGAAGCTTGGCCCGGAGATCGTGGGGGGCATGGTGCTCTGGCCGATCGAGCAGGCGCCGCAGATCATCGATCTCTTCCGGCGGGAATCCGCCGCCGCGCCGGACGAGCTGATGCATACGTTGGTGTTGCGCATTGCGCCGCCGGCGCCGTTCCTGCCCGAGCAGGTGCACGGCAAGCCGGTGGTCGGTATCGCCGCGATGTACGCCGGACCGGTCGAGGACGGGATGCAGGCGATGGAGCCGATCGTTTCCTTCGGCGCCCCACTGATGAGCTCGATCAAACCGAAGCCGTATCGTGAGCATCAGGCGTTTCTCGATGCCGGGCAGCCGTTCGGGCGGCGCTACTACTGGAAGTCGGTCTACTTCGACGAATTCTCCGACGGGGTCGAGCAGGCGCTCCTGAAGCATGGAACCAGCTTCCGCTCCGGGTTCTCGTCGATTCTCCTCCCCCACCTTGGCGGCGCGGCGAAGCGGGGGGAGCCTGGAAAAACGGCCACCAGTCATCTGGGCCGCGAATTCCTGGTGAACTACCAGGCCTCCTGGGAAGATCCGGCGCTCGATGCCGACCTAATCGATTGGGCCAAGACCAATCACGCGGATATGATGCCGTATGCGACTGGATATTATGTTAACTTTATGACCGAGGACGAAGTGCGCGATCCGGCACGTGCCGCCTACGAGCCTGGATTGCTGGACCGGCTTCGGGCCGTCAAGACGATGGTCGATCCGACCAATGTCTTCCGGCTGAACAAGAACATCATGCCCTCGACCGCCTAGGCGTGCGGTCGTCCGACGCATCGAGCGGGAATGTTCAGAGTGCCCGGCCGAGGCCGGGCACTCTGGATTCTGAATGGCTTCCGCCATGGCTCATACTGGGGTATGGCCATATTCGAATGGCCGGAAAGATCGATCCGCAATACACGATGACCAAAGGAGCCCTGCCGTGGCCGATGCGATGAAGACGCCCACCAACAAGGCGGAGCTGCTGACATTCATGCAGACCAAGTGGGATGGCCTGGTGCGCGCCAGCGACGCATTGCCCGATGAGGTGTGGCTGGGACCGGTAGATGCCGCCGGCTGGAATGTTCGCGATCATGCCGGGCACGTCACGGCGTGGCAGAAGGCGGAAATGCCGCTGCTGAGTACGGGCACGCCGATACCGGAGACCACCGGGATGCCAGCCGCACTCTGGGATGCGGGCGATACCGATGCGATCAATGAGTGGTATCGGCAGTCGATTGTGACGATGTCGCCAGCCGAGGTGCGAGCGGAGCGCGACCGGGTCTTCCCCCGGTTGGTCGAGGTCGTGTCCGCGATCCCGGAGGAAGACCTGCTGGCGCCAGCGCGCGAGCGCGGGCTGGAAGACAGCGAGCGGTCCCTGCTCACGGTGATGTCCGAGAACTACGGACTCCATTTCGACGATCATCGCGCGCAGATCGAAGCGCTCGGGAAGGCCGCCGCATCGTCCTGATCAAACCGATTGCGGAACCGGTGGCGGGTCGTTTGGTGACACTCGCTGCGGCGAGGAGTTCCCCATTCGACTTCGCTCAGGGCAGGCTTTCGACTCCGCTCAGGATGACGGGGGAGTTTGCTCAGGACGACGAGCTACTCACAAAACATGCGGGCGGCGCGAACGTAGATCCGGCGGCATTGTTCGAGCGTGTCGAGATCGACCCATTCCTCGTCGGCGTGGGCGCCGGCGCCATCGGGACCGAAGATGACGGTGGGAATACCGGCATCCGAGAGAATCGACGAATCCATCCAACCGGCCTCGCCGGCATAGATCGGCGTCGCCCCCAGAATCTCGGTGGCTGCTTCGCGCACGGCCGTCACGATCGGATCGGCGAGATCTTGCTCGAACGGGGTCCGGTAGAGGCCAGCTTCCATGGTCGCCTGGAACTGGGCATCACCCGTGCCGGCGTCATCGAGAATGGCACGCAGCTCCCCTTCGACCAACTCCGGGGTCTGCCCCGGAATGAGCCGGCGCTCGATCGAGAGCGTGCAGCTCCCGGGATAGCTGGACAGCTCGCTACCACCCCGGATCAGCGAGGCATGAACCGAGCCCGTGCCCAGCAATGGGTGTGGCTGCTGTGCCAGCAGTCGAGCGGACAAGGCATCGAGCCCGGTCAGCACCTTGCCCATCTTGGCGATGGCGTCCACGCCCAAATCGGCCCGTGAGCCGTGCGCGGCGACACCGGTTGTCGTTATGTCGAACCAAATGAACCCTTTGTGGGCGACGCTGAGCTCGAGCTGGGTCGGTTCGGTCACGATGGCGCCATCGGCGGTGTATTTCTGCACGATCGCCTGGGTGCCGATGCTGGCATATTCCTCATCGGCCACGGCGGTCACGATCACATCGCCTGCCGGTGGATCGAGCGAGAGATCCCGCGCGGCCAGCATGATGGCGCCCAGGCTGCCTTTCATATCCCAGGCGCCGCGGCCGTAGACCCGGTTCTCCTCGATCGCGCCGCTGAGCGGATCGGCCATCCCCCCGAAGCCGACGGTGTCCATGTGCGCGTTGAGCATCAGCGAGCGCCCGCCGCCCGAGCCGCGAACGATGCCGATCACATTGGGACGGTCTGGCGCGGCATCCTGCGTCTCGGTTTCGATACCGTGCGCGCGAAGCCAGTCCGCCACGAAGGTCGCGATCGCGGCTTCCCCGGTGGCGCCCGGTTGCAGATCGGGATTGACCGATTCGATCGAAACCAGTCTGGAAACGAGCTCACCCAGCTCGGTCATGCGAGGATTCCTTTCATTCATGACAACGCCGCCTCCGGAACGGATTCGGCCGCTTCGCCAATGACGCCGCTATTGTGCCGGAGTGGCGAGCGCAGCAGGACGAGCACGGCCAGCAGCATGCCGATCTCGCTGACGACCAGCGTGAGCGACAACCCGATGATGCTGGCGATGACCCCACCGAGGATCGACCCCACCGGTTGCACCCCGCGGGTGACGACCGCGAAGGTGGCATGCAGGCGCCCTTGCATCTCGTCCGTCGCCAGCCGCTGGCGCAGGCTGATCGAATTGACCGCGTAGATCAGCAGCGTCAGCCATTGTAGAAATTCAGCGGCGACTACCAGTGGCAGCGCCACCGCCGGCAAGAGCACGGCCAGCGGAACCAGCAGACCGGTCAGACCGAATCCGAGCTGTGCGCCGATCAGCGCCGGCCCGGTGCCCCAGCGGGCCGCGCATCTGCCGGCCAGCACCGATCCGACCAACGCCCCCACCCCACCGGTGGCGAAAACCAGCCCCACTTGGAAGTCGGACAACCCCAGCTCCCGCACCATGAACGCCACATAGACCGCCAGAAAGGCGTAGCCGGCCAGGTTGGTCACCGCCGAGCAACCAGCCAGCGCCCGCAGAATGGGATTGCCCATGACGAAACGGAGCCCGCCGGCGATCCGCGTGCGCATCGGCTCGTGCGCGATCGGATCGGCCGGTTCCGGTTCCGGGGTCTCGATCCGTCGAAGTGCGATGGCCGAGACAACAAACGAGCCGGCATCGATTAGCAGCGCTCCCGGACCGGTCAGCAAACCGACCAGCATGCCGCCCAGCGCCGGTCCGGCAACCTGCGCGCCGCTGGCGGTGGCTTCCAACCGGCTATTGGCGGCGACCAGCTCGGAGCGCCGCACCAGCGACGGCACATACGAGAGATTGGCGACATCGAACACGATGGTCAGACTCCCGAGCGCGAAGAGCACGATGCAGAGCAACGGAATCGTGAGCATGCCGAATACGGCCGCAAGCGGAATGGTGAGCGAGACCAGGGCGCGAGCCAGATCGGTGGCGATCATGACCGGACGGCGCTTGCGGCGATCGAGCCATTCGCCGGCGAAAAGCCCGAACAACAGCGCGGGCAGCTGACCGCAGGCGGCAACCAAGCCGAGCTGGAGCGGCGGGGCGTCGAGCGCAACCGCGGCGATGATCGGCACCGCAATCAGGCTGATCTGGCTGCCCAGCTGCGAGACGCCTTCGCCGAACCAGCAGCGCAGGAAATCTGGGTTCGCGGCGAACGGACCGGCCAGCCGGGCGTGGAGCCGCTCCGGCGGCGACCGGTCAGGGGATGAAGTTGAGGGTGATCTCGACGGTTTCTTTGGCATGGTGAACGAACTCTCCCGTGGGAGAGGCGAACCGCTGGCGCGCGTCGCCTCCCGCTATTCCCATCGCGCGACGATTGGCGAATAGCGGGAGATCGCTCATCTGGACGTAGGCCACAGATCGATCCCTTCGTTGCCGGTCAGCTGAACCGGCGGCAGGAATCGTAGCAGGGCCGCGGCGGTCGGGTACGATTCGTACCCATTGCAAACCGGCATACCTACCGCGATCGGGCGAATCGACGTTTTGACCTCTCCAGCGGCATCGGCCATGAAGAAAGTCCAGACGCTGCGGGACCAGCTGCGCCGTGACCAGCGCATCGCGGTCAGGCTCTTTCGCGAGACGATCAATTCGTTCATGCGCATCGATGCGATGGGGCTGGCCAAGCAGGTTGCTTTCAGCGTGATGTTCGCGGCCTTGCCGGCGCTCTTCGTGCTGGTGTCCGCGGCCGCGCTGTTGGAGCACTATCTGCACATTCCGGTGACCGACCAGCTGCGCCAGTTCATCATCCGGCAGACCCCTATCGAGGCCCATGTGATCCTGCTGGCCGGGGTCGACCAGGCGATCTCCAGCGCGAGCACGCAGCTCGCGTCATTTACCGCGCTGATCGCGGTTGGTCTGGCCCTGTGGGGAGGAATGGCGGGCACGGGGGCGCTGATCGAGGCGACGAATCGCGCCTACGGTATTCGCAATACCCGAAATATTCTCGAAAAGCGCGGCATGGCGCTGGGTATGACCCTGCTCTTTACGGCCATGCTCGTGTTGACGGTGGCTGCCTCGTTTTTCAACGGGCGCATCGTCAGACAGCTCATCGCCTGGTTCGGACATGTCAGCTACCTGCAGGATTTCGGCAAGCTGACCCAGCTGGTGCTCTCGATCGCCATCACCTTTGCGGTGCTCTTCATCCTCTACTATGTCGGGCCGGATGTCGAGCTGACCGCGCGTATGTCGATCCCCGGGGCGGTGGTCGGCACCGTCTCCTGGGTGGTGTTGATCCAGCTCTTTGGGGTCATCGCCTCACGGGTGCCGTATCAGAATATCTACGGCGCGGCTGGCACCGCCATCATCCTCCTCTATTTTTTGAACTTCGCCGGGTTGGGACTCATTCTGGGTGCAGTCGTGAACGGGGTGATCGGTCATCATTATGACAAGCGGCGCGCCGCCGATCTGGCCGCGCATCCGGAAAAGCTGCGCTATATCGAGGAATACCGGGAACAGTATTCGGATGCGATTTGAGTTAGGCAAAAGGAAATAGGCAAAAGTGAGCGGAAATAGGAAATGGGCTGGAAGAGTGCCAGAGCGCTTCCGCCACATGACAACCGTTCCATTTCCCATTTCCTATTTCCACACTCCATTTCACTATTGCCTATTGCCTATTGCCTTTTTCCCACCTCGAACTTGCCGCGCACACGAATCTCTGGTTTGATGGCAGGCAGAAACCACTACCGTCGCCCCCGCGGGTCGACGTCCGTTGCAAACCACACGGAGAGCGCCGCATGAACCGCCGTCAATTCGTGGGAGGCTCCAGCGCGATGGCGCTGGCCGTGGCCGCCGGGCTGTCCCGGCACACCACCCTCGCCCAGGCTGCGTATACCTCGGTCGATCTGGGGCTGCCCGATGGCTATGACTCGGTCACGCCGATCGCGTTGAACAACAACGGCGTGGCGGTCGTCTCCGCCGCCGCTGGGGACAAGCACGCCATCTTCATCGTGCAGGATGGCGCGTTTACTCAGCTCGGCGAAAAGGACGAGGTGGCGTATGCCACCTGCATCGACGACGAGAACAATGCCGGAGGCTGGATCGAAGGCGCCAGCGATGGCAGCAGCCCGGCGCGGGATGTGCCGATTGTGCTGACCACAAAGGGACAGGCGGAAATGCCCGGCGAACAGCTCGACGGCCGGGTATTTGCCTTGCAACAGGGCGGCACGGCCATTGGCGAAGCGGCGATCGATCCCAAGCTGGCGGACCGCAAGGCGGTGATCTGGGCGAAACAGGAAGTCAGCGAGCTCAAAGGTATCCCCAAGGACGCCGCCTCAGCCGCAACCGATATCAATGGACTCGGCCAGATTACCGGTTGGGTGACCAAAGACGGCGGCAAGATGGCGGTCCTGCTGAGTCTGGATGCCAATCCGGTCGAGTTGGGCGTCATCGGCGGCAAGCAGAGCGAAGCGGTCGCGATCAGCGAGCATGGCTTAGTCGTCGGGAATTCGACGACATCCGATGAGCAAACGGAGCTCTTCGGCAATGGCATCACGGCGTTTTCGTGGATCGACGGAACGCTGACGCCACTGCAAACCCTCGACGGCCAAGCCTGGAGTATGGCGGCGGACGTGAACACCTACGGTCTGGTGGCTGGGACGATTGGGCTCAACACTCCGGCAACCGCGACTCCGGCCGCTGCATCCGCGGCGTCGATTGCCGTCGTTTGGGCGCCGGATGCACTGCTCGATCTCAATCAGACGAGCCAGGGAATCGAGGGGCTGACGCTCACCACAGCCGTCTCGATCAATGAGCTCGGCCAAATCCTCTGCGCGGGTATCGACGCCGGCGGCGCATCGCATGCCGTCGTGCTTTCGATCATGGGGAACTAACGAGCGCGGTTGGCGCGTCGACGGGAGGAATGGGTGACCAAGGTCATCGTGTGCTACGGCGATTCGAATACCTGGGGAGCCGATCCGACAGGCGTGGGACGGTTTCCACCGGATGTGCGCTGGACCGGCGTGCTGCAGCATGAGCTCGGCGCGGGCTACAAGGTGATCGAGGAGGGCCTCAATGGCCGCACGACCAATATCGACGACACGATCGAAGAAGATCGAAACGGCCGCGCGCAGCTCCCGCCCATCATCGAATCGCACCGCCCGTTCGATTTGATGATCATTATGCTGGGCACCAACGACCTGAAAGCGCGCAATAACCGCTCCGCCGCCGATATCGCCCAAAGCGCGTCGAAACTGGCGGAGATCGCCAAGCGGTCGCAGGCCGGTCCCAACGACGAGAATCCGCGCGTCCTGCTGATGGCGCCCCCGGCCACCATCGAATCGGGTGGTGGACTCGACCTGCTCTTCGCCGGCTCGGTCGAAAAATCGAGACTCTTCCCGGAGCAATTCGCATTCTATGCCAATGCGGTCGGGGTGGACTTCTTCGACGCCGGCAGCGTGATCGTATCCAGCCAGGTCGACGGCATCCATATCGACCCCGAGGAGCACTCCAAGCTCGGGCACGCGGTCGCTGCCGAGGTTCGCCGCATCGTTGGATAGGTGGAGTTAGGAATTAGAGCGTGTTTGCAAACGCCCTGGGGCCTGGGGTGTGAGCCCTGCGACGCTCGAAGCGCCGACCTGGTCCACGGTCGTTCGTGCGTCTCAGGACCCCGGGCTCAGGACTCGGTACCATTTTTCACATACGACCCAACTCCGTTTCGTGCCTCCCAGTCCACCCGGGTGGACTGCTCGATCCGCATCGAATCCCGTACGTATGGTTCCACGTGGAACATGCGTGTGACAGGGTGGCACGAGCCGACCGGCACGAAGCTGGTATGCTGAATGCCGCTGGTCCGGAGCCATGTATCAGCGAGTCGCAAATGGCGTCTCGCGAAACCCGCATCCTCCATCGCGCGTTTCAATCGCCGAGGAGGACGCACCGGCCGCAATGAGTCAGGCAATCACGTGGACAACGCGCGGAACCTCCGCGCAAGCAATGGAGAGCGGCTGGGTGGTCGACGACGGAGATCTGGTTGCGCGTGCGCGATCGGGTGACCCGGTCGCATTCGAGCGGCTCTACGAGCAATACCATGCTCCGATTCTCAATTACTTGCATCGGATGGTGTCCGATCGCGCGCTGGCCGAAGACCTGACCCAGGACACCTTCGAAAAGGCCTACAAGGCGCTGCCGAACACGCGTCCCGATCTCGCCTTCAAATCCTGGCTCTACCGTATCGCCACCAACACGGCGATCTCCAACGGCCGCCGCAAACGGATCGTCAAATGGATTCCGTTCGCACCGGGGTTCGACCCAGCCGCCGATGTCGAGATCGAAAACTCGGTCACGCGGAAACATGACGTCGAAAAAACGTTGGCCAAGCTGCCACCGCATTACAGCGCGGCATTGCTGCTGCGCCACTATCAAGGACTCTCCCTCATCGAAACCGCCGAAGCGCTCGGCATTACCGAAACGGCCTGCAAATTGCGACTGTTCCGCGCGCGGAAGGCGTTTGCCGCTGCCTATGGCGGTCCGTCGGCCGGCGATCCGGAAGTCCGGCGCGCCATGGAGCAACAACAATGACCGACGGCGTGCGCCGGCTCTCCCATGAAGAAGCCGAGATGCTCATCTCGACCCGCATGGATGAGCTGCTCGACCGGGTCGACAGCCGCGCCCTGCTCGTGCATCTGCAAACGTGCGAATTGTGCCGCGCCTTCGCGGTGCAAGCGGAGGTGCTCGGCCGCGAGCTGGCAAGCCTGCCAATGCTCCCGGCCAGTGCCATCGTCGACCGGCAAATCCGCGAATCGATCGCCAAGGGCAACAAACGCTGGTCGCTGGCAGGGCTCTTTCCGGCCACCGGCGGCAATAGCGGTTTGCGTGTGGCGCTCGGCGCGCTGGCGGTGCTCACGCTGGTGTCCGTTTTCCTGTTGATCCGCATGGCGGGCGACCGCAATGGCACCGGACCGTCGATCGAGGCGCCCAACGGCGGCATCGCGCAACAGCTCGACCGCACCGCCACAGCCGAGCCGGCATTGGCGCAAGTGGGCCCGACCGAAACCGCGCGGGTCGTCGTTCCGCCGGCGGAGGAAACCAGCGAAAGCCAAACGGTCCAGCCGACCCAGACCGGTAGCCAGCCCACAAAGACGGCAAGTCAGCCTACAAAGGCGGCAAATCAGCCCACGCAAGCGTCGTCGAACAGCGAGGCGCCGCCGACGGCGACGCTCGATCCGGCCTTCGCGTACACGATCGACAAGACGAAGACGCCAACAGCCGGCAGCGGTGGAAAAACGCCGACCGCTGCCGCGGTTCCGCCGACCGCAACCGAGGAATCGGGCGGGGTGGCTGTCGCCGCCATCGGCGGGGTGGAGGGCACGCCGGTTCCGCCGGTCGAGGAATCTACGCCGTCCGCTTCGCCGACGCCGGCGGAGCCAACGGCCACGCCGGAGACGGATTCGACCGAGGTCGCGGCCACCGAGACGCCGGAGCAACCGACCGAAGAACCGACCGAAGCACCAACCGAAGCACCGGCGACCGCGACGCCAACCGAAACGCCGAGCGAACCGACGATGACTCCGACACCGGTCGAAATCTCGGTCGATGCGACCGAGCCAGCGACCGAGCCCAGCACCGAGCCGCCCGCCGGCGAAACGACGGCCATCGCCAGCGAGGAGATCTCGGTGGAGGTCACCTCGACCCCGCAAGAGCCGGATTCCACACCGGTCATCGCCGCGGCGGAGTCGAGCCCCACCGCTACTGTGCCTGCCCCGCCGCCAGCACCCACCCAAACGCCGCAAGGGCCCTTCACGCAACCGACGATCGCGCCGGTCACGGGAGAGGTCGATACCAATCAGATCGACAACAACGGCGGCGGCGGCACGGCGAATGACGGCAACACGCAGAGTGGCAACGGCAGCCAGGGCAGTGGCCAGGAGGGCAACGATCAGGGAGCGGGACCGTCTGGCGAAAACGACGGATCGCCGCCCATCGTGGCAAGCGACGGGTCCGATGTCGAAGCGGCCAGCAACACTGGGGGCGACCAGGGCGACTCCCCGCAAATCGTCTCGACCGATGCCACCGAGGCGCCGGGCGAGGGGAGCGCTGCTGAAAGCGAAAGCGAGCAAAGCACGGAAGCCGGCGTGGGCGGCGAAGAGGAGCCAGCAGAACCGACGGCGGTTGCAACTGTAGACGAATCCATCCAGCCTTCGGGCCTCGATCTCTCCGACACCATCACCGGGCTGCCCTCCGGCACATCGTCTCCATTAGGTCGGTTGGAATTCTCGCCGGGGATGAATCTCTATGCGGTGACCGCGCCCGATGGGCAGCTTGCCGTCGCCAATCTGGACGGTGAACTTGTCATAACTCTTGGCCCTGGAAATCTGCCGGTTTGGGCAGGGAGCGCCATGATGTTCAGCGCTCCCGGGGACTCCGGCACTGTCGTCGGTATCTGGAACAGCGAGAGCGGGGAGCTGAGCTACGTACCTGCCAGCGAGGACGAAGCCAGCAGCGATGTCCCCATCGGCGGCAACGGCAGCTCGTTCTACTTCCTGCGAACCTTCCCAGACCGCCCGGGCGCCATGGAGATCCATAGCGCCTCGATCGACGGTTCTGACAACGGCGCCATCTGGACCAGCGATTCGGCCAACCTGAGCGGCGACCGTCCGGTCTGGTCCAGCAACGGCATGCTGGTGCCAACCGATTCCAGCTGGTTGCTGATTGGAGCCGATGGCAGCGAAGCCGACCTGGGCGCCAACAACTACGGCTATGTCGGAGCGCCGGTGTTGAGCCCGGGCGAGGGGCTGATGGCGTATTCGGCCGGCGATCAGGTCATCATCGCCTGGACCGACAGTCCCGGCGCCGCGGTCGCGACCGCGCCATTCGACGGAACGAACGGCGGCTACGCCTTTTCCACCAGCGGCGAAGAAGTCGTGGTATCGACCGGCACGGCATTGCATGTCGTCTCGTACCAAGGGGACGACCTGGGCACGCTCGACGGTACCCAGCCAATCGGCGGGGTCTACTGGATCAGCGGCACGATTTACTATCTGCAAATCGGCGACGACGCCGCGCTGAAATCGACCAGTCTCGATGTCATCCAGGGCGGGTGAGGTCGTCGGCCCTGGGTCCTGAGCCCTGCGGCCTGAGACGCTTCGGAGCCGTCAACACGCAGCACGCAGCACGCGAACCCGAGAAGGTGGGGGACGCCCTTCATTACGGACGACTCAGGCACGGCGCGAAGTCCGTGCCCTACGATCGTCTCGAGGCTCAGGACTCAAGGCTCAGGGCTCAGGACCTCGCGGTCACGATGGTAGACTCTTTCAATCGCGCCCGCACGCGTCTCCTGGATGGGTTGAATGCCTGAAACGCTGGATGCAAACGAGGCCTGGTTTGGCCGCATGCGCATCGCCACGACGCTTGGAGAAACCGTCGATCAGCCCGTACAGGCAGTGATCTATCCAGCCAATAGCCGGGGAGTCATGGGTACCGGGGCAATCAGCGCGGTCCGGTCCAGTGCCGGCCTCGATGTCGAGCGGGAAGCCATGTCGTATGCGCCAATCGAGCCGGGAACCGCCATCGTCACCACATCGGGCCGCTTGGCGGAGCGGGGGATCGAGGCGATCATCCATGCCGTGGTGACCGAGCAGCTCGGCCAGCGGATCGAGCGGTCGACCATGCGGCGCGCCATCGCGTCGGCACTGCGGCTGGCCGACGAGCATCGCTACCGCACCGTCGCCATGCCGCTCATGGGAATTTCCGCCGACGACAGCGCCGATGCCCGCACGCAGATGATCGAGGCACAATTGGACGAAGCGGTAGCGCATACCCGCCGGTCGACTACCCGCATCGAACAGCTCATCCTTGCCGCCCGTTTCGAAGACGATCTGCCGATCGTCGCCGACGCGCTGGCGCGAACCCGCGAGCGCCGCTGGACCGGACAGGAATGACAGACCACCCACCTGAGAACGAATCGGTCGAGGCCAGCTCCTGGGCCGCGCCACCACGACCGGAACGCTCCTCGCCCTTCAGCCGCCTCTTTGGCAGCCGAACGGGGGGACCGCGCTGGTTGCGCTCGCAGAAGAGTCTCGTACCGGACGATTTTCGGTACCGGCTCGATGCCATGCTGATCCCGCCCTCGACCACCGAGCGCGCGCTGAGTGAAGTCCAGCGCATCAACGACTGGGTGGGGGCCTGGAACCGAGCGGCGCAACGTTTTCTCACGGAATCGCGCCGCGATGATTCCCAGGGCGACTGGATGCGCGCCGCCGCGGCCCGGCGAAATGCCGCCATGTGCTACCACGTCGCCAATCTGCTCAGTGACGACGATCCGCGCACGATTCGTACCTTGCGCGCTTCCTCGGTGCAGGCGTTTTCGCAAGCGATTCCCAAGTTGCTCTTCGAAACTCGCAAGGTGCAGATTCGCTGGCGCACGCGCGAGCTGCAGGCGTATCTCTGCAAACCGGAGGATGCCGAGCGGCCGATGCCGCTGGTCTGCCTGTTGAATGGCGCGACGACCACCAAGGAAGAGCTGCTGCTCTGGACCGCTCCCCTGCGCAACGCGGGATTCGCCGTCCTGACCCTCGACTGGCCCGGCACCGGCGAAGCCGCCGGCAATCTGAAGCTCTCCAGCCAATGCGACGATATTACCGACGGTATCTATGCGCTGGCTTTGCACGACCGCGATCTGGACGAGCAGCACATCGGTCTGATGGGAATCAGCATCGGCAGCTCGGTCGCCTTGCGCTCGGCCGCGCTCGACCGGCGCATCGGTGCGGTGATGGCCGTTTCGCCACCCTTCGAGCCGCGTTTCTGGGCGCCCAATGTTCCCCCGCCGGCGGCGCGGTTTCTGGTGGCGCTGGCGGGACAGGCTGCCTCGTTGCCGTTTGCCTTGCAGGATTTCGGCGTTTCCGATCTGCTGCACCGGGTCAAATGCCCGGTGCTCGTGGTCGGCGCCGGCCAAGACCAGCTGATCCCGTCATCCGAGTCGATGCACGTCGCCGCGAGCCTCGGCGATCTGGCGACTCTGATCTGGTACGAGCAATCGGGCCACTGCGCCTACGACCAGATCGACGACTGGATGGACGTCGCGGCGCAATGGCTCTTCGGCGCCTTCGGCATCGAAGGGCTCGAGGACGGGCCCCGGCCGGCCAGGTCCACCCAGGTGGATGCGGTCTACAGCCCGGCTCCCGCTCCGCAAACCACCGCGCCCGCGGCACCCGCGGCTCCCGCCGAAGACGTGGTCATCAGCGTCGACGCCGCTGCCGTGCGCCGAGACGCCCTCGAAGACCCAACCGGCGATGATCCCTCTGACGATTCAGACGATTAGCGCGCCATCGCGACACACGCTCTTTTCCGGCGTACCACCCCGGTCGTAGCGCACGCGCCTCTGTGCCGTGCGCCTCGCTCGGGAGAGGGCAGCTCGAGAACGGCGCAGCCCACCGCCTTCTCGTGGTTTGCCACGTGTTCATGTCGTGGTGGGCAATCCGCACCAGTCGCGTAAGGACGAGGAGGGATTCTTCGCTGCGCTGAGTAGGGTGTCCAATGCAGTTTGTCTGGTTCCGGTGACAGGGTTGGCGGCCAATCCGACGAGAGAGGTTCTTCACTGCGTTCAGAAGGACACTAGGGGGCGGGCACTGCGACGATGGGCCACAACCCGACATGTTCGATTGGACGCACCACTCCGAATGACAACGGGGGCGGGGGTGTTGCGACGGGGATCGGCGTTAGGCTGCTCATGTAGTGGGTTCAGTAGGGTTTTTCAAATAGGCGGTGGGATCGACCGAGACGCTTCCGGAAGCCGGGATCCAGCACCGAGTGTGGATGACGGGTAACCAGCCCGAGCAGGGTCAAGTGCTGCCCAGGCCCGCACCCATGCCAGATGTGCCGCTTGCTTGCATGATAGAACATGTGTTCTTTATCTGTCAAGGGGTGTGGGTTTTCGATCTTGGGATTAGTAATGGGCGAGGTTGGTTATCGAGCTGCGCTCTCCCGAGCGAGGCGCAGGGCGCGGAGACCTTGCGCTACGACCGAGGGTGGTGTGGGGGAGGCTGGATTGCAGGGGGAGGAGAGGTCCCCATTCGACTTCGCTCAGGGCAGGCTCTCCACTTCGGTCGGGACGACGATAGGGCGGTCGGGATGACGGGGGCTACGCGGTCGCGGGGCGGCGGAGGCGGTCGAGGGCGCCGTAGCGGTACGCGAGCTCGAGGAGGACGAGGGCGAGCGAGAGTCCGAGGGGAATCCACCAGACAGCCCGGTAGCTGGCGATGCCGTGGCCGTCGCCGGTGGGGACGTCGAAGAGGGCGGAGGGATCGTCCAGGGAGAGCACGCGGCCGCCGGTGCGGCCGGCGATCTGCTGCATGAGCGCGCCAGCCTCGGGATCGGGTTTCAGCTCGGGCGAGGCGGGAATCGAAAAGGTCGACAGAGTCGGGGAGCCGTCCCCGGCGTCGACCGAGATCTGATAGGCGCCGGCCTGGGGATCGGCAACCCGCACCTGCCATTCGCCCGGCGCCGATTGATAGGGTGTCAGACCCGTTGCGACGCTGCCATCCGGCCCGGTGATCGTGACCTTGGCATCATTTAGATCGACATAATCCGTACTGTCGCCCGACGATGAAAGGGTCACGAGCGCGTCCGAGCCGTCGCGCTCGGAATTCACCTCCACCGCGCCACGCTCAGGATCGGGGAGGGCCCACTGGATCATGTTGAACCAGAAATCGGCATACCCATCCCACTCCTGCCATTGGTTGGCGAAATCGACGCCGTCGTCGGCTGTCCAGGCGACCACGCGACCCAGCCCATATTGCCATTTGGCCAGCACTGGATCGTCCCGGTCACTGGTGAGCACGGTTTGCGCGCCATCCTTGATCTCGGCGTAGTCGTAGCCGGAGAGGGGAGGGAGATCGCTCGGGTCGAATCCGGTCATGATCGGGCTGGCGGTCGTCTGGATCGGTTGGAAGTCGCCGCGCACCACCGATTGACTGCCGGCGCCCTGCGCTTCCTGCAGGGTCAGCCGTGGAATGTCCTGCGGGGTTGCGGCGGCGTGATAGCGGCCGTTGCCCTCCTCGGCGAGTTGTTGCAGCAAATCGGTATCGGCATCGTCGCCGATGGCGATGGTGGAGAGGGTCGTGCCCGATTGCCGCATCCCCTCGATCAGCTTTGCATAGCTGTCGGGCGTGCCGGTGGAGGATTTGCCATCGGAAAGCAGAACGATATGGCGCACATCGGCGTCCGACTTGGACAGCTCGTCGTAACCGACATCGAGCGCTGGATAGATTTCGGTGCCGCCGTTTGCTTCTAACTCGTTGACGGCGGCGTTGATCCGGTCGCGGTCGCTCTGCCCGTCGATCTTGGTCAACCGCATGATCCATTGCTGGTTGTCGTTGAACGCCAGGATGGCAATCTCGTCGCCATCGAGCAACGCGCCAGCCGCCAGCTGCACGGCTTCCTTGGCCATGTCGATCTTGGAGACCGATTGCACCGGATCGAGCGCCATCGAGCCCGAGGTGTCGATCACCAGCAGCAACGCGACCCGCTGCCGCTCCTTGCCCTCGGTCACCTTGACATCGACCGGCAACAAATCTTCCAGCGGCGTATTGGCGTAGGCGCCGGGACCGTAGGCGCTGGTGCCGCCGATCACGATCAGACCGCGGCCAAGCGCCTGGGCGCCCTGCTGTAAGGCGGCGATCTGGCCGATCGTGAGCGCATCGGCCGGGATGTTGTCCAGCACGATCGCGTCATAGGCGCTCAGCTCGGAGAGCCGCTCGGGGAGATCGATCGGATGCGTTTCGGTGATCTGCACGCCCTTGTTTTCGAGCTGATCGATCAGGAACGAGTTATCGGCGCCATCCTGGGAAACGAAGAGGAGATGCGGGGCATCGCGCACCACCACGCCAAACGGTTGGGTGTTGTTTTCCGCATAGGCGTCGTTCGTCGAGCCCGGATCGACGGTTACCTGCAGCTGGTGGAATCCGGGACCGAGATCGTCGAGCGTGAAGGTGTAGGTATTGAGTCCGGAGCGGAAGTCGGCGTCCTGGCTGGCAGCTTCTTTGCCATCGACCAGCAGCGTGACCGTGCCGCTCCCTTCTTCCGAGGCGACCACGCTGGCCTGCACGGACATCGATTCGCCTTGCCAGATCTTGCCCGGCGCGGACACCCCGTCGATACGCAGATCGCGGCTACCGATGCCATCGACCGGCAGCACATCGATCGGGGTGTCTTCGGAGGCCGCCTGGGCGGCTTGCTCGAGCGCGGAGCCACTGTTTTCGGCGCCGTCGGAGACCAGCACGATCCGGCGGTTGTTGCCAACCGGCAAGGTGCGAGCCATCGAAAGCGCGCTGCCGATATCGGTGGCGCCGGTGTCGATCTGGCTGTCATCCGGTCGATAGGTCATGGTGTTGGCGTCGCCAGCCGGTTGGGCGACCTCGGCATTGCCCCCGAAGGCAACGACGGCGGCGCGGTCGCCCGAGCCAGCGGAGCCGAGCGCGGCATTGAGCCAGTCGACCACGCTGGTCGAGGTATCGCCCGAGAGGCTGGCCGAGCGGTCGACCACGACCACCGTGGCCGGCGCGGCCGCGCCGGTCGACCAGAGCGGTTGCGCCAGCGCCAGAATCAGCAAGGCCATGGCGGCGGTGCGCAGCCAGATGCCCGCCGGCCGCAGTCCTCGCTTGCGGCCCAGCGCATATCCCGCGAGCGCCACCAGGGGCACGAGCAGGAGCAACCAAAGCCACCCCGGGCGAGCGAAGGTGAGATCGATTGGAAGACTCATGACCGCACCACCTTCGGCAGGCGAATGCCGCGGACTCCGCGGCCCGTGCCAGCGCCGGCTCCGGAGGTGGCCCAGAGCCATTCGACCGCCAGCAGACCCAGCGCCAGCGCCGCCAGGGCGGGCCACAGATCGCCCAGCCGCTGGCGGGCCGAGCCGCGTTCCGGCGCCGCCTGTGCCATTGCCAGCACGCCCGGCAAATCGGGATTGGCGGTGAGATTCGATTCGACCGGATGACCGGCATTGATCACGAAGGCGCCCGAGGCGGTCACCCCGCCCTTGCTATCGAGCTCCTGCACTGTGTATTCGCCGGCTTGCCCCGTCTGCGAATAGATTGCCGGGTCGGGGTTGCCGCCAGAACCGAGCGTGACGGGAATATCGGTGGAAACGCCGTCCGGCGCGGCAATGCGAATCGTTTCCGCGCCGCTGCGCGGTTGCAGCGCCAG
The DNA here is from genome assembly GCA_035708745.1 of Thermomicrobiales bacterium. Lineage (GTDB taxonomy): Bacteria > Chloroflexota > Chloroflexia > Thermomicrobiales > UBA6265 > JAMLHN01. Next base: position 6,384 of record DASTFJ010000299.1, on the reverse strand, counting down.
CGGATCGCCCAGCACCGCTGACCCCGGCAACGCCGCCGGCGCAAGCGCGCGCACCACATTCGCCATCAGAATCGGAAAGGCGATGCGCTGGGGGAGCGGGCTCTCCTGCAAATCGAAGGCGAGCACCACCATCGGTTCGTCGCCACCCGGCACGACGCCCCGATAGATCAGCGGGCCGCTTTCGCCCTCGACGACCGCGGTATCGTTTGGACCGAGCTCGTGGATGGGGGTTTCCCCGAATTCCATCCCGGTCAGATCGACCCCATCCAGCAGCGGATCACCCGCACGCAGGTGCTGCACGGTGGCGGTGGTCATCACGCCGGTGGCCGGCAACAACCCGTCGACCGGGGGATGCGCGAAGAGCACCGGGGTCCGGATATCGGCGGCGCTGGCCGGGGTGTAATTCTCGAAGACGGTCAGATCGAAGGGACCGCCCTCGATATTGCCGCTGAGATGCTCGGTGGTCGACACCGTGGTCACCTGCGCGCCGGGGAGCGCGCTGAGCGCGCGTTGCAGCACCAGCGGAGTATCGGAAACCAGCAGAATACGCTGGGCGAGATCGCTGTCGCGTGCCAGCACGAGCTCGGCGCTGTTGTCGGCCGGCAGCACATCGTCGGAGCGCAGCTCCAGACGCAAGCGGGAGACGCCCGTGGGCAATGCATCGGAGGTGAAATCGACGGTCTGCCCCGCCGGGATCGGCACATTTCGCGATTGGACCTCGACCCCGTCGGCCAGCACCGAGACCGTGACATTGGCATCGTCGCCGCCGAAGTTCGCCAGCCGCGCGAAGAGCGCGGTTGCGCTGGAATCGGCACTGGAGGTTTTCGCATTCAACTCGACGACTGCCAGATTGGCCGCGCTGGCGCGGCCCACCTGCAACAGCTCGATCGGCGCGTCAACGGTCGCCACCACCGAGGGATCGGCCGAGACTGCGCCGTCGGTGATGACGACGACCTGATTGTCCATATCGGGCAGCATCAGATTGCCGGTCAACGAAAGCGCATCGTTCAGATCGGCGCGGCCGCCGGGGAGCGCCAGCGCGTTCAACCGGCCGGTGAGCGAGCGCATCCCGGCGCTATCGGTCGCTTCGAATGACTGCACCGATGAGCCGAGCACCAACACGGTGGCGACGTCGCCCTCATGCAGCGCCTCGATCCGTTGCAGCGCCAGCGCCTTGCCGGCGTCGAAACGGGTTCGACCGTTGTCGGTATCGATTGCGCTCATGCTGGTCGAGCCGTCGAGCAGGATCACCAGATGCGCTGGCTCGGTTCGCTGCGTCAGTCCCGCCCAGGCATCGGTCACCGCCGGGCGCGCCAGCGCCAGCCCGAGGGCTCCGACCGCCAGGAGCTGCAACAGCAGCAGGAGCGAGAGGGGCGGCCGCCGGAAGCGCGCCTCGTCGGTCGGCACCGGGGTCACTTGCCGCCAGAAGCGCAGGGTCGGCGCCGGGCGCTCGAGCGGGGTCGTATGCCGCATATGGAAGAAGATCACCAGCGGAATTCCCACCAGCGCAAGCAATCCCAGCGGCGCGAGGATTTGCAGGGCGCTCATCGGACCGCCTCCCCGAACCGTCGTCCTGAGCGGAGTCGAAGGACCTCTTGTTCTGCACGACCTTCTAGGTTCCCGGAAACCTTGGTCTCCTGCTTGGTCTCCCGGAATGAAGCGAGTCGTGGGGAACAAGAGGTCCCTCCACTTCGGTCGGGACGACGGATGGTCCCTCCGCGTTGGTCGGGACGACGGGGGATGCTCATCCGACCATGCCTCGCTGCGAGAGGAGGCCGAGCACCAGGGTTTCGAACGGCCAGTCGGTTTGCAGGGTAACGAGCGGGATCTGCTCCGATTCGCAGACGGCTTCGAGCTGCGCCTGCCAGGCACGATAGGCGCGGTCGTATTCCTCCAGCGCGGCCCGGTTTGGCGTGACCCGCAAGCGCCCGGCGTTTTCCAGATCGATCAGCTCGACCGTCAGGGCTTGCCCGGCTGGACCCGTGGGAAACGATCCGGCCGGATCGCGCTCAGCCGGATCGGCGATCTGCACCACGGTCGTTTGCCACCCGCGGCTGCGCAGCAATTGCAGCGCGGTGCGCATCTCGTCCGGCTCGCCGGAGAGCAAATCGGAGACGATGAGCATAATGCCCGGCCGTTTGCGCGCGCGGGCGTATCGCTCGATGGATTCCGCCACCGAGGTCTCACCCCGTGCCTGCAGGTCGGTCAGATATTTCAGCATCGGGGTGATATTCGATCGGCCGTGCGATGGGCCGAATGGCTGCCCGAGCTGGGTGGCGAACGGCGTGATCGTCAACCGGTCGAAATGCCAGAGTCCGACATAGCCCAATGCGCCGGCCACCCGGCGGGCATAGGTGAATTTGGTCAGGCGGGCGGGATCGCCACGCCACTGCATGGAGCCGCTGGCGTCGAGCAGCATATGCACGGTCAGCTCGGTGGTGACCTCGCTCAATCGCACGAAGAGCTCGCCGAGCCGGCTGTAGATATTCCAGTCGATGCGGCGGAAATCGTCACCCTGGGAATAGCTCTTGAAATCGGCGAATTCGGGCGAGGAGCCGCGCCGCTGGGAGCGATGCTCGCCGGCCAGCCCCTGGGAAATCGCACGGTTCGACAACAAGGTCAAACGCCGCAACCGCGCCAGCAGCTCTTCGTCGAAGACGACCGGGTCATAGAGGTCCGGAGTCCGGGGGCCGGGGTCCGGAGAGGTTCTGCTTGCGAAGCGGTCGCGCACCGAGGCGACGAAGCCGCTCATCCGCCTGTGTCCTTGTCGGAAAAGTAGCTTTCCACGATCGAGCGATATTCGGGTGGCACGTGATTGCTATCCGGACCGGACTGGCCGACCTCGCCCTGCTGGGTCGAGCCGCTGCTGACCGTCACGCCCGCGCCGGGTCCCAAACTGGACGCGCCGGAGCTGCCGCCGATCTGCACCGATTCGCCTTCCGGCGCGCGCGAGAGCTGAACGGCCTCGCGATCGTCCTGGCTGGCGCCGCTGGTGTCGGCGCCGCTTTGCGCGGCATCGGACACGTTTGCCTTCGAGGGATCCTTGCTGGGCGATTCGTTGGCCGGCTTGCCGCCGGTGTTCGCGCTGGCCCCACCCTGCGCGTTTTCGTCGCCGGATTCGCCCCCCGCGCCCGAGCTCTGATTCGGGCTCCCCTCGGCGCCGGTCTGATCGCTATTCGACGGTTGGGACGATTGTCCCGCTGAGGCCGCGCCATCTTCTGCTTGCTGGCCCTGCCCGCTGCCCGATTGCTGGGCGGGGGCGCCGGTATCGCTTCCTTCGGCGGGCGCGCCTTCGCCAGATTCGCCGCTGGACGATTCCGGATCTTGCCCGATCCCCGACTCGGCGTCCGCGCCAGCATTCGATTCAGCCTCGCCCGGTTGGCCCGACTGCTGCCCGCTCGCGGAAGAAGCGTCTTGTTGCTCGCCATCGCCGCCCTGTTGGCCCGCCGGTTGCTGTCCTGATCGACCGCCGTCCTGGCTTTGACTCGCGTCCTGACCCTGGCCGGGGTTTGCGGCTTCGTTTTGCTGCGCTTGTTGCATTGCCTGATCGAGCGCTTCGGATGACTGCACCTGCTGGCCGCTTTGCTCGACCGCATTGGCCAGATCGCGCACGCCTTCTTTTGCCTGATCGCCGCCTTCCTGCAATCCTTCGGCGGCTTGCTGGGTTGCGTCGGAGAGCGTCTGGTTGTCTTCGGACATCTGCGACGCGGCCTGGCTCAGATCGCCCGCCAGATCGTCTCGCTCGCTCTGGGAGAGCTGGTCGGATTGATTGGCGACATCGCGCAGCTCTTCGGCGGCCTGGCCGTAGTTGCCTTGCTGAATCTGCTCGGCGGCTTCCCGCGTGAGCGCGTGGTCGGAGAGCGCGTCGGCCAGCGCCTGCAAGTCCTGCTGATTGTCGATCGAGGTTTGCACCATCTGCTGCACATCGGCGACCGAGGGCGCATTTTGGGGATCGGGGGCTGGCTGAGCTTCCGGTTGCACGAAACGCTGCGCGGCCGGGACGAACTCCGGCACGACATTGGTCTGAACCGGGGGCACGCTCCCCCCGGCGCCACGCGCGAACGCCAGCGCCGCGAACGCCAGCGCCAGCGCAATTGCCATGACCAGTTCGCGCGCCGGCGGCCGCAAGCGGAAGGCCGGCTGCGCCTGGGCGGCGGTGATGGCATTGGCGGCATCGGCCACCTGTAAGTAGATCATCGAGGTACGCCCACCCTGGGCGGGGATCTCCTTACCGATGTTGCCGAGGGCGGTCGAAACCCGCTCCTGCAGCTCGAACGAACGATCGAGCATCCGCGCCACCTGCGCGCGCGACGGGCGGCTGAGCGCGGCAATCAGCAGCGAGCAGAGCATGACCACGATGCCGATTCCCAGCCAGACGATCCGGTCGAACACCGGTCCGCCCAGCAGATCGACGGCCAGCCAGAGGCACCCGATCAGCAACGTGAGCCAAACCCCGCGCGTCAGGATGGCGAGCATCCGCTGGATCCAGACCCGCGTGGCGATGCGGTCGAGCCCGTGCACCACCCAATCGCCGGCCAGACCGCCGGGTGGCAACGCCGGATTGCGAGAGGGGAGCGGTAGCCGGGGGAGATCGGACCAGACCCACCAGGGCGCGGTGACCGCCTGCCAGGCAAATGTGCGCCGGTCGGCCGGCGCCTCCGGGCGCCAGGCAGCCGCCCCGCGCAGATCGGGAAGACTGATCGAGGGGACGTTGGCCCGCGTCGCCACCGGCTATTCCCACTTCATCGGTTGCGCACTCCGGGTGCGCAACCAGAGCAGCAGCCAGCCGATCGTCAACACCGCCAGCGCGCCCAGCAACAGCACGATTCGGAGCTGTTCCTGATCCATGGCGCTGATCAAGTGGCTGGCATCGTCCCGTTGCTCGGTATCGCCCAGCGCGGCGAAATCTTCCCCGGCGGAGAGCGCGGCGGCGCGGGTGTCGGCATAATCGGACCAATTGCCCGATTGGATATGCGCGATCTCCAGTGCGTTGGTGGCGGCCATCCCCCTGGCGGCCATCTCCTTATAGGTTGCGATCTGCTCGTCGGGCCGAATCTCCGGCGGCAGCTGGGCATATTGCGCTTCGGCTTGCGCCACCGCGGCGGCGGCGCGGTCGTAGACGAATTGCTCCAACGCCTGTTGCGCTTCGGCCATCTTGGTTTCGGCCAGATCGCCGATGCGCGCCTGATCTTTCAGCTCGGCCACCTCGGCGGCGCGTTCCGGATCGTCGACATCGCGCAGGAGCTGCTCCGAGATCTCCAGAGCGCTGGTGGCGCCCTCGAAATTGCCGCGCTCGAGCTGAGTGCGGGCCGGCTCCAGATCGAATCCGGTCATCAGATTCCAGCGCCATTCGCCGGCAGCCCAGGCGGGAAGGTCTTCTTTCCATTGCCGTTCCAGCTGATCGGACGTCGTCGGCGCGAACGCGGTATTCATGGCATCGCGCCAGGAGTCGGCGGTTTTCAGCGCGTCGAGAAAGGCCCAGAGATCGGACAGCCCCTGATGCTTGATCAGATAGGCCACCATCGAGTAGCTCTGCGCCCGCTCGATGTCGTCATCGTCCATGGGAGTGGCGCGATTGAGATTGGACCACGTGGACAGTTTGCCGTTTTGCGACGCGGCTTGCACCAGCGCCGCCAGCCGCGCCTGCACCGGCAGATTCGGCCGCTCGGCGTATTGCGCCAGCCCTTCGTCGAACCCGCGCGGGATCTGGAAATCGGTCGCCCACCCGGCCACCACATGCGAAAGGGCATGGCGGAGCTGGTTTTCGGGATCGGGTGACGTGAGGGAACTGAAGGAGTCGATGGGCAGCGCGATGACGGCATGCTCCGGATCGGCCATGGCGATTTGGCCATCGAGATCGATCCGGCCACTGGCGACGACCGCGTTCTGGTACGCATCGATATCGCTGTAGACATCGATCTCGACCGGCTGCGCCGCGGTTTTCACATCGAGGAAGAGGAGCAGCTCGTCCAGCGCGGTGGTGAGATCGTCCCCATAGGCGCCGGCGAAGTCCTCCGCGGAGACCCCGGCGCCGTTTTGCACCCAGACGGTCAGATCGTCGGAGATGTTGGCCGATTTCCACCCATCGCGGGCGGGTGGCGCGTCGTCGGCGGCGCGGACCGCACTCGGTCCCGCAAGCAACACGAGCGCGAGACAACAGAGGAAGCGAATGAGGGTGGGAGAACGGAAAGAGGGAAGTGACATACGATGGTCCGATACGTCGTCGGTGTGAGCTCGATCGATAGGGTTGCGCTGTTATGACGTAAAACGGTCGAACAACCGCCGGTGTGACGAAATCGGTCTCGAAACGAAAAACGTCTGGCCAAACCAGTCTGGGCGCATGGCGTTGGGTCGATCGATGGAGTTCAGTCTATAGGACGATGG
>DASTFJ010000298.1:0-19734 GCA_035708745.1 Thermomicrobiales bacterium | reverse complement strand
AGCGCAACATGGTCGGTGTGATTCATAAGCGGTAGGTGCTCATGACGCTGCCCTAGCGGGATATGTTCGGCTGCAATTACGAGCCAGAACCACCCGTGCGCGCGACTCAGACAGTACCGCGCGCCGCGTCGATTTCTGCCGTTTGCTCGATTTGGCGCTTGCGTTTCTTGTCCTGTCGCCACCAGCGGAACATGTTGACCACGATGCCGCCAACCAGGATGAGGAAATAGAGCCCCAGGGTGGTGGTGACATCGATCCGAACTTCGGCGGTATTGGCATCCGCGACCGAGCGCGGCGGCACAACATCTAAGGTATCGACGTCTGATTCCGCGCCGAGGCCAGTCTCGGAAGAGGTAATGACATCGTGCGAGTTGGTGTAGGTATATCCCGAATACTTGCAAACATCGCTGCCCTCATACGGATCGAATCCACCGGCAATGGGCGCGCAGACGTTGGCGGAATCGAAGACGAGCTTGAGGCCCGCTCGCTCCAGTACGTTTCCACGGAAGATGAAAAAGATCAGCGGCAGCCCGATGATCAATCCCCAGGTCATCCAGAAAAGAATCCAGTTGTTGACATAGCGATTGCGGGTCAGTTTTTCCTTGCGGGGTGGGACGGTGAGATTGAGCGCGCCCCGCACGGAGCGGTCGACGCTATCGCCCCGTCCACCGGAACCGCGCTGCCGGCGCGTGCGCCAGAGCAAAATTGCCCCGGCCGCGATGATCAGATAGCCAACCCCCAGATACCGCTCGGCGTGCGCGCTCTGCGATTCGCCCGTGCGCAGCATGCCGATGTAGATGGCGGAAAACCCGGCCGCGATTGCGGCGAAGGGGAGCACCACTTTGAGCAGAATCATCGACAGCAGCGATGACTCGGCCCGGACTTTGAGCTCGGCGTTGACGCAATCGCGCAGCGCATCGAACTCTCGCTGCAGGCGGTCGATCTTCTCCGCGTCGGTTTCGCTTTCCGGTGGAGGCGCCGCCGGGCGGCAAATATCGTAGGCGTCAGGGTCGTACTGACTGCCGGTGGTCGGAGAAGACGGTGAGTTCGCGGCGGTGCTTGCAGTGGCCATATGTCGCAGGGATCATAGCGGAAATGAACGCTGTTGGCTCCGGGTGGATCGTTGCCCCTTACAGCACTGTCCCTGGTTCGGCACAATATGGATATCCAACGTGGGCGGATCCTATCGTGATTGCGGAGGTCGCACATGGAGACGGCAAGCGATTCATCCCGGCCCTATGTCTTCCTAAGCTATGCCTCGGCCGACCGTGAGCGAGCACTGGCGATCGCGCGGGCATTCGAACACGCGGGAATCTCTGTCTGGATCGATAAGGCCGGCATCGCTGGAGGAACCTCGTGGGCTGAGGAGATCGTCGGGGCGATCCGGGGCAGCATGCTGGTCGCGGTGTTGTGCACCGCGCCGGCGATGGCATCGCGCAATGTGCGACAGGAGCTGCAGTTGGCCTGGGAGGAAAACCGTCCCATCCTGCCCCTGTTGCTCGAGTCGATCGAGTTTCCCGACTCGATCTCGTACTTCCTGCGCGGCCGGCAATGGATCGATGTGGCAAACCGGCCGCAAGCGGAGTGGCTCGCGGAAATAACCGCGGCGATTCAGCGGGCCGACCCGGTGGGTTCGCGCGTTTCGGGATCGACCCCCTTGCCAGAGGTTCCGACTTTTGCCGCGCAGCTGCCGGCGTTTGCAACGCGTATGGTCGGCCGGGAGCGAGAGCAGCGGGAGCTCTTCGAACTGCTCGAGCGGAATGAGCCGCGTCTGATCACCCTCATTGGGCCGGGGGGCGTCGGCAAGACGCGGCTGGCGCTGGAAACGATGAACGCGTTGGACGAGCGGTTTCCAGGCGGTCGGTTTTTCGTCGATCTCGCTCCGGTGACCGATGCGAATCAGGTTGCGGCGGCGATCGGACGGGCGTTCGGATTGCAGGAGGGGCCGGGAGAATCACAAGCAGAGATCCTGAAAGGGGCCCTCGCAAACCGTCAAGGGTTTTTCCTGGTGCTCGACAACTTCGAGCATGTCATCGAGGCCGCACCGCTCGTAGGCGAGTTGATCGACGCGTCGCCCGATCTGCGCATTCTGGTCACGAGCCGGGAAAGCCTGCGAATCCGGAGCGAATACGAGATCTCCGTTCAGCCGCTAGAGCTGCCCGAGCGAACGACCGAGATCGATTTCGAGGCAGTGGCCGCCGCGCCGGCGGTTGCGCTTTTCCTGGACACGGCTTCCACGGTCCGGTCCGGTTTTGCGCTTAGCGAGGACAATGTCGCCACGGTGGCCGAGATCTGCCGGCGGTTGGATGGGCTGCCCCTTGCCATCGAGCTGGCGGCGGCGCGGGTGCGTCATTTTCCGCCGGGTGTCTTACTGCAAAACCTGACAAGGCGGTTGCCAATGTTGACCGGCGGCCGGCGCGATCAACCGGCCAGGCAGCAAACGCTGGCGCGCACGATTTCCTGGAGCTACGACCTGTTGCCGCCCGCGGAGCAGCGGCTCTTCCGTCTGCTGAGCGTCTTTGTCGGAGGCGCCTCCTATGACGACATTGTCGCCGTCGTCACCGCGACCGGCGATATGGGAGAGGAGCTGGATCTTCTCGGTGGGCTGGCATCATTGGTCGAGAAAAGCCTGCTCCGAACGCAGGACGGGTCCGACGGTATGCCCAGATTCTCGATGCTCGAAACCGTCAGCGAATTTGGCGCGAACGCCCTGCATGCGGCCGGCGAAACGAGCAGGATCGAGGAAGCGCACGCGCGGCACTTCCTTGCAACGACCGAATCCTTTCGCCGCGGTTTGGTGCAACCGCTGGGAAACACAATGTTTCTGCCGCGTGTCGAGCGGGATATCGACAACTATCGAACGGCAATAGCCTGGTTTGTTTCGAATGGCGATGCGACGAATAGCGCCAAGCTGACCTGCCGGCTATACGGGTATTTCTATATCCAGGGACTGTATCGAGAAGTGCGCGAGCTGATCCGCAGGACCCTGGAATTGACCGAAATCGATTCGATCGACGATGAGCTGAAGGGATTGCTGCTGACTTACCTGGGCCACAGCGTCACGCTCACCTCCGATCCAGCTGAGGGGGAGCAATTGATCCGTCAGGCAATCGCGCTGGTTCAGCATGACACTCGCAATCCGGTGTCGATTGTCCCGCCTCTGGAATGTCTGATGATTGCGTTGCGCGACAGAGGCATGATGGAGGAGGCACTGATCTACGCTCGGCAGCTCTTCGAGCAAAGCGTTGCCCTGGGCGACACGGCACTTGAAAGTCATCTGCTCTACCACCGGGGCTACCTGCATTACCTGCTCGACGAGCTCGACGAGTCAGCCGAGCTGCTGACCGGCGCGATCGATCTGGCGACGGCGTCCGGGGCGGATGAGACCGCACTCTACAGCCGGCGAGTGTTGGCAATGCTTTTGCTCCGGCGCGAGGCATATGCTGAGGCTGTGCCCGTGCTACGCGTGTTGCAACAACAGTGGACCGAGGCTGGCTACCGTGGTCAGGCAGGGTTGTCCCTGGGGGCGATCGTCATCCTGGCGGCCCAGACCGCACAGCTGGAGCTCGCAGCCCAACTCTCCGGTTTCTGCGTTGCCTATGAGAATCAGATGGGTCATCTGCGGTTGCTAGCAGACCGGCTGGACGAGATTCGCGCCGAGGTGCGGAACGCGCTTGGCACGGTAGAATTCGATCGGTTGTCCGAGACTGGCGCGAGATTGACGGTCAACGGAGCCGTCGCCTTGGCCGAAACGGCGCTCGATCGGGCCGAGACGGGCGCGGCCAACCGATCGGACAGCGGTCAGGTTGAGCGCTAGTCGCCGGGAGCAGCCGAGGATACCGGCGCGGACAAACCTGGGCGGTCGAGCAAGTGGAGGGCCGAGATCGCAAGAATCAGGCAGGCCCCGGCAACAAGCGTTCCTGCCAGAACATCGGTCAGGTAGTGGACGCCAAGGTAGACCCGGCTGAAGCCGACCGTCACGATGATCAGTGCCGCCATGATCGGCGGCACGTAGCGCGCGCGGCCATTCAACTGTCCAACCAGAATGGCGGCGAGCAATCCATACGTGATCACCGCGGTCATCGTGTGGCCGCTGGGGAAGCTGTAGCCACCGGCGTCCTGCAGGTGAGGAACCACCGTCGGCCGCGCGCGCTCGAACGTCAGCTTCAATCCCGTTTCCAGCAGCTTGGCAATAAAGAAGACTCCTCCGATCGCCACCGCGGTGCTCCAGCGCCGTTGCCAGCAGAGCCAGAGCAGGATGCTGCCGCAGATGATGGCGGCGAGCCAGCTGGAACCAAGCTCGGTGGCGGCCCGCACGGCCTCGGTGCGCTCCGGGGTGGCATATTGCCGCACTTCGATAGTGGTGGCGCGGTCGAGCCAGGTACGCCCATCCATCACTACCTCTTCGGCCAGCAGAGTGAAAAGCGAAACGAGCGCGACGATGCCGCCTACGATGCAAGCCAGCGATGTGCGGAGTGGAGAACCAGGAGGAAGATCGGACATTTGGATGCCTGTGGTAATTCGGAGCCAACCGAACGGGGCCGATCGGCGATCGTGAACGACTGCGAAGTATAGAAAGTGTCGCCGTATCTGGCGAATCCGGGGGATTTGCCCAGTCTCAGCCTCCCAAGCGAATTCCCAGCGCATTCTCCGAGAACTCATGCCCACGCTTCCTACCCTTGAGGCTGATCGAGGGGAATGACCCCAAGAGCGCAACGGAGAATGCTTCGAATGTCCCAATCTGACGACCCGAAACCGAATCAAGAACGAAGCTTTTCTGCAACTGATGTGCTGGCCAGCCGCCGTACGGTGCTGGCGGCCGGAGCCGCGACCACGGCCGGATTCGGCATGAGTAAATTCGGCGTGCTGGCGCAGGACAGCGTCTCGACCCCGGCATCTGGCACAGCATCCAATGCCTGCGTGCTCACTCCGGAACTGACCGAGGGGCCCTATTTTCTGGATGGCGATCTGATCCGACAGGACATCACCGATGGACGCCCAGGCGCACCGCTCAAGCTGCAAATTCTGGTCAACAATGCGACGATCTGCCAGCCGCTAACAAATGCCGCGGTCGATATTTGGCATTGCGATGCGCGCGGATATTACTCCGGCGTCTCCAGCAACAATCCAGGTCCGGATGCCGATGCGACTGAAGCGGCGGAAGCCGCCGACGCGCGCTTCCTGCGCGGCATCCAGCTTACCGATGGGACCGGATTAGCCGAGTTTCAGACGATCTATCCCGGCTGGTACATGGGCCGCACCCTCCACATCCATATGAAGGTCTCGGAGGATGGCGAAGCCGGCAAAACCTATGACGGGGGCACCACGTCCCACACCGGCCAGCTCTTTTTCGATGACGCGATTTCCGATCAGGTCTTGCTGCTGGGACCGTATGCCGGCCGCCCGGACGAGCAGCGCACTACGAACGACGAGGACAACATCCTGGGCGATCACGAAGACGAGCCCGGCTTTCTGCTGAGCCTGACGCCGCTTTCCGACGACTGGTTGACCGATGGCTTCCTGGCCACGATCACTGTCAGTGTCGATCCCACTGCCACGTCCACCGAAAGCGGCATGGGCGGCGGTGGAGGCAAAGGCGCCCCCGGCGGTGGTCCTGGCGGTACTCCACCAGATGGCGGTCCGGGCGGCCCTCCCCCGGTTCAGGCGACCGAAACCACCACAGCCTAACTCTTTTTTCCGCGGGGTCTGCGCCTCCAATGGGTCGTCTCGACCCATTGGAGGCGCCCGCACGAGAAAATCGATTATTATTTTGAGCGAATTATTGATCGATTTCCGATGGAGTAGCCAATGGTCCGCACGATTTCAGCCACCGAAGCCAAGGTCAATTTCGGCTCCGTGGCCCGACAAGTCCGAAGTGACGACGAGCCTGTCATCGTCGAAAACCACGGCCAGCCATTCGTTGCGATCGTTCCGGTCGAGAAACTGGACCGCCTGGCAGAGCTCGAAGATCAGGAACGCCGGCGAGCAGCTTTGGAGAGAATTCGCAAGTTGCAGGAAACGGTTGCTGCTCGGAACCAGGACCTTACCGCGGAGGAAGCGGATGCGATTGCGAACGAAATCGTTACCGACGCTGTGAATGCGCTCTTCGACAAGGGCATCGTACGTTACTCCGACGAGTAGTCGGCAGTGATGAGAGTTCTCGTCGATACGAACCTTTTCATCAGCCACTTACTTCATCCACAGAATCCTGAGTTATCTACATTCCGGCTCGTGCAAGCGCTTCTCGATCGAACCGTGACGCATGTCCTCTTGACCGAACTCCTGAACGAGCTCGAGCGGGCAGTTCAAGTGAGCCTCTACCTCAGTGAACGCATCCGGCGAGAGGATTTGCAGGAGTTTCGGGAGTCGCTTCGAGAGGTATCCGAAGTGGTCACCCTTGGCGACACTCCTGTGCTTCCCATTCTGCGAGATCGCAAGGATGACTATTTCCTTGCTGCTTCGTGGAAGTTTGCCGTGGATCTGCTTGTGACCGGAGATCGAGATTTCCTCGATCTCCGAGATGCGATAGACCCGCCCCGGATCGTAACAGCCGCCGAGTTCCTGGCATTGTTCCCGAGAAGTGAGCCCTAGACACTTCCCTTTAGCCTGCGACCGTGTTCGGCTCGATCCAGAGCTGGACGTGGTCGAGGCCGGCGGCGTAGGTCAAGAGTGGATTGGCAAACGTCCCGGGTTCGCCAGCGTTCGCTCGTTGTCTCGATCCTCGAGAAGACCAGATCGCCATTAGCTCGGTGTAGCCGGCGATCGCCTGCCCGCGATTCGCACATCGAATCGGGGAGTAAGCCGGCCGAAGATGGCTGCCAGCGAGCGTCGAGAGCGCCGTCGTTGCGGTTGATCCGCTTCGAGCAACTGCCGCATCTCCAACTTTCGCTTCAGTTGCTCTCGCTCGAATGCAATGTGCGGAAAGTCTTGCTCGATGGATGCACCGTACATTGTGAGCCTCCCATGTCGACGAAATCCGTTGCGCGGTTCGCACCTTCATTCTTGCGTGAGTGGAACGCTGCTCCCATGACGACGACTCACCATTGCTCCACCATTGATCCACCGACTCCGCATTGAAGGAGCCCGGTGCTACGATGAAGGCGGTTAGCAAAACGCCACATCGTCGAGGCAGGAGTGATGACGGTGCCGCCCTCAGACTTCGCGCACACCATCCGCGGCTACCGCTTGCGGGCAGGACTCAGCCAGGAAGAGCTTGCCGAGCGTGCGGGAGTGAGCGCGCGGGCGGTCAGCGACATGGAACGCGGGCTGCGCAAGAACCCACGTCCAGAAACGCTGCGGCTATTGGCAGAGGCACTGGCGCTCGATACCGAGGATCGGGCCATGTTCTTCGTTTCCGCTCATGCCGTGCCGGACGATCTCACGAGATCGAATCCGCGGGAGAGGTCAGATTCGGGAGAACACGTGATAGCGACTCCCGTGACCAGTCGCCCGCTGCCACAACCGCTCGATGCCTTGATCGGCCGGGATGGCGATATCGAGGCCATCGTCTCGCTGCTCGAATCCGACCGGGCTCGCCTGGTCACCTTGACCGGTCCAGGCGGCGTCGGCAAGACGCGTCTGGCGCTCGTGGTCGCTTCCTCGATAGCAGGCGACGATCGCGACGGTGTGACATTTGTCGAGCTGGGACCGCTCACCAACGTGACCATTATTCTGCCAGCGATTGCCAATGCGGTTGGGCTACGGGAAACCGGCGACCGGCCACTGCTCGAGGTGTTGACCGGTTTTTTCGGTACGCGCCGGTATCTGCTGGTGCTCGACAACTTCGAGCATCTCATGTCTGGCGCCGCCGAGGTGGCCGCCCTCGTCAGGGAATGCCCGAACCTGCAGATCCTCGTAACCAGCCGGGAGCCGCTGCGCGTGCGTGGCGAGCGCGAGGTGCAGGTGGCGCCGCTTTCTGTTCCGAACCGAGACCAACCAGCTTCGCTGGAACATCTGCGCTCGAATGACGCAGTGGCGCTCTTCGTGATCCGTGCCAACGATGTCCGGCCGGATTTCACCCTGGACGAGGCCAATGCACCGCAGGTAGCTGAAATTTGCCGGCAGCTCGACGGGCTTCCGCTGGCCATCGAACTCGCGGCGGCGCGCATTCGGTTGCTGTCTCCCGCGGCGCTGCTCGATCGGCTCGGGCAGCGGCTTGGGTTGCTGACAGAAGGCGCGCGCGACGCCCCCGACCGGCAACGAACGCTGCGCAACACGATCGCCTGGAGTTACGATCTGCTTTCCCCGGTCGAACAGGTCTTTTATCGCCGGGCCTCCGTATTCGTCAATGGATTCACGCTCGAGGGCGCCGCGAAAGTCGCGGGTATCCCGGACTGCGAACCGCTCGATGTGGTCGGCTCGCTCGTCGAAAAGAGTCTGTTCCGAACGGCGCAAACCCCAGAGGGTGAGACGCGATTCTGGATGCTGGAATCTGTTCGCGCATTCGGCATCGAACGGCTGGAGGAACACGGCGAGCTCGCTATGGTGCTCCAATCGCACCTGGAATATGTGCTTGCACGGACCGTAGCATCTGATGTTGTCGAGGATCTGGCGGGACAAGACGAGCGTTGGCTGCGGCAGATGGATGTCGAGCTCGATGATGTGCGGAGTGCATTGCGTTGGGCACAACAAACCAACGACAGCAACGCATTGCTCCTGTTGGCGGTGGCGGTTGGGAACTATTGGATTTATCGGCCGTACACGCTGGAGGAGATATCGCTCCTTGCGGCGGCAATCGAATCCGCTTCCGACGCCCCCGTTCATCTTCAGGTCGTGAGCAGGTTTTTTGCTGGGCTTCACCTGGGGTGGGCAGGGGATTTCAACGGCGCCTTCGCACTCGCCGAAACTGCGCTTCGCATCTCCCAAATGGACGGCGATGTGATGTCACAGGGACTGGCTCACTTTCTCACCGGCGCCCTCTCGGAAGTCCATGGGAATTGCGAGCAATCGGCTCGATCGTATCGGATGGCGGTTGAGCTCTTACGACCGCTCCCAGCGTCACTCTGGTTCTATCAGGCACTGGGAGAATTGGGCGACCGGCTGGTCGTTTGTGGCGACATCGACGAGGCTGTCTCCCTTCTGGAGACGGCAGGGGTTGGCTATCGAGCATTCCAAAGTTTTTGGGGACGGGTGATTCTTCCGGCTCAGCTCGCCCATGCCGAAATCGTCCGTGGCCACCTGGATCTGGCGAGAACGCTCCTCTTCGAAAACTTCGAAGTGGCGCGGTCGATGGGTGATTTGCGTATCGAACTCGGTGCGGTGCTGGGGTTTGCGTCGATCGAGCTCGAATTGGGACATCCCGAACAGGCCGCGCGCATTATCGGCCTCGCCCAGCGGGAACGCGAATCGCACGGCATTGGCCGCAAGCTCGCTCACCCACTGTGGAATGAACGAACCGACGCGCGCGTGCGCGCGACGCTTGGCGACGATCGCTATCGTGCCTGCATCCAGGAGGGTCGAGCGATTTCCTACGAACAGTTTCTCTCAGAAATCCTTCCGGCAAGCGAATCGTCCGGAACGTTCGCGGGCGGACCAGTCGTAATTCCGACACAAGTGGAGCCATCGGCGTAGCGCCCATCACTCCCCGGAACACTCGACTCGATGAAGAGCGGGACGTGGTCGATACCGAAACGCGTATCATATTGGCCAATGAATCGTACGATGTACTGTTCGGGACTATTGCATGGAAAAGACGATCAGTGCCAGCGAACTGAAGAACAGCCTGGGAGCAGTGCTTCGTGAGGTGCGACAGGACGACGAGATCCGTATCATCGAGCAGCGTGGCGTCCCTGCCGCTGCGATCATCTCGATCGACGATCTGCGCCTCCTCCGGGACGCAAAAAAGCGGCAACGGCAGGAGCTTCTTCTCGAAGAGTATCGCCAGCTCAGTGCTGATCTGGCGGAACGGCAAAAAGGAATGACCGCGGATGAAGCCGATCGGCTCGTCGACGAGTTGAGCGACGCGGTGATGGACGCTGTGGTCGAAAAGGCGCGGCATCGTTTCGAGCAGTTCTCGTAGGCGTGCGCGTCCTCGTCGATACGAATGTTCTCTTCAGCAGGCTTTTGCGGAGCAGTCACACGAAGTCGTCGATAGATCGAATCTTCGATGCAGTGATCCGGGAACGATTCCTCCTGGTGGTGCCCGAAGAGGTGCTGGACGAGCTTATTGAGGCCCGCGAAAAGAAGGCCTATCTCGCGAGTTCCATCTCGACCGATGAAATGCACCGGTTTATACGCTTCTTGCGGACCGTTGCTGACATCCTTCCGCGCCAGACAAATCCGGCTCCGTCGGTTCTTCGGGATCCGAGGGACGATTTTCTGCTCATCGCCGCGGCGATCGGCGATGCCGACTATCTCATCACGGGTGATCGCGATCTGCTCGATATTCGCGATCGACTGGCGCGCCCCCGTATCGTCACCGTGGCCGAATTTCTCCAGGTGCTTTCCTCGTTATAGATCGGGGAGATTGAATCTATCCCTGATCCAGCAGGTCCAATACCCGGCCGAAATCCTCGTAGGCAGCAGCCGTGTTTGGCTCGATCCAGAGCTGGACGTGGTCGAGGCCGGCGGCGGCGTAGTCGCGGAACTGGCCGGCCAGGGCTTCGGGACCGCCGGTGAGCGGCGCGACCGACATCGTCGAGGGGGAATGCGGGCCGATTTCGACCTTCACCGCCGATGAGCGGGACAGCGATTTCGGATCGCGGCCTTGCGCTTCACAGGCGGCATCGACTCGTTGCATGAGTGCTTTCAGGTTTTCCAGGTCGTTGTTGGTTTGTGAAAACCACGTGTTCCAGCCGTCGGCGTACTTGGCGGTGAGCGCCAGCATGCGATCTCCCGCGGTACCGATGACGATCGGGGGACCTTCCGGCCGCGGTCCGCGCGGCCGGAGCTCGCAATCCTTGATCTGATACCACTTCCCATCGAAATCGCAATGACTGGTGCGCAACAGCGAGGTGAGAATTTCGATCCCTTCCTCGAAGCGGTCGACCCGGTGATCGAACGGATAGCCGAAGGCCTTGTATTCCGGTTCGTTCCAACCGGCGCCCATACCCAGAATCAGTCGCCCGTTGCTGATCTCCTCCACCGTATCGGTCATCTTGGCCAGTAGGGCGGGATTGCGGAAGGAATTGCAGATCACCAGGGTGCCGATCTCGACCCGGTCGGTGATAGCCGCCATGGCCGACAGCAGCGACCAGCATTCCCACGGCCCTTCCAGCTCGCGCAGGTCGCCGCCGATTTGGACTGGGGTATCCAGCGGTTGTTCCGCCCGATGGATCAGATGATCGGTGACCCAGACGGAATCGAAGCCGACCGCTTCAGCAGTGCGGGTCATGGCAGCCAGATCGGCCCAGCCGGCGGTGACGCCGTTCATCTGGGATTCGGTGTCGGGGAGGAGAACGCCGACTTTGAGCGGACGAGGCATGGGGGCTCCTTCGGGTCAAGCGTCAAGAGTCAAGTGATTCGGGATGGTACCAAGTCCTGGGCCCTGAGACGCTTTGGCAGTCAGCAGTTGGCACTTGACGCTTGACCCCGAGAGGGTAGCGATACCCTCCACTACGATCTGCTCAGGTATGGCGCGGAGTCCATACCTTACGTACGTCTCAGTGCGCAGGGCTCAATACCTCGGACTCCTTCGGCTATGATTCTTGTCGTCACCGAATCCGGCAACGATTGCCCGGTAAGAAATGCGTGCGGCGGTCCATGAGCGATTGCCGGAGATCAAAGGACACCGACGATGGTGAGCTCGGTCGACGAAACCCAGACAACGCAACGCATCGAGACGTCGCCGCTGCTGGAGGTCAACAACCTCTCGGTCTACTACCACACCTCCCGCGGACCGGTAAAAGCGGTCGAAAACGTCTCCTTCGACATCCGTGCCCATGAGCGGCTCGGGTTGGTTGGCGAGTCCGGTTCTGGGAAGTCGACGATCGCCCTGGCGCTTCTGCGCATGATCCGGCCGCCGGGTCAGATCGAAGGCGGCCAGGTCGTCCTCGATGGCACGGACTTACTTAGGCTCTCCGAAGAGCAGATGCGCACCATGCGCCTGAACAAGATTGCACTGGTGGCGCAGGGAGCGATGAACTCGCTCAATCCGGTGGTCAAGATCAAGCCGCAGCTGATCGACGGGATGAAAGATCACGATCTCGGTTTGAGCGACAAGCAGATGGACGCCAGAGTCGCCGAGCTGCTGGACAGCGTCGGTCTGCGCAAAAACGTGGCCGGCATGTATCCGCACGAGCTGAGCGGCGGCATGAAGCAGCGGGTCTGCATCGCTATCGCCATTAGCCTGCGACCGAAGTTGATCATTGCCGACGAGCCGACCAGCGCACTCGATGTGGTGGTGCAGCGGCAGGTGATGGATACCCTGCTGACCGTGCAGGAAGATTTGGGTGCGTCGATCCTGCTGATCGGGCACGATATGGGGCTCATGGCGCAGGTGGCCGACCGGGTGGGCATCATGTATGCCGGGCAGTTCGCCGAAATGTCGCAATCTGCCGATCTCTTTCGCGATCCGCTGCATCCCTACAGTCAGCTGCTGATCAACAGCCTTCCCTCGATCGAGCACAAAGGCGCCCTAAAAGGGATTCCTGGATTACCGCCATCGCTGCTGGAGCGTCCGGTGGGGTGCGCCTTCCGGCCACGCTGCCCGTTCGCCTTCGACCGGTGCGAAGTCGAGGAGCCACCGCTGCGCGAGGTCCGGCCGAATCGGCTGGTTGCCTGCCATCTCTACTGAGGAGACTCCTTAGGAGAAACCCGATGACCGCACTCATGGAGATTCGCCACGCCAGCAAGGTATTCGGCGGCAAGTCGATGTTCGGCAAAGCCAAGCAGGGCACCGTCGCGCTGAACGATTTCACGATGACGGTGCATGAAGCGCCGCCGACCATCACCGCCGTCGTGGGCGAAAGCGGCTCCGGAAAGACCACGCTGGTGCGTTTGATGCTGGGGCTCACCGCGCCGACCAGCGGCGAAGTGCTCTACCGCGGGGTCGACATCCGCAAGCTCTCGAAGGAGTCGCACCTTTCCTACCTGCGTGATGTGCAGACCATCATGCAGGATCCGTACGAGGTCTATAACCCCTTTTACAAGGTCGACCACGTCCTGAGAGTGCCAATCGACAAATTCAGACTGGCGAAGAATCCGGCGGACGCGCAGATCCTCATGGAGGAGACGCTGAACGCGGTCGGGCTCCGGCCAGAGGACACGCTGGGCCGGCATCCGCACCAACTTTCCGGCGGTCAGCGGCAGCGCATCATGGTGGCGCGAGCGTTATTGATTCGTCCGCGGCTGATCATCGCTGACGAACCTGTTTCGATGGTCGATGCCTCCTTACGCGCGACGATTCTGGAGAGTTTGCGTAAGCTGCATGACGATTTCGGGATCTCGATGCTCTATATCACGCACGATCTGACCACGGCCTATCAGATCAGCCGCAATATCATCGTGCTCTACCGGGGCGACGTGGCCGAGGTCGGCGATGTCGATCTGGTGGTGCGCAAACCGCTGCATCCGTATACCCAGCTGTTGATCGAATCGATCCCGGTGATCGACACCACCCAGAGCTGGAAGAAGGAAAAGCTTACCGACGAGAGCCAGTCGATTTCTTCGGTTCCCAGCCAGGGTTGCCGGTTCGCCAACCGCTGCCCGCATGTGATGGATATCTGCCGCCAGCAGGCGCCGCCGCTTTACCGAACCGACGCGGGTCGCGCGGTCTCCTGTTTCCTCTACAGGGAGAACCCGATTCTCGGCGATCGGGGTTTGGACGAGGTGCTGGAAGTGACCCGGGAATCGGTGGCGACCGCCGCGGATTAACCCGGATCGCAGAAAGAGCAGCACCCCTTTGTTTCCCGAGACGCGGACATGTCTTTGCTATGATGCATTCCAGCAGCGCGTGTCGGCGCTCGACCCGATGACCGATTCCGGTCATCGCCAAGCAGATTCCTGAGGAAGGAGACCCCAATGCGCCAATCGTTGAAGAGTCCAGCCGTCGGAACGATCTTCAACGAATGGGAAATGCATGGCGGTTCTTACCCTTGGAATCCTGGCGCATGTCGACGCCGGTAAAACAACCCTCACAGAACGGATACTTTTCGAAACCGGGGTAATCGCGGCGCCTGGGAGTGTCGAAAAAGGCACCACTCAGACCGATACGCTGGCTCTCGAGCGCACCCGCGGCATCACTATCCGCGCGGCGGTGGCCGCATTCCGGCTGGGAACACTCGATGTCCAGCTCATCGACACCCCCGGTCATGCGGACTTCGTTGCCGAGGTCGAGCGTTCCCTCGACGTGCTCGACGCGGTGGTGCTGGTCGTTTCCGCGGTCGAGGGCGTGCAGCCGCAGACGCTCAGGCTCGCCCGGGCAGTGCGTACGGCCGGCAAACCACTGATCGTCTTCATCAACAAGATCGACCGGATGGGCGCCCGGCCCGATGCGGTCGCGGCCGATCTCTCTCGCCGCCTGGAGCTACGAGCGGTGGCGATGGATCGCGTGGTTAGTGCTGGCGAGCGACATGCGACGATCGTGCCCGTCGACTGGCGCGACCCGCCCTGGCGAATCGCACTGATCGACCTGCTTGCGGAAGCCGATGACGCGGTCATCGAAGCGTTCGATCACTGCGGCGGAGAATTGCCGGACGCGTTTCTTACCGCTGCGTTTCGATGCCAGATCGGGCAAGGCGCGATGGCGCCGGTGTTCTATGGTTCGGCCCGGACCGGTGCGGGTGTCTCCCAGCTTTTGGCGGGGATCGAGCGATGGCTGGCGCCGCCGGATCGGACCGACGATTCACCGCTCGGGGCGCGAATCTTCAAGATCGTGCGCGGCGATCGGACCGAGAAGCTTGCCTATGCTCGCATCGGCGTGGGCTCTCTGGGGCCTCGACAGCGGGTCACCCTCCAACGACAAAACGGCGCGGGAGAGATCGTCGAATCGGAGGAGCGCATTACCGCGATCGACCGCTTCTCCGCCGGGGTAGCGGTCCCCGCTGAGCTGGGCCACGCCGGTGAGATCGTGCGGTTGCATGGGCTGCGCTCGGCTCGGATCGGCGATTGGATCGGCGACGCGCCGGACGACGCCTCGGAAACGGGACGGGCCTTTCCGGCGCCGCAATTCGAAAGTCTGGTCACACCGGCCGATCCAGCGCAGGCAAACGCGTTGCATGCCGCGCTCGACCAGCTGGCTGAGCAGGACCCGCTCATCTCACTACGATCGACCTGGGAGGGAATCTCGGTTTCCCTCTTTGGCGAGGTGCAAAAAGAGGTGCTGGCCGAGTTGTTGGTACAGGACTACGGCATTGCCGCCGCCTTTGGACCGAGCCGAGTTGTCTGCATCGAACGAGTCGTGGGCACGGGCGAGGCGGTCGAGATCATCGGCGCGGCGGAAAATCCATATGCCGCCGGAATGGGATTTCGAGTGGCGAGCGGGCCCGTGGGCAGCGGCATCCGCTACGAACGCGAGCTCGGCGCCTTGCCGCCGGCCTGGTATCGGGTGATCGAAGAAACGGCCCTGGAGTGGCTGGCCCAGGGATTGCATGGCTGGAGCGTGACCGATTGCGTCATCACCCTTCATTCGCTGCATTACTGGTCTCCGGTCACGGTGGCGGGCGATTTCCGCCGGTTGCTGCCGTTGCCGCTCTTTGCTGCCTTGCAGGAGGCGGGAACGGTTGTTTGCGAGCCGATGGAAGAGCTCGAGATCGAGCTGCCCGTCGATGAGATCGGGGCGGTGGTGAATGTGTTGACCAAATCTCGCGCGGCCGTTGGTGAAATCGCCGGCGAGGGGGAGATGCGGCGGCTGACCTGCGTCATCCCGACGGCCGAGGTGCAGGGGGTGGAGCAGCAACTGCCCCGGCTTACGCGGGGCGAAGGGAGTTGGAGTGCAACTCCGGCCGGATTCCGGCCGGTCGATGTGACTCCGCCTGAGCGCGCGCGATCCGGCCCGAATCCCACCGCGCGAGCCCACTATTTGGCCGAAGTGGCTCGCACATAGCGAATCTGGGTGCAATGACGTTGCGTCATTGCACCCAGATTCCTCGAGCAACTCATACGAAATCCGGATGGATAGGAAGGGATGCGCGCATTCCCTGGCGTGGCGACAGAACCCGCTCCCCGCGCACGGGAGAGAGCAAGAGAGGGGGCGCTGCCTGACGACCACAATCATTCATCCGGATTCCGTATCATGCAAATCGGGTCGGTGTCAGCACGCCTGCCGGCATTGCGAATTGTCCGCGCAGACCCAGCCGAAGCCATGCTGCTGCTGGCAAGCAGATGTGCTTTCGCAGAACCCTCCAATCACCGTGGCGCAGAGTTCCAGGCCGGTACCTCCCAGTACCACGCAGTCGCCGCATGAGCAATCGAGCGACGGCTGCGAGCACCGCGTGAAGCATTCATTCTCGAAGCACGCCTCACCCTCGGCGCAGATGTCACACGCACGGCCGCAGAGGCCGCCAGCGCATGGGAGAGGGAGTGGAACCCACGCGCACCCGTCGCTTCGCAACCGCGGGATCAGTGACAGAAACCTTCGCTATCGCATCGTCCGCCTGGACATTGGAGTCCGTTGCAGCAGCGCCCGGTCTGGGTGCAGACCTGCGAGCCGTCGGCTTTCTCGCAACAATACGCGCCTTCGCCGCAGCAGGCTCCGTTACAGAGCGTGCGCTGCGGGCAACAGTTTTGACCGTCCTCGATGCAGACCCCGGGACAACAGCCATAGGCGCCGCAGAAGGTCGAACCCCGGCCGCAGCACTCCGTCTCATGGCAGCCTCCCGAGCAACAGAATCCCCCGCAGCAGACCGTATCGTGCTGGTCGCAGCATTGGCCATTGCACTCGAGCCCCGGACATTCGGAGAGCGGAGGCTCGATCGGAAAACGCGGTCCAGAATAGCCGCGCCGGGCAGCGTCCACATCGTCGATCGCCGTCATGCTCGCGGCGGCAACTGCGCCAAATCCGAGTAACGCTTTCAGCAGCGCCCGGCGCGAACCGCTCTTGGCGAATGCTTGGGTGACCGAGTCGAATCTTCGATCGTCCATCGTACGGTGATGCCTTTTCAGAACGTGATGACCGCGTCGGGCAAATCATAGCCGCCGGTTTGCCACAAATGCACCGTTCGGGCAGATCGAAGAGCGTGATTCAGTGTTTCGTAACCAATGGTTTGTAGTGTCGCCACTCTGAAGGTCGCGAAAAAATCCGTATACCTAATTCCGCGAAACGCATTGAAATTGCCAAATTCCAGGCGCAGGATGCACTTGACCAATAAATCGAATATTGGTTGACCTACCCACGGCTTTGGTAGTCGCGGGCACTGTTGCCAAGGAGGGTAGTCGTATGGATCGGAACACCTTCGACGACTTCACGAGAAGCCTGGCAATTGGAACAAGCCGGCGCCGTGTGCTGCGGGGATTGATCGGAGGTGCGGCCGCTCTGGCTGGAGTCAAAGCCACCGACACCGCCGCGGCGGGCAAAACCACCATTTGCCATTTCCCGCCGGACAATCCCGCGAATGTGCAGATCATCTCGGTTGGCAATCCTGCACTTCCCGATCATTTTGCCCATGGCGACATGGTTCTCGGCGAATGCTGCGTTTATAGCGAATGCGCTCCCACCATGGGTGATTGCGGGGTGCTGGTGGACTGCCTGGCGGACCAGGGCAGCCCATCGAGTTGCGTGTATTCCGATGACAGCTCGATGTGCGGTGGCGGCGACATCTGCAACGGACTGGCAACCTGCCAGGGCGGCACGTGCGGGGTCGGAACCCCGCTCGACTGCTCCGGGTACGGCGATCAGTGCAATGTCGGCGCATGTGATCCAGACGTTGACGGTGGGTGCTATCCCGTTCCGCTCGACGACGGTATATCGTGCAACAATGGCGCTGGAACCTGCTCGGCCGGAGGGTGCATTCCGACCTGCCAGGAATCGTCGACCTGCGACTGCTTGGACGCTGCCAATGCCGGGCTTGGTTGCAACAATGGCGAAGGCACCTGCCAGAATGGCGGGTGCGTTCCGACCTGCGCGCCAAATTGCACCTGCTCTTTCGTCGAGAACGAGGGGCAAGGTTGCAACGGTGGCGAAGGCGTCTGCACGGACGGTGCGTGCGTGCAGACCTGCGCGGTCACCTCGAGCTGCGATTGCTCCGATAGTGACAACGAAGGACTCGGCTGCAATGGCGGTGAGGGCACCTGTCAGGGCGATATCTGCGTGCAAACCTGCGCGGCCACCTCGAGCTGCGATTGTGCGGATGCGGACAACGAAGGCCTCGGTTGCAACGGTGGCGAAGGGGTTTGCACGGACGGCGAGTGTGTACAGACCTGCGCGGCCACATCGACGTGCGATTGTTCGGACGATGACAATGCGGGACTTGGGTGCGACGACGGTGCGGGCACGTGCCAGGGTGGCGCGTGCGTACCGAACTGTGGAAGCATTTCGGGGCAGATCACCTCATCCGCAAACGGATCTGGCATTGCGGGCGCGACAGTGACGGTCGCCGGGCAAACCACGCCCAGCGACACGAACGGAAACTATTCTTTCGCGTGCGTGCCAGTTGGCAGTCAAGAGGTCGCGGCGAGCGCCGACGGGTATGGGAACGGCTCGAATACAGTGACCGTCACCGCCAACCAGGACGTCACGGCGAATGTCGTCCTGGTGCCCGAGAGCACGACCGATCAGATCACGATCGTGCTGACCTGGAACCCGCAACCGGACGATCTCGATTCGCACCTGACGGGTCCCGATGGGAGTGGGGGGCGATTCCACGTATGGTATCAAAACCAGCAGCCGGTCCCACATGCGAAGCTCGATGTCGACGACGTCGACGGCAATGGCCCAGAAACGGTCACGGTCATCGAAGCGCTCGGCGGCGCGTTCGTGGCGGGTGACTACCATTACTGGGTCTATAACTACAGCAACGGCAGCCGCGGCATGCCCCCCGATTTCACTGACTCGGGAGCCACCGTGACCATCTACAAGGATGGTGTGCAAACCGCCCAGTACGACGTGAGCGCCGCAAGCGGCAGCCAAGCGCTGTTCAACTGGAACGTGGTCACCCTTTCCCTGGCGGCCAACGGCGATCTCAACCTCACTCCAATCCAGGTCATGGCCGGTGGAGGCAACGGCTCCGAACCATAGGCGGAGCGGAATCGCGAAAAACGAACATCCCAGCCGCGCCGGGCGCGGCTGGGATGTTTTCCTGGTTTCCAATGTGGCCCGGATTCTTTACGGAGCCGCGTCGATTCCCTGGAGTCCGTAGTTGCAGCCCTCCGTGGCTGCTTTTTGGTGGCAACGGCAGCCACGGAGGGCTGCAACTACGGGGCGAGGAGCGCCCGTCCCTCGTTCGTGAAGAATCCGGGCTAGAGAACCTGCGCTGGTTCGGCTCTGGTCGCGGTCAATAGCTCGCGGGCGAGGGGGGCGATGACGGTGCCGAAGAGGGCGACGGTGGCTGGATCGTCGGTGGCGAGGATGAAGGTGGAGATGCCGTAGTCGCGTTCCAGCTCGGCGATCTGCCGCGCCCACGCCTCCGGCGGTCCCTGGAAGAGACCGCGCTCCTGATCCTGGAAGCGGCCGTTGATATTGAGCATGCGCCGGATGTCGGATGGATCGCGGCCCGCGGCGATGGCGGCCTGGTCGATCTCGGCATTCATGGCGGTCAGGCTGGCGGGACCGTCGGGAAGATAGCCCAGACTCGGCAACCAGCCGTTGGCGACCCGGCCGGTCAGGCGCAGGATGCGCGGTTTGTAGGCGCCGATCCAGAT
>DASTFJ010000297.1:0-18094 GCA_035708745.1 Thermomicrobiales bacterium | reverse complement strand
AAATGCACTCCAGCAAACAGGCACCAGTAATGCCCAGTTCGGCCAGAATTTCGGTTTCACCAATGGCATTCAGATCCCACTTGGGAGTCCCGGCAGCGGCAATGTCGCCGCAAACCAGTTTGTGCGCAGCTATCCAGTGGAGATCGACCCCATCACGGCCTCGCCTGGCATCAATCAGCAAGCACCCGCGGGCACATATACGTCGACGATCACGTTGACGATTACCGCCCTGGCGCCGCTGTAATTCCACCCGTATCGTTTCGCGAGGGAGTGCACGTTTGGCGCACTCCCTCGCGTCGTCTTGCTTCCAGGAACAGACAATGAGCAGGTCTCGCATTCTTTCGCTCGTGTTGGCTTTGTTGTTTTCCGTGGTCGGTCTGGCGGGATCGGCTGGCGCGCAAGGCAACGCGGCGACTCCGGAAGCCACCCCTCAGGCGAGTAAACCGGCCTTTGCTATTTCGCAACGCGATCCCACCGAGACTGGGTACTTCTCGGTCGAGCTGAAACCTGGTGAGAGCGCGGAGTTCGTCGCGCTCGTGCAAACGATCGACTCGGTTCCGACGATTTTGCGTACGTTCGCCACCAATGCGATCAACCCAGCGAACGGTGGATTCGATGCTGGTACGGAAGCAGACGAGCTGACCGGCGCGGCCGCCTGGTTGACCTATCCGGCGCAAACCCTCGATGAGATGAGCGGAACGGAAGCAGTCGAAATTCCCTTTACTGTGACGGTGCCCGCGGATGCAGGACCGGGTCAGTATGTAGCCGCGCTGGTTGTGCAAACCGCCGAGCCGTTGCCAGTCGAAGGGACGACAATGATCAATGTGCTGGTCCGCAGCGCCATTGCCGTCGAAATCATTGTGCCCGGACCGAAACAGGTGTCGTTCGAGCTTGGCGCACCGGCGATCTCGAACGACGCCGGCATACCGCAACTCATCATTCCGATTTCGAATACCGGAAATTGGCGAGTGCGCCCGACCGGAGAGATCACGATCGCGACGCCGGACGGTGAAACCGTGACCACCGCCCCGATCGAGCTCGGGCCGGTCTACACCGGCAACGACAGCACCGTGGCAATCGCACTTCCGCAGCAGTTTGCGGCGGGAGACTATGTCGTTTCCGGTACGCTGACCGATCCAGATTCGAAATTTTCAGTAACCATCGCTGACACGGATGTTGCCTTCGCGCCCGCAGGCGCGGCGCCGCAGTTCGCGCTCGATCCCGTGTCCATCACCGCCAGCGGCGACCCGGTGCAATTTGCCAATATCGACATCACGATCAACAACAGCGGCGAGGCCATTCCCACCGGAAAGGTGGTGCTATCGGTTTCGATAGACGGCGAGCCAGTCGAGGACTATATCCTCTCGCAGAATCAGGCGATGCCGCAGGGAAGTTCGACGATTTCCGATCGCTACATCCCGGCCACCGGCTGGGAATCTGGCACCTATACCTTCGAGGTCATCGTCTACAGCGTCGATGCCAGCGGGACCGAATCGATCATCGCCACGGTCCCGATCGAGGACACGATCGAGATTCCTTGACGCCGAATCCGGATGATTGGTGGATGGTCGCCGGGGAGAGCCCCCTCTCCGGCTCTCCCCCGTGCGCGGGTGAGAGGGTTCGGCTCCCATGCAACGCATCCCTCGCAAGCAACCGGATTCCGGATTAGATGACGTTGTGTTCCTGCAACAACGCGCCCTCCTCGAACCGTGACGGCCGGAAGGCTGAGATGTCGATCGTCTTGGCCTGTCCGTCGAGAATCAGCTCGGCCATGCAGGCGCCGATGGCCGGTCCCTGCATGAAACCGTGTCCGCTGAACCCGGCGGCCACCGCGATGCCCTCGACCTGATCGACGAATCCGAGCACCGGATTGTCGTCGGGCGTCACCTCGTAGAATCCGGCCCAGCCGTTGAGAATGCTGGCATCCTCGAACGCCGGAACCATCTCGACCAGTGCTTCGACCGTGGTGGCCATCCAATCCTCATCGACCGATTTCTCGAACGAGCTCGGTTCGTCCCGGTTCGCCATCCCGAAGAGGAATCCGCCGCTCTCCGGATGGGCATAGAGGCCGCTGCTGAAATCGATCGTCATCGGCAGCGTCCGGGGCAAGGCGTCGAACGGCTCGGTGATCCAGCTCATGCGGCGATAGGGATCGACCGGGATGTCCAGACCGGCCAGCTCGCTCACCAGCCGGGTTTGCGGTCCGGAACAGAGGATCACCAGATTGGTGGCGACCTCGCCGTCTGGCGTCTCGACTCCGACCACCTTGTCGTTCTCCACGAGGATGTCGAGCACAGGCGATTCTTCTCGAATCGCGACGCCGAGCCGCTGGGCGGCCCGAGCGTAGCCGATGGTGGCCGCATAGGTATCGCACCAGCCGTCTTCCGGGCAGAAGGTGCCACCGTACACGCCATCGAGCGTGACATGAGGATTGATCGCGCGAATGTCGTCGGGGCCGACCCAGCGCGCCGGCACGCCCAACCGCTGCTGCAGCGCCAGATTGGCGCGAAACACCGGTTCGTCAGCGGGATCCTTCAGCAAGAAGAGATAGCCCTGCTGGCGCAGCGAGATGTCCTGATCGAAGCGCTCCTGGAACGTTTCCCAGACGCGCACGCTGTAGGTTGCGAGGCGGACATTGGTTTCGGTGGAGAATTGCTGACGGATGCCGCCGGCCGCGTCGGCGGTCGCGCCTCGGCCGATCTGATCCCGCTCGAAGACGACGACATCGCGCATACCGCGCTCGGCGAGCTGATGCGCCACCGCGCAGCCCATGATTCCCGCTCCGACGATTACCGCATCAGCCGTCGCCACTGCCATTCCCCAAGTCCTCCGGTTCGAAGACGCTGCCGACCCGAAGCTCGCGCCGAGCCGGGCGTCAACTCACGACTATAGGGAACGAAGCGTAGTGGATGGCGGAGTGCTTAGGGAGGCCGCGCTCAGGCGCGCTTGTCGGCGGCATTGAACCGCGGGAGTCCCCAGGTCGCCCGGCGCATGGAGCCCGGGTTGGCGGCCGCTCGCAGATCTTGATAGATCGCCGTGCGCGCCGTTTCCGAAAGCACCTGCGCCAGCGTCGGCGGCTGCTCGATATGGCCGCCTTCGAGGAACTCGAGCTGGAGCATCAGCTCGTGCCGCACCTCGCCCTCGCGCTCCGGCGCGTCATCGACCTGGCAAATAGCAGACCAAACCAGCACCGAAAGACATTCCAGCCGTTGCGGGACCGGCAGCTCGGGCCACGGCTGACTCACCATCCAACCCCGCAACCCGGGCAACGTGAATTCGGCGTCGATGCCTCGCCGGTCCGCCAGGTACTCCTGGAGGCGATACATCAATCGCTGCTCTAACGCCATGCTCAGATCGGGAGCGATTGGTTTTCTGGGGGGAGTCACGCGATATAGGAGCCTTGTACGAAACGACGGCGTTCGCGAGCGAGTCGCTCCGGAGCCGGAGGAAACCCCTGCTCCGGAGCACGCTCGGTGTGGACGCGACCTCGCTTAGGCGGGCGCGTCTTCTTCATTGACACGCACGTTCTTGGCGCGTGAGCGAGAGGGATCCCGCGGATCCGGCTCCTGCTCGAAGCTGACCGATTGCCCGACCTGCAGAGAATCGAATCCTCCGTCGGCGACCGCTGAGCTGTGGAAAAAGAGCTCGGAATTTCGCGAGCCATCGGTCGCAATGAACCCGAATCCCTTGTTCGGGATGATGGTTTTAATCGTGCCGGTTGCCATGTAACGATGTCCTTTCGATCGATAGTATCCGGGGACCCCAGATGGTCCACCGGAACGGGGAAATCATCCCTTGCGGCCCTTGCGCCGCTTTTCGACTTTACGCGGTTTGGGCGGCTTGGGGATCTTGGTCGCGCGCTGCGGTTGCAATGGCGCCGGCATTGGGGCTGGCGCCGGAACGTCCGTGGAGGCGCGCGCCCGATCAGTTCGCAGGGGATGCATGCACATTCCTTTCGTGTCGGATCCCATGGGGGTGCACCCGTAGATAAGCACCAGTGGATCGGGCTTCCGACCACGACAGGTTCGTGGGGGGATGCCACAACCATACATGGTTTTGCGAATCAGCACACAAATTCGCCTGGAATGGGATGCAATCCGATCTCCTGTTCGATCGGAGATGCATTTCTCGGCTGTGAGATTTGCGAAGATTTGCCCAGAATTTCGCCAGACATCCCAACATTTGTGGAACCCTGCTGGCGAAAGGCGGAAATCGGAATCGCATCCCGGGGATGGAATGAATTGGGCAACCCCGCTCGACTCCAGCCCACCCCAAACATTTCAGATTCAGGGTTTGGCAATCGCTCCACTGCCAAGGAGCGCTTCGATCGGGAGGTCGAGCGCAGCTGCCAGTCGCTGTAGGCGGATCCAGCTTGGCATCAATGTCCGGGAAGATTCCAGCGAGGCGATGTCCTCGGTCCGGCTCCAGGGACCGAGACGCTCGGCGAGTTGCGTGGTGGTCAGTCCGAGCTCTTCTCGGCGCTGGCGAATCACCAAACCGATCGAATGAACAAACGGTGGATCGGCCATCTGGGGAATAGGCGCTGTCATAGGGGACTCCTGCGCGAAACGATGCCATCGCGTCCAGCTCTGGATGCGCATGGGGCTCAGAAGACCAGGACAGGAGGGGTGTAAGACCGACACGTCGGACCAATGGGCTGGAACCACCGTACCATATCCGCTCACGACGAAACTGATGGTTCCCGGGTACGCGCGTGTCCCAGCGTGGCGAAATCGCTCGGCCCTACGGGAATCCCGACCGGAGAATCGTGTAGATTACTCGACCATCGACCCTGATTCGGACCTTCTTCTGGCATCGACTCCGCTGCCGTCCAGGAGAACAGCCACGCTCGACGGAGAGCACGCATGTCCACGAGCGACAACCGATCGTTTCGCCTCCTTCCCACGGTCATCCACCAATGCCGCCGGCGGCGCGGCGGGTTGAAGCTGGCCGATTCCACCGGCGCCAAATTGACCGGCGGCGAGACGCTGGTGCGGGCGCTCGTCTTGCGGCGCATCCTGCGGCGGCACTTCCTGGGCGAAGACGAGCGGACGATCGGCGTGATGCTGCCCTCGACGGTGGCGGGCGCGGTCACCAATCTCGCCCTGGCGCTCGATAAGCGCGTCTCCGTCAATCTCAATTTCATGCTCAATCAGGCGACCCTCGATCAATGCGTCGAGCGGGCCGGACTCACCCACATCATCACCAGCCGCAAGGTGCTGGAACGGCTGGGAATGGCGCAGCGACCGGAGCACATCATTCTGGAAGACGTGCCCCCGCTGGTCGGCCGGCGGGACAAGGCAATCTGCGCGGCGGAAGGACTGGCGATGCCGGTCGAAATGCTGGTGCGGCGGCTCGGGCTCGACAAGAGCGAGCCAGACGAGCTCTTCTCGATTCTCTTTACCTCCGGATCGACCGGCGAACCGAAGGGCGTGATGCTCAGCCACCACAATGTGGCCTCGAATTGCGGAGCATTGCGTCACGGCATCGATATTCGCAGCACCGATGTCCTGGTCGGCATCCTGCCGTTCTTCCACGCCTTCGGATTGACGGTATCGCTCTGGATGCCGCTGGTCAGCGACGCCACCGCGGTCTATCACACCAGTCCGCTGGAAGCCGAGCATATCGGCCAGATCACCCGGGACTTCGGTGGCACGATTCTGGTCGCTACCCCCACCTTCCTGCGGCTCTTCATGGCCCGTTGCACGCCGGAGCAATTCGGGTCCCTGAATCTGGTGGCGACCGGCGCCGAACCGTTGCGCCGCGAGCTGATCGATGCCTTCGAAGCCCGCTTCGGCATCCGCCCGTTCGAGGGCTATGGCGCCACCGAGACCTCGCCCGCGATCGCCTTCAACACCCCGCCGGAACGAGCCCCGAGCCACACGCATGCGCTCCTGAAGGAAGGCACCGTCGGGCGGCCGATCCAAGACGTCACTATCGAGATTCGTGACCGCGAGACCGGGCGTGTGCTGTCGCCGGGCGTCGAAGGGCTGGTCTGGGTCACCGGGCCGAATATCATGCTGGGCTATCTGGACGATCCGGCGCGGACGGCCAAGGTCGTGGTCGACGGCTGGTACAACACGCATGACATCGGTGTGCTCGATGAGGACGGGTTCCTCACGATCACCGGACGGGTCTCACAGTTTTCCAAGATCGCCGGTGAAACCGTGCCGCATCTGCTGATCGAGCGCGCCATCGCCGGTCTGCTGGGAGCGGGTGATGCCGATACCCCGGTGGTGGCCGTAACAGCGACGCCGGACACCCGCAAGGGTGAGCGGATCGTGGTGGTGCATACCAGGATTCCCATGACGGGTCAGGAAATCGGCGCCGGTTTGCGCGAGGCGGGGTTGCCACCGCTCTATATCCCATCGCCGGACAGCTTCGTCGAAGTCGACGCGATCCCGGTACTGCCCAGCGGCAAGGTCGACCTGGGCGCCATTCGCGCGTTGGCAGGCGAGCGCTTCGCCATCGAGCCGGTTACCACGGGCAACTAGGGGCGTATTTGCAAATGGGTCCGGAGCCCTGAGCCCTGGGACGATCGTAGCGGAGGGCGTCTCTGCCCTCTCGGGTCCGGGGTCAAGTGTCCAGAGTCAAGAGTCAAGTGCTGACTGCTGACTGCTGACTGTTTCAAAGCGTCTCAGGCCCCAGGGCACATATCGAATACGCTCCAAAGCCACGACTTGCGCGCTCGGGTACCATTGCCTGCGGTCGAATCCCGGGCGGGAACCGGCCCAGCCGGCTTCGTTCCGAGGTGGAGCAGTCCCCGTGCCCAAGGCAATCCGCGATGCATCCGACACTGATGGCGGCTGCATGAAGGGCACATCGGACACCGCGCCACCCAGAAGGCTGTCAGGAAGCTCGCATCGGGCGCGCACCGGGCCTGATCTTCTTCGCCGTTACGTCCGCATGGGATCTGCGCTATGGACGACGAAGCATTCGATGAGCTCGAATCTGAAGAGAGTGGACAGGATTTCGTGATCTCGACCGACCCGATCATCGTTACGGCCTATTCCAGCCATGCCAAACAGATTCTGCAGAATGCCGAAACCATCGCCGCCACCGCCCCCGGCGGCGCGATGACCTGCGAGCACCTGTTGGTGAGTCTGGCCGCCGATGACGAATGCGCCGCCGCACACGTGCTGGCCGGTTGTGGGTTCGATGGCGCGTCGATCGCGCAGACGGTCGCGTTCGTGCAGGGAGATGTGCCGCTGGCGCCACCGGCGACCTCGGTGGTGCTCTCGCCGCGGATGGAGCGCGTGCTCACCAACGCCGGGCGCGAGGCCGCTACCCACAAGCGCGAGCAGGTGGACACCCTGCACCTGCTGGTGGCCCTGCTGCGCGAGCGGCAAGGCATTGCGGCGCTGGCGCTGGAGTCGCCCGGGGTCGGGCATGAGCCAGTCGGCGCAGCCATCTCGCAGGCGCTCCGCAACGGGGTGACCGATCCATCGTGAACCTGCCCAGATCTCGTCGCCCGCTCGCGTTTCTGCTCGTGCTCGTCCTCATCTTCCTGCCCGGTGTCGCGGTCGTCGCTACACTGGGCGCCAACCAGCTCGGCTATTGCGTCAATGCCATCCTGCCGGGTGGCGACAGCCTCAACGCGCGGCCCTATCTGCTGCAAGTCGGCTCCGATTCGGCCACCCTGCGCCTGCGCTCGACGGTCTCCGCCGAGGCCATCTTGACCTATGGGCCCGAGGGCGGCTCCGAAACCACGACCACGCTGCCGGCGAGCAAGCTTCAAACGACCGAGCTCTCCGATCTGCGACCCGGCACGACCTACACCTACACGGTCACGCGAGGCGAACACACCTGGGACGGCGCCTTCCGCACCTCCTCCGGCGTGGACGACACCGTGCAGTTCGATGTGCTCGGCAGCAGCGGGGTCGCCAACGACGTGCAGCATGCCATCGCCGCCGAGATGGTTGCCGATGCGCCCGATTTCGTGCTGCATACCGGCGATGTGGTCTATCCCCGCGGCGCGCTCTGCCATTACGGGTTGCGCTACTTCGGGCCCTATGAGGATTTGATCGGCAATAGCCCGGTCGCGCCGGCGGTGGGTGAGATCGATCTGAAAGCCAACAACGGCAAGGCATTCCGCGAGGCCTTCGAGCTCCCGGCCGATCCCGATCAGGAAAACCCGCTCTATCGGTCGTTCGACTATGGACCCGTCCATGTCGTCATCCTCGATAGTGAGCTCTACGAGCATGACGATCGAGCGGGAATCGACGCGCAGCGCGACTGGCTGACGAGCGATCTCCAGGCCGCCGATCTCCCCTGGACGGTCGTGGTCATCCATCGACCGCTCTATTCCTCGACCAAGGGTGCCGCCAGCGATGAGATCGCCCAGGATCTCGGGCCCATCTTTCAGGACAACGGGGTCGATCTGGTGCTTTCCGGGCACGCCCGCAATTACGAGCGTTTCCAGCCGGACGACGGCATTACCTATGTGGTGAGCGGCGGCGGCGGAGCCGGCACGCAGGGCTTCGGGGCCAATCGCACATCGGTCGCTGCGGCCGAGGTGCACCACTTCCTATCGATCGAAGCGTCTCCCGACGCGCTTAGCGCACGCGTGATCGACGACCACGGCACTGTCATCGACACCTTCACCCTCACTGCATCGTCGTAGTCATCGGTTTGGCGCTCAGCCAGCAGCTAGCAACGCGCTCAGCGCCTCCAGCTCCGGTGCTTCGTCGCCAACTGGCACATGTGACACCAACAACTCGTCGATGCCACGCCGGCGAACGGCTTCCAGCCGGTCGCGAACCTGATCGGCCGTGCCGGAGACCAGCAAGTCGTCGATCAGACCATCCGGCATGCGGCCGTCCTGCTCGACCGGATAGCCGGCCATCTCGAACATTCCCGCATAGAACGGCAAGCGGCCGTAGACCGGAAAGCGCTCGCGAAACGCCGCCCGGGCCGCGGCTCGATCGGTCGAAATCGCCACCGGCACATGCACGATCGCCGGCGGGCGCGGGCGATCCGCCGCCTGCGCGCCTTCCTGCAGGGCGGGCATTGCAACGTCGACCACATAGTCGATCGGGTTCAGCCAGCTGATCGCTCCGTCGCTGATCTCCCCAGCCAGCCGCCAGGCATTTGGACGCAGCGCCGAGATCGGCAACGGCGTTTTCGGCGGCTCGATTCCCTCCGGCAGCGCCGCATGGACGGTGTAATACTCCCCGGAGAAATCGACGTTTCCCTCCCACAGCAGCGCGCGCAAGATCCCGACATACTCGCGCAAATGGTTTAGCGGCTTACCCATGGGAATCCCGAAGGAACCTTCGATCGTCGGGCGATGACTGGGGCCGATCCCAAGCCGCAGGCGTCCCGGCGCAACGTCCTCGATCGCCAGCGCTTCGCTCGCCATGACGAACGGATGACGGGGATAGGTCGGCACGATCGACGTGCCCAGCACGATCCGCTCGGTACGCGATGCGGCAACCGCAAACGCGCTCACCGTATCCGCCGAAACACCTCCGGCGGTCGACCAAATGGCCGGAACGCCCCGATTCTCCGCCATGACGATCCGCTCGACCACCGAGCGCGCGCCTCCGCGCGGTATCACCAATCCAGCGTTCAAGCTCATCACGTTCGGTCTCCCTTCGAGCATGAGTCCCCGGTATCTGGTCGCCATTCGACGACCTCCTGACGATCTATAAGCTACTTGCATTCGTGGTAAAATGAGGGCTGTTCGCGAACCGGCGTGCTGGCCGGGAGTTGCGTGG
This sequence comes from Thermomicrobiales bacterium, assembly GCA_035708745.1. Classification (GTDB taxonomy): domain Bacteria; phylum Chloroflexota; class Chloroflexia; order Thermomicrobiales; family UBA6265; genus JAMLHN01. The sequence continues at coordinate 8,375 of DASTFJ010000297.1, read as the reverse complement.
TGTATCGCGCGATATGTGGACAGTGTGAGCCTCCGGGTCAGGGTATGCCGCCCCCAGCGGTACGTTGCGTAGAGATGACGTCAGCATCGGTCCTTCTTGTGGGTGGACCGTCGCGGCGTTCCAGACATATGCAAGAAGGACATCGACAAAGATGAGTGAAGCAGAAATCAAACCAAAACGCCGTGCCCGCAAGACGGTCACTCCCGAAGAGGAGGCGGCCCAGATCTTGGTGAACAATGGGCTCGCGACCGATGCGGTCGCCGATGAAGCGCCGGTGAAGAAACCACGCGCTTCGAAGAAGAAAGATGCTGATGTTATCGCCGAGGCGCCGGTGGAAACCGAAAAGCCAAAGCGCACCCGTGCGAAAAAAGCCACTCCCGAGACCGAACCCGAGATCGCCGAGGTGATCGAGCAACCGGTAGTCGAGATGGAAGAAATGGTGATCGAGGTCGAGGAGCCGGTGGTCGTGCTCGAAGCCTTCGACGACGCGGACGAAATCGCGGTCGAGGAGAGCGACGACGAGCAGGAAGATCTTCCAGCCGCCGCCGCGCCCAGGCGGGAATCGCGCAATGACGATTCGCTGACCTTTTCCGATCTCGGTCTGAGCGACGCGATTTTGAAAAGCGTCAAAGATGTCGGCTATGAAGAGCCGACCCCCATTCAGGCCATCACCATTCCAGCCATGATGCACGGCGGCGATCTCATCGCCCAGGCGCAGACCGGGTCGGGCAAGACTGCCGCCTTCGGATTCCCGATCATCGACACCGTCAATGGTCGCGACCGCTCGGTGCAGGCCCTGATCCTGACTCCCACGCGTGAGCTCGCCATCCAGGTGGCCGAGGCGCTGCACAAATACGGCAAGCACAAGGGCATCGAGACCCTGCCGATCTACGGCGGCCAGCCGTATGAGCGGCAGTTCCGCGGGTTGCAGCGCGGCCCGCAGATCGTGGTCGGCACGCCCGGCCGCGTGATGGACCACATGCGCCGCGGCACCCTGTCGCTCGAGAAGCTCGAGTTCTTCGTGCTGGACGAGGCCGATGAAATGCTCGATATGGGCTTCATCGAGGATATCGAATGGATCCTGGAGCAGGTGCCGGATGACAAGCGCATTGCGCTTTTCTCGGCCACGATGCCACCGCGCATCATCCAGCTTGCCAGCACGCACATGAACAACCCGGAGAAACTGATCATCCCGGGCAAGCAGATGACCGTGCCGGCCACGCGGCAGTCCTATTACGAAATCCCGCGCAGCCGCAAAACCGATGCCCTCACGCGCATCCTCGATGCCGAATCGCCCCAGCTCGCGTTGATCTTCGCGCGCACCAAGCTCGGCGTCGATGAGCTCGGCGAGGCATTGCTGGCGCGCGGATTCGCGGCCGAAACATTGCACGGCGATCTCTCGCAGGCCCAGCGCGATCGCGTCATGCGCCGGTTCCGGACCGGGCAGGCCGATATTCTGATCGCCACCGATGTGGCCGCCCGCGGCATCGATGTGCCCGATATCACCCACGTCTTCAACTACGACGTCCCCGAAAGCGCGGAGACCTATGTCCACCGCATCGGGCGCACCGGCCGGGCGGGTAAGCGGGGGGATGCCATCACCCTGGTAACCCCGAAGGAAATCCGCTGGTTGCGGCAGATCGAGCGCATGACCAGGGCAAAGATCGAGGCGCGTCGCCTACCGACCCTGGCCGATGTGGCCGAGCGCCGCAAGGACACCCTGAAGCTGGAAGTGCTCGAAGCGCTGAAAGACGAAGCCGCCTACGCGCAATACACGCAGGCAATCAACGATCTGGCCGAGGATAACGAGGCCACCGAGATCGCCGCGGCGGTACTCAAGCTCTATGCCGACGAAACCGGCCGTGGGCTGGCCTCCGAATCGACCGAGGACGATCTGGCCGCACTGACCCAGGCTGCCGTGAGCCGGCAGGACCGCTCCGAGCGGGGTGGTCGCGACCGGGACGGAGGGCGCGAGCGTGGTGGCGGTCGCGACGGCGGCCGCTTCGAACGCGGACAGGAACCGGGCATGACCCGCCTCTTCCTCAATATCGGCCGCAACTTCAATGTCCGCCCGCAGGATATCGTCGGCGCCATCGCCAACGAAGCCGGGATTCCGGGCCGCACGATCGGCGCGATCGACATCCTGGACACCTACAGCTTCGTCGACATCCCGAGCCAGTATGTCGACCAGGTTATCGACGCCGTGACCTCGAGTGGCATCAAGGGCCGCAATGTGAACGCCGAACGAGCCCAGCCGGGCGCCGGGCGCCGCGATCGCGACCAGGGTGGTTTCCGTGGCGGTGGTGACCGAGGCGGTTACCGCGGTGGTGACCGTGGCCCACGCCCGCAAGGCGGCGGAACCTACGGCGGTGGCCAGCGCGGCGGCGGCGGGAACTACGCCAATCGCCGTGACTCCGGCCCGGGCGGTTACCAGCGAGGCAATACCGGCAATCGCCGCAGCGACGGCAACAGCTGGGATTACAATCGCGGCAACGCGGGCACCCCTGGCAACACCGGCAACTACGGCAACCGCCGGGATGACTATGTCGACCGTACGCCACGCAGCGACCGATTCGATCGCAATCTTTCTCGCGACGACGACTAGGCTTCCATGCCGCTGACACCCACCAGCGCATCATTCGACCCCCGCTCCCAAACCGGAGCGGGGGTCGTTTTGCCTGCACGCCTTTCGTCCTCGAAACCGCGCTGCGTTCGGCCATGCCTGGTTGAGGCAACCCGGCAATGAAGCGCGTCACGCATATCACCACTGGCGCGGCGGTGGCATTGCCGGTGGCGGTAGGCCTCTCGCCCGCGTCGGCGGCCGGCGCGATCTTCATGGGTATGGCGGGCGCGGTTGTGCCCGATTACGCCGATCTGCGCTCCGATCTGCGGCGAGTACTGCGACATCGGGGCTTCTCGCACAGCCTGCTCTTTGCGGGAGCGGTCATCGGGCTGGTCTGGGTGATCCTGAATGCGTTGTCCCAGGTGGCCGATTCGCGGGTGCAGCTCCATGCCGATCTGGTCGAGCCGCTCCTGCTCGCCTTCGCGCTGGGTCTGGCGTCGCATCTCCTGCTGGATGCCGCCACTCCGAGCGGGATCCGGCCCTTGTTGCCACTTTCCCAATTCCGCCTGCGCATCCTGCCACCGGGATTGCGTATCCTCACCGGCGGTGCGGCCGATAGCCTCGTACACCTGCTCACCTCGCTGGTGGTGATGCTGGGCGTGCTCTATCTCGTCTACGAGCAACTACGATGACAGCTGACTCGACCCTTCTCCGACGATATCGTGACGCCGTGACCCGCTCCGACCAGCTGGGGATGGGCGAATCGCTCGATCCGCGGTTGACGACCTATCGCCAGCGGGCCGAATTCCGGCTGGACCGCATGCGCGAGATGCTGCCGGTGCTCGGCGACCCGCTTTCGGCCACACCGATCGTGCATGTGGCCGGCACCTCCGGCAAAGGGTCCACCGCCACGGCGATCGCCTCGATCCTGACCGCGGGCGGCTACCGGACCGGACTCCACACCTCTCCCTATTTGCAGATCGCGACCGAAAAGCTGCAGATCGATCACGAGCTGATCGCCGGGGATGCCTTTGCCACTTTGGTCGAGCGCACCCTCGATCTCCTGGAAGGCGAGGGGTTTCAGCCGAGCTACGGTCAGCTCTGGATGGCCATGGTGCTCAGCTGGTTCGAGCAGGAAGCGGTCGATGTGGCGGTCATCGAGGCCGGCGCCGGGGGTCGCTTCGATCTGTCGAATGTGGTGCATCCGCTGGTTTCGGTCATCACCGAAATCGGCTTCGACCATATGGACACCCTGGGCTCGACCATCGAGGAAATCGCCTGGCACAAAGCCGGCATCATCGAACCGGTCACCCCGGTGGTGGCCGCGGTCAGCGATCGCACCGCGTTACAGGTAATCGCCGGCGAAGCGCACCAGCAGGGCGCCGATCTGCATCGCATCATCCCCACAGCGGGCGACTTCCGGCGCACCAATGCGGCAACGGCGCGGCTCGCCGTGGAGCTGCTCGATTTCGACATCGATCGGGACGATATCGAAGATGGACTGTCGCACGACCGACTTCCCGGGCGCACCGAAACCGTGCAAACCGATCCTATCGCGATTCTCGACGGCGCCCACAATCCGCAGAAGATCGCGGCGTTGTTGCAATGGTTCGCTCGGGAATATGCGCACACGCATCCCATCGTCGTCTGCGGTTTCCTGGAGGTCAAGGACGCGCGCGCCATGTTGCATCAGCTTGCTGACCTGGCCTCGACCCTGATCCTCACCGAGCCGGTCATCGAAGACAAGAAGCCCACCTCAGCCGGGGTTCTCGCTGAGATCGCCAAGGAGCTCGATTTCACCGGTCCGGTGCATGTCGAGATCGATGCGAATGCAGCCGTGGCGGTCGGTCTGGAGTTGGCCCGCCGCACCAACCAGCCGTTGCTCGTCACCGGCTCGCTTTATCTCGTCGGCAATGTCCGCGGCCGCTGGTATCCCGACGACGCCGTTCTTCTCCAGCGCACCCCCTGGCCCCACCAACCAAAACGACTATAACGGCGTCCCAACCGGTCGTAGCGAAGGGCCTCTGCGCCCTAACGGACCCGGGGACGAACGTAGGCACGCACTCGGTGGCGTGCCCGGGTTTACCACTGATCGCACGGCATGGCGCGGAGTCCCTGTCCCACGATCGGGGGCAGTGCATCGACGCGAATACGAAAACCCGGCGACTGGATAGCCAATCGCCGGGTTCGATTTGGGTTCGGTTCTACCTGGTCCTACTGAAGACTGCGCTCCTGCGCGCGATACATGAAACCGCCCACGACCGCCGCGATAACGCCGCCGACCATCAGGGCGACGCCCAGATCGCCCGCGCGGTCGTAGAACTCATAGGTCGAGGTGGCGATGCCGAAGAAGCCGAATCCCACGGCCGCTGCCACGACTCCAACTGACACCAGCAATCGCGCCAACATCCCCGTTTCGTTCCTTTCCCGCACCGTTCCGCGGTTCCCGCCAGTAAAGCTATCGCCAAGGGTAGCAAAAACGCGCGGCGCCCGTCGTTCTCCATTGTCGTTCCGAGCTCATCCCCTGTCATTCCAGGCAATTATGCCGGAGTCCACCGCCATCGCTCGCCGCAGGAACAGCCGTCCCACCGGTCGTAGCGAAGGGCGTCCCTGCCCTCTCGTCTCGGGGACGCTTCGCCGCGGCGAAGTCGGAGGAACCACTCTCATAGTGGCCTGGACGACCCGTCGAGATCCGGATACGCCGGCACATGTCTCGAAGCCGGGTTGACGGGTGGAGCTCGCCGCGGCGAGGAGATCCCTCGGGATGACAGATCGAGGTCGGATCCGTTTCAGACGATCTCCCGGCTCTGGTCGTACCCGGTCGAGGTGATGAGGCGCGCGCCGCGATCGAAGCGCAGATAGGACCAGGCCCATTGCAAGGCCACCCGCAACCGGTTCTGGAAACCGATCAAAAAGAAGATATGGATACAAAGCCAGACCAGCCAGGCCCCGAACCCGGCCAGCCGGAATCCCTTGATGTCGGCGATGGCCCGGTTGCGGCCGATCGTGGCCAGATTGCCTTTGTCCTGATAGTGGAAGGGCTCGCCCAATTCCACGGCCAGCCGCCGGCGAATATTCTCTCCCGCGCGCCGGCCCTGTTGCATCGCAACCTGAGCCACCCCCGGATAGTTCGTGCCATCGGGTCCGGCCAGCGCCGCCAGATCGCCCACCACGAAGATATTCGGATACTCCGGCACCGAGAGATCGGGATTGACGACGATCCGTCCGGCGCGGTCGAGGGCCGTGCCGAGGGATTTCCCGATTGGCGATGCCGCCACCCCGGCCGCCCAGAGCACCGTGGCCGCGCGGAAACGGCGCCCACCGGCAACCACCCCATCGGCATCGACCTCGGTGACCAGCGTATCGGTCCGCACCTGCACCCCGACCTGGTTCAGGAAGGTGGTGGCCTTGCGCGCCAGCGACTCAGGAAAGGTTGCCAGGATGCGCGGACCGCCTTCGAACAAATAGATGCGCGCCCAGGTCGGATCGATCCGGTCGAATTCCCGCGCCAGGGTATGCCGGGAAATCTCGCCCAGCGCGCCGGCCAGCTCCACCCCGGTGGGACCGCCGCCGATGACCACGAAGGTCAGCAACCGGTCCCGCTCCACGTCGTCCTCGGTACGCTCGGCATCCTCGAACGCGCTCAACACCCGTCGCCGGATCTCCAACGCGTCTTCCAGACTCTTCAGACCGGGAGCTTCCGGCTCCCAGTCGTCGTGTCCGAAATACGAATGGCGCGAGCCCGTGGCGAGCACCAGATAGTCGTAGGGTATCGGGCCGGTATCGGTATGGAGGATCTGCTCCTTCGGGTCGACCGACAGCGCTTCGGCCATCAGCACAGCATGAATGTTGTCCTGGCGGCGCAGAATGGAGCGGATCGGCTGGGCAATGTCTGCCGGGGATAGCGACGCGGTCGCGACCTGATAGAGGAGCGGCTGAAAGGTGTGATGATTGCGGCGATCGACGACGGTGATCTGCACCGGCGCGTTTTTCAGCGCCTGGATAGCGTGCAAGCCGCCGAAACCGGCGCCAACGACCACCACACGAGGTAGGTTCGAAGGTATGGACATCTCGCGACCTCCCGGTCTGAGTGAACCGGCGGGCCGCCTCGCTCAGACGTGAATGAGCTCCGTCTCGATCTCACCAACGGCGCCGAGCTCGAGATTGCGTTCGATAAAGTCGATGATCGTCGCCAGCATCTCGGTGGCATGCGATGCCTGATTGCTTATGCAGACGATGCCGAGTGTTGCGACGCGCAGATCGTCCAGATCGGCCACTTCGGCAATTCCGGCATTGAACTGGTTCCGCACCCGTGCGGTGATCGAGCGGACGACTTGCCGCTTGTCCTTCAAGGAGAACGAGTCGTCGAGGTAGATTGTGAGATGGGCGATGCCGACGGTCGAAGCCATCGATCATTCACTCCCCGGCGGTCGCGACCAGCGTCGTGCGCCCGCCGCTGGAACCCCACCACCAGGTGAGCCCAAGCCGCTCGGCCACCACCGCGCCCAAGTCGTTATAGGCCTCGGCCAGCGAGCAATCGGCCTCGAGCTCCGCGCAAAGCTCGTCGCTCGGGAACCCGGCGATCACCGCTTCGGCACGGCCCTCCTCGAAGGTGGTCGAGACGACCTGGGCGCCGAGCGCCTGATAATTGGTCAGCGCCGCTTCGAGGAACGCCCGCGGATCCTTTGCCATCGAATCGTCCCAGGAATTGGCAAAGACATTGCCGAGATAGCCCGACCAACCCTCCAGCGGAATCCCGGCCTGCGCCAGATAGCCCGTGGTCGCGATGATCAACGCCTGCGCATTCGCCCGCGCCAGATCGAGCAGCTCTTCGACCGATTGCGTTTTGCCATTCCCCGCCAACGACGCCCTCCCTCTTCGTTCGGACCAACCTTCATTCTACTGTTGGTTGCCCGATTCTCCCCGATTCCCGGCTTCGAAATCGGCGCGGACCAGATCGGCCGGGTGGCCTTCCGGCCATTCGACCAGCTCGAGTCGGTAGCCGTCCGGATCGAACAGGAAGACTGTTTTCGGTCCGTCCGGCCCTGCCGGATAGTCGATCTCCCCGATCGCAATACCCTTCGTCGATACCTCCTGCGCGAATCCAGTCAGATCGTCGACCTGGATTGCCAGATGGCTAAACCCGGTTCCGACCTCCGGTGAGGGAACCGACGGATCGGCGGAGAGCTCCAGCGTCACGGCGTCGCCATCGCCGTCCAGACTCAGCCAGGAAAGGATCAGGCCACCGCCGACGTCGCTCCGGCCGAGTTCCCGATACCCCAACGCTTGATAGAAGGCGACCGCACGGTCGAGATCTCGAATCCGAAGGGCCGGGAAGAGGGTTTTCATGCCAGCGCTCCTTGCCTCGTACAGATGATCGACCATGGTAGAGCGATTCTCGAGAAAAGCACCCGCTCCCACCCCTGTCATCCTGAGCGAAGTCGAAGGATCTCCTCGCCGCAGCGAGTGCCGCCAGGACACAATCCTCCGGTGAGACAGCCGATGCTCGCTGCAGCGGCGCTACTGGGTAAGCACCCCACCATGCTCGATATGCCCGTGCAGATGATCGAACCGGTGCAGGCAGCTCTGATAGGCTGCCTGAGCCTCGGCCAGCTGTGCTTCCAGCGCCGCGATTTGCGCCTCGACTTCGTCGATGTCCAACTGGATCCCCTCGCGTTCCGCGGGAGATGCCTGCGCATACTGCGTGCGCAAGCTCCGAAGCTGGTCCTTCGCCGAATCCAACGCGACCGTTGCCTGGTTGACGGCGAGCTTCTGGTCGAAGCAGCGCTCGATCCGCACATCGAGGTTGCCG
>DASTFJ010000296.1:0-4452 GCA_035708745.1 Thermomicrobiales bacterium | reverse complement strand
GAAAGGCTCCTTTCATTGCACATCGAGCAAAATCTGCGCCGGTAGCGCCGCCTCGTCGCTGATTTGGATACGCGCCTTGCCCGCGCGTGGTGGATGGGCACATTGTCAGGAAGTTTTGGAGATGCGTCAAGGAGTTTTCAGCAGACGATCGCATTCGTGAGGGCCATTCACCCAATTTTCCGGCACTGCATCCCTGGTCGATGCGCGGGGTTTTCAATTCGAATCGGCGCGCGTTATCTTCGCACCGGCCTTGCCGGCGACCTCAGCTATCGCGTCTGGCTGAAACTGGTGTCGCTCTCGCGATGAAGGGAAGACAGACCATGATTGACTTGACCAATGCCATGCTTCGGCTCGCTCGGCATCGGCCAGTCTTTCACTCGGAAGCGGACTTTCAGCATGCATTGGCGTGGCAGTTGCAACGCGAACATTTGGACGCGCACGTCCGCCTGGAGTACCGACCCTTCCCAGATGAACGGATATATCTCGATATTTGGTGTGAAGTGGACGGTCGTCCGACGGCCATTGAACTGAAGTACCCGACGAAGCGACTTTCTACCGCGATTGGTGCTGAGCGTTTCGAGGTGGCAGAACACGGAGCGCAAGACTTGACTCGCTACGACATTATCAAAGATGTGGTTCGCATCGAGCGCGTCGTGGATTCCATGCCCAACTCCGCGGGAGCAGTGATCGTGCTCACCAACGACCCGTCATTCTGGAATGCCTCGAAGCGCGCGACTCCGACCATCGACAACGCGTTCCGCATTCATCAGGGGCGGACGCTTGCGGGTACTTGCGAATGGGGGCTCGGTGCCGGGCCAGGAACCACGAAGGGACGCACTACCCAACTCGATGTGCGCGGGGCCTATCCGGTGGTTTGGCAAGACTATTGGAATACGAACGAGCGATGGGGGCAATTCAAGTTCGCAATTTTCGAACCAAAGCCCACCACGCCCAGCGTCCCGTAATGTCGTGGCTGTTCTCCCGAACCTCAGCCGCAAGCAACAAGCAATCGTCCGAGCATGGCTACCTGATGCGGAATTCGTTACCGATCTGAGCTGGGGACTGATGGACACGGTCGTGCTGCATCTACGCACCGCGAAAGGCGACCGCATCGTCAAAGCGGGTGGGCCGGCCAATCACCATATCGGGCGGGAGATCGCGGCGCATCTGGGCTTCACCCGGCCGTGGGTGGCCGAAGGGCGAGCGGCGCGGATGCTGCGGCACGATGACGCCGCCAATGTGCTACTGCTCGACTATCTGCCAGGGGAATTGGTGCAGGACACGCCGGCGGAGGACGATCCGGAGGTCTACCGGCAAGCGGGAGCCATGCTGGCCGAGTTGCATACCCAAGGCGCCCGGCCGGACGATGAGTACGAAGCGCGTATGAATCAGAAGATGCTCGGCTGGCTCGATACGCCGCATCGCATCGCGCCCGAAACGGTCGAGCGCTTGCGCGATGCGCTGCTCGGCGCGGAACCCCACCCAGTCGTACTGACCCCCACGCATGGCGATTGGCATCCGCGTAACTGGCTGTTCGCGGATGATTTCGTGCGCGCGATCGATTTCGGCCGGTTCGACTGGCGTCCGGCGTTCACCGATTTTGCTCGGTTGGCCGTACGGCAGTTCGCGCGCAATCCGGCGCTCGAAGTGGCATTCGTCGAGGGGTACGGTGCCGATCCGCGCACACCGGAGCGGTGGCGCATGTTGCTGCTGCGTGAGGCGATCGGGACCGCGGTTTGGGCGTACCAGGTGGGGGACGAGCGGTTCGAGCAAGAGGGGCATAGGATGATCGAGGAAGCTTTGGGAAGTTAGGAGTTCGGAGTTGGGAACTGCCAGACGCGAGTAAGCGCTGCGCCACATCCGCCAACGCTGACTCCTCATTCCCAACTCCTACGTTAGAATTACGAACGAATGTTCGCGCATGTACGAACGGGGTTTGGCAACGTGACCGAGGCGGCTGACCTGCTGCAACGAATCGACGATCGAGTCTGGCGCGCGCTGCCCGCGGAGCTGCGCTGGAAGATCATCCCCTGGGCGATCGACGGCGGCGATCTCGACCAGGCGGCTCGGTTGATCGAGGCGACCGAGCGGGAGCGGGGCGAATCGGCCAAAACGCTCGAGCTGCGCGCGCGGCTCGCCGGCGCGCGGAACGATGCCGGAGAGCAGCGGCGGCTGCTAACGCTGCGGGCGGAGCGGTATCCCTCGACCACGTCAACGGTGCAGCTTGCGCGCTGGCTGCTCGACCGGGGCGAGGTGGAGCGGGCGGCCGAACTGTACGAGGCGGTGCGGCAGACTAGCGGCGAGCAGCAACAAGTGCGCCACCTTGGGGTGGCGATCGATCGCGCGCTCACGCCGCCGGCCGAGCTGCGCGCGCGGCTGCAACGCGAGCTTTCTGCCGATCCGGACGGATTTTGGCCGAATGTGCACATGGCGAGCTGGCTGATCGATCACGACCGCGCGGATGCCGCGCGTCCATTACTGCACAAGGTGCTGGTGGGCGCGTCGGAGCTGGGATATACGTCGTATCTGAACCAGTTGGCCGATCTGCTGGACCGTGCCGGTGACCAAACGATCGCCGCGGATCTGCGCGCCCAGTTGGCGGCAGACCAGGAGCAACGCCGGACCGACCTACAGCTGCAAATCGAGGCGGCGCTGGAAACCGTGGCCGCGTCTGCCGGCGATTGGGAGGTGGACGATTCGCTGGTGGAGTTTTCGCCGCCAGTTCCGGCGAAGCCGTCCGAGGTCGAGCCGCAGGCTACCCCACCCGGGGTTGAAACCCCGGGCAATCGAAGCGAAACCCCTCCGGGATTGGACGAGACCCCGCAGAGTGGTTTCGCGACGGACGCCGAAGAACAGCCGGCGGCTGTGCTCGATCCGCGGGTGTTCGATGTGCTGCAGCGGGATTTCGGGCATACGAGTCTGCGCGATGGGCAGCGGCAGGTGATCGGGCGGGTGATGGCCGGGGTGGATACCCTCGCCATCATGCCGACCGGGGCCGGCAAGTCGCTGACCTTTCAGCTGCCGGCCATGCTGCTGCCGGGGGTGACGATCGTCATCTCGCCCTTGATCGCGCTGATGAAGGACCAGCTCGAATCGCTGCCGCCGCGGGTGCGCGCCTGTTCGACGGTGATCAACAGCACGCTCTCGTTCGACGAAATCCAGCATCGAATCGATGAGATTCGGGCTGGCGCAATCAAATTGGTCTACATCGCGCCGGAGCGGTTCCGCGATCACCGCTTCCTGCGGGCACTGCAACGGGTGGCGATCTCGCTGGCGGTGATCGACGAGGCGCATTGCATCAATCTCTGGGGGTCGGATTTCCGGCCCGACTACCTCTTTATTCCCAAGGCGCTGGCCGAGCTGGGCGATCCGCCGGTGCTGGGCCTGACTGCCACCGCCACGCCCACGATGGCGAATCAGATCGGGATCGGCCTCGGTCGCGATCTGGCCATGGTGCGGGTCAGTCTCTTCCGCTCCAATCTTTTCTATACGGTGGAAACGCTGCGTAATCGCGAAGAAAAAGTCACCCGTCTGGTCGACATCTGCAAGCAGTTGCAGGGGGCCGGGATCGTCTATGTCGGCTCGCGCAAGGATGCCGAATCGCTGGCGTCCACCCTCTGCGATCGGGGGGTGCAGGCGGTGCCCTATCACGCCGGGCTTCCCGCCGAGATGCGCTCGCGCAATCAGGAGCGCTTCATGACCGGGCAAACCCGGGTGGTCTGCGCGACGGTCGCGTTCGGGATGGGGATCGACAAGGCGGATGTGCGCTTCATCGTGCATTTCTCCGCGCCGGCCTCGCTGGAAGCATATGCGCAGGAATCGGGACGCGCCGGGCGCGACGGCCGGGGAGCGCGCTGCATCCTGCTGGCAACCGCCAACGACGGCAGCCGCCTGCGACAGTTCGCGCGGCGCGAGGAGATTCGCATCGAGTCGCTGCGCGAGGTCTACAAGGAGATCAGGAAAGAAGCCGACGGCGATTGGACCGTGGTCGATCCGCGCCGCATCGAGCTGGCGCTGAACGACCCGGATGGGGACGAGCAGATCGACGCGCGAGTGGCGCTCGGGATCATCGAGCAAGCGGGGTTGATCACCCGGCATCCGGACGCCCCGGTGAGCTACTCCCTCTCCCGGTTTATGGGCCGCAGCGTGCGGGATGACGACGGGTTTGCGGCGCCGGAGCGCTATCGCGCCTGGGTCGAGGGGTTGGAGCTGCCGGCCACGGTTGGAACCGCGGCCGCGTGCTCGGCGCTGGGGATTACGCCCTTCGAGCTCGATCGCTATCTGACCGAGGACCCGGGGTTGACTGTGCGCGGCGGCAACCGCGGCATCGCGATTCATCTACTTCCGCCGCCGCCCAATATCGCCGATCGGATGGTCCAGCTGCTCGATCAGGCGCGGCGGGATAGCGATCGGCGCATCGATCTGATGATGCGCTATATCCAGGACCGCGAC
>DASTFJ010000295.1:0-4745 GCA_035708745.1 Thermomicrobiales bacterium | reverse complement strand
AAGGAAAGACGAATCCGGAAATCGCCGGCGAGCTCTTCATCTCCGAGCGGACCGTGCAATCACATGTCGCCAACATCATGGCGAAGTTGAAGGTCAATTCGCGGACCGCCGTCGCCGCCCGCGTCGTGCGGGAGGGGCTATTGCCAGCATAGCCCGCGAACCCGGTCGTAGGGCATGCACACCGCGGCCCGCTCCTACGCCCGGGTGAGCGGCGGCCCGGGCATGGCGCGGAGTCCATGCCCTACGCTCTTCGACGGCCATCAGGCTAGGCATATCCGCCGGATGGCGGATGCGGGGCGGTTTCTGAGGTGTGAAGTGAATTCCGTCACTCGCACGATGTTCGGGAGAGGTTGGCGAACCGCATCATGAATGCAGATCGAACGGTTCGATCGCTAGGAGGCATTCAGATGCAGTCGCCACATATGCTTTACGCCCTCGCCCGGCAGAACGATCGGATCATGCCCCCGCGCACCGCGATCGAGCGCGAGCCGAGCGAGCCGGCCCCGGTCAAGCGTCCTGCCCACGCTCCGGAACCGCGCACCGCCTGGCTCTGGCAGCTCCTGTTCGGTCGCCGGGGAACGGCCGCGTCATAACCCGCGCCGCTCCCCGGCGCGGGTGCCGTAGACTCCTCGCCAGACTCTGGAACAACGGATCGTTCCGAAATGGGCGAGGGGACGAGGCATGTCCGCGGGAAGCGAAACGACCGATGGCGCAATCGGCACCGCCGAAGCGGCCGAGGCCGCCGGTGTCGGGGAACTGAGCGAATTTCGGGTCGCGCGCGATTCCGGCGAATTGACCAGTGCCCAGATCGACCGCGGATTCTTTTTACTGGCAATTACCTCGTTCGTGTATTACGTCGGCTTCCAGATCAATCAGGCGATTCAGCCGAATTTCTTTCGCGATGTCATTGGATTGAATGGGGCGCAGAATGGCTACATCGTCGCCATTCGCGAAGTGCCGGGGTTCTTACTCATCTTCGTCGCCGCGTTCCTGTTGCGGAAGGGGCTCTCGCGAGCGGCATCCATCGCGCTCCTTATAACCGGCGTTGGGTTTTGCCTGTTTGCGTTCACCGGTTCGTTTTATCAACTCATCATTCCAACCCTGATTTCCAGCGTGGGATACCACTCCTTTATGCAATTGCAACCAGCGCTGGGGTTGTCCCTGACGCGTAAGGGGAATGAGGGAACGATTCTCGGAAAGATCAACGGAATCGGGTTTCTGGGGAGTCTGCTCGGGCTGATTGGCGTCTTCATCCTGCTTACCTGGATCGAACGGCAACACGGCACGTTGACCGGCTATCAGGACCCCTATTTGCGCGGGCTCTTTTTTGTGGTGCTGATAACCAGTGTCATCGGAGCGATCCTCATTTTGCGCTTTCCGATGTCGCGAACCGACCGGGCCTCCGCCGCATCGGCTCCGCGCATCGTTTGGCGCAAGGAGTATTACCTCTATTACGCGTTGACGTTCCTCGACGGTGGCCGCCAGCAAATCTATTTCGCGTTTGCGCCGTTCGTGCTGGTGGAAGAATTCAATGTCGATACCCGCACGATGACGCTATTGCTGATCATCTCGGCACTCATGAACTGGCGGGCCGGTCCGCCGCTCGGCCGCCTGGTCGACCGGATCGGTGAACGGCGGTTTCTCACGGTCGCCTATATTTTCCACTTTTTCGTCTTTCTGGGGTTCGCGCTTTCGCGAAATGTCTGGTTACTCTATGCGTTCTATCTCGGCTACCAGTTCCTCTTCCTCTTTTCGGTGGGCACGACAACCTATTTGAAAAAGATCGCGCGGCGCGAGGATATTGCCCCCAGTCTGGCGATGGGAGTATCGCTGGCGCACTTGACCGCGATCGTCGTGCCAGTCATGGGATCGGCCCTCTGGAGCCGGCTCGGCTACCAGTTTCCGTTTCTTTTCGGCGCAGTCTTCGTGGTGATCTCCCTGATCCTCACCCAGCGTATCGACGCCGCCACCCAGGGGTTCAACGCACCGAAGCACGCCCGATAGCCCAGGTGAAACCGGACACCCTTGGCCGTAGTTGCAGCCCTCCGTGGCTGCCGTCGGGTCCCGAAAAGCAGCCACGGAGGGCTGCAACTACGGGGCAACTGGCGCGGTCGATGGATCCGGACGATTCTGCACGATCTGGTGCAGGAAGGTCAGCAAGCAGCCGACGATGACCAGCGCCGTCGCCTGATGCGACACCGCGATTCCGGTCTTCACATGAGTGAGCAGGGTGGAGACGCCCAGACCGTACTGGAAGAGGACGAGAGCCATGATCGCCAGTCCCCAATGCTGGTAACGCGCCAGATTGGGGTCTCGGCGAATGGTGAAGAACAATCCAATGGCTGCAAGAAGCAGCACGGTCCCGAGCACGCGATGCATCCATTGCACGGTGGCAAGATTCTCGAACAGATTGATCGGAAGCGGATGCCGCGACCACCCGTTCGGCGGCAGGAGACCGCCGTTCATCAATGGGAAGGTATTGAGGATGAACCCGGCGTTCAGACCGGCCACCAGCGCGCCCCAAAAGATCTGCACGACCAGCAACGCGCCAAACCCGATCGACCAGCGCAGAAGCTTCGTTCGGGATTCCGCAGCGACCGGATGCCATGGGCGAGCGAGAAGATCGTTGGCGAACCAGAGACAGCAGCCGAAAATCGTCATGGCCAGCATCAGGTGTGCCGCCAGGCGGTACTGGCTCACATCGGGGCGGTCGACCAGTCCGCTACTCACCATGTACCAGCCCAGCAGCCCTTGCAGGCCGCCGAGGGCAAAGAGCACGAGCACTCGCTTCAGCAGCGGCCGATTGAAATAGCCGCGAATCAGGAAATAGATGAACGGGAGCAGGAAGACCATGCCGATGAGCCGCCCGATCATCCGGTGCAGATATTCCCAAAAGTAAATGTGTTTGAACTCGGAGAGGGTCATATCGGGGCGCAGCAACCGGTATTCCGGATATTGCTGATAGCGAGCAAACGCCTCCCGCCAGTCCGCGTCGTTCAGTGGCGGAATGGACCCGACGATCGGCGCCCAGTCGACAATCGAGAGCCCCGACTCGGTCAAGCGGGTGATCCCGCCAACGACCAGCGTGCAGGCGGTCAGGATGGCGCCGGCCCACAACCAGATGCGCAGGTGCCGGCGTCGTTCGCTCGGGATGGCCGTTACCCACGCGGGCGCGCCCGAAACGCTGGAGGCGATCTCCGCATTCACTGGCTGCTGCGTCGTTCCCTGTACGAGTTCCAAATCGATCCGCTCGGTTTCTATGAGGCTCGTGGCCCGGAAAGGTTCGGTTACCGTAGTCGCACTGGCAGTGTTTCGAATCCGCTGGCCGGATACGACGCCAGCACCGGCGGCTTGTCTGGATCGAGCTCGATCCGCGCTGTCAGCTCCAGTAGTTTCTCCATGACCAGGCGGAGTTCCATCCGCGCCAATGGCGCTCCGGGGCAGACGTGAATGCCCGCGCCGTAGAGCAGATTCTTCGACGGATCGCGATCGAGCGAGAACGCTTCAGGATCATCGAAGACGCGCTCGTCGCGATTGGCCGCCACCCAATTCACAGAGAGCCGCTCCCCGGATTCGATGTTGCGCCCGCCGATTTCCACGCCACGGGTCGTGACACGCCGGTTCGTGACCAATGGACCGTGAATGCGCAGGATTTCATCGATTGCCGCGGGAAGCAACGACGGTTCGGCGCGGAGGCGATCCTGCAACTCCGGATGTTCGGCGAGATAGTGCACCAGAATTCCGATGGACGCGCCCATCGTGCCGATCTCGCCAACAGTCCAGTTGCGCAGGATGCTGGCGATTTCGAGGGTATCGAGCGGGCGCGAGAAAACGGTCTCGTGCATCAGCGAGGCCGTCGCATCGTCGTCCGGCGGAGCATCCGCTGTTCGGCGCTGCTCGATCATGCCAGCGACCAACTCCTGGAATTCGCGAGCAATGCTGGCGAGCGCCGCCTGGTCGTTCGCGCGGGTTGCTTCCCGGCTACGTTCGGTCCAATCGGCCAGCATCGCGTTCTCTTCCGGCGGCCAGCCCAGAAACGCGCAATGAATGCGCACGGCAACATCCAGCGCAAAATCCGAAATGAGCTCGACGCAATCGTTTTCGAGCAGATTCGCCGCCCGCTCGGCAACGATCTGACGGCAGATCGGTTCGAACGCCCGCAGGCGCTCTTCCGAAAAATACGGGACGATGACTTTCCGGTAGGCGGTGTGCTCGGGTGGATCCATGCCGTTTGGCACCGAGAGAAACCGGGACACCTGGTTGCTGTAGGTCTCGTGATCGGTGATCACGCGCATCACATCGGCGTGCCGAAACACCGACCAGTGCAGACGTTCGCTGTATGCGACCGGGCAGCGTTCGCGCATGTCGTCGTAGACATCGCGTTGATCCGCGGTGGCCGTCGCGGCAAATGGATCCCAATCGGGTGAAGGCATATCGCTCCGGCGCATGGCCGCCTCGAAAGACGCGAATTTCGACACCGCAATTGTACTAATGGCGCCGTTTCCGTGATTTCGAAAACCCGAAAATGGCACGCGTCGATGATGCAGACAGCATTCGGCGTAGTTGCAGGTGGATCGAGCGAGGCGCTATCAGGACGGTTTCGATTCGGACGGCTGATAGTGGTAGATCGTCACGCCGTCCTGATCGTAGACGATGTCCAGCAAGCCATCCTGCGCGCCCTGGGCGAATTTCTCGACTCCGGCGTCACCGTAATAGATCCGCTCCAGCGGGCCGATGTAGATGTA
>DASTFJ010000294.1:0-6532 GCA_035708745.1 Thermomicrobiales bacterium | reverse complement strand
AAGCTGATCGCCTGCAGCTCAGTATAGGGCTGCAAGCGGCGGATGAACTCGATGGCGGTCTGCTTCGGGGGCAGGTTTTCCTGCTCCTGGGCGTAGTAGCCGAGCACGACGGCTGGCCCGAGCCGCACAGCGCCGCCGGTGGGGGCCACCTGCCCGGCCAGCACCCGTAACAATGAGGTCTTGCCGGAGCCATTTGGACCGACCAAACCGATGCGCTCGCCTGACCGAATTTCGAGGTCGAACGGCTTCGCGATCTCGCGGTGAGGGTATGAGAACGAGGCTGCGGTGGCGTCGAGAATGACGGTTGCGCCGCGCTCGGTCGAGAAGCTGAAATCGGCGGGGCGCCGGTCTAGCGTAGGGATTCTGGTCGCTTCGAGCTTCACCCGTTCTTCTTCGAGCTTGCGGCGCATGTTTTCGGCGCGGGAGGCGAACTTGGGATTCTGTCGCGCCCATTGGGTGAGCTGCTCGGCACTGGCCTTGAGCTTCTTGAATTCGCGTTCTTGCAGCTCGCGCAGCTCTGATGCGCGCTCGTATCGCGCCTGACGTTCGTTGCGGTAGTAGCTGTAATTGCCGTGATAGACGGTGATCTTCCCGTGCGCCAGCTCGAAGATGCGGTTGGAGACGCGATCGACGAAATAGCGATCGTGGGTGATGGTTGCGACGGCACCCTGGGATTTCGCCAGCAGCCGCTCTAGCCAGGCTTTGGCTTCGAGATCGAGATGATTGTCCGGCTCGTCGAGCAGCAAGACATCGGGCTGGCTTGCCAGCAGCCCCGCCAGCGCCACGATCTTTTTCTCGCCGCCGCTGAGCTGACCGACCGGTTTGGCCCAATCGGCCTCCGGCACACGCAGTCCGGCGAGAATCTCCGCGCCGGGCAGCGGGATACGGTCGTCGCGCACCTCTTCGATGCGGGCCAGGGTTTCGGTGTACTCGTCCATGACCGCGGTCAGCTGATCGTCGTCGAGCGGTTCGGCCATGCGCAGCTCGAGCCGGGTGAGATGCAGATCGAGCGCGTCGGGGTCTCCCGCCGCCAGCGCGACCGTTTCCAATACGGTCATCTCTGGATCGATCGCGGTTTCCTGATGGAGATAGCCGATGTGAATCCCGCGCCGCTGGGTCACCGCGCCGGTTTGCGGGTGGAGCTCTCCGGCGAGGAGGCGAAAAAGGGTCGACTTTCCCGCCCCGTTCGGCCCGAGCAGCGCGAACCGGTCGCCGGATTTGATCTCGAACGAGACATTCTCGAAGATCTGGTGCCCGCCGTGGGCGTAGCTGATGCCGTTTGCCTGCAGAAGAAGCGCCATGCGCGGAGGGTAGCACGCCGCCCAAGCATCCCTCAGGGAGTGGGTGTGCCGCCGGCATTGGCGTAGTAGGGCGGGAGGGCGAAGTTGCTGGAGGCAATCAGGGCGAGGCGTTGCTCGACTTGGGTGGCATGGTCGTCGTCGGGGACACCGAGTGAGAGCAGGGCCGCGGTGCGGACGGTTCCATCGGGGAGGTAGAGGATGCCGACATCGTTGACGACATCTTCCAGATTGCCGGGTTTGTCGACGACCGTGACCCCGGCGGGTTGCAGATAGGGCAACCGGTCGCGGATCAGATTCCCCTTCAGGATCTCCAGAATCTGTTCGGAAACGAAGGGGGAAATCAGCGAGTTGTTCGAAAGCTCGAGCATATAGGTGGCCATATCGAACGGCGTGGAGATGTTGACGGGGCCGAGCTGAGCGGAATCCTCGATATACGCGCGGGCAGCGTCGGCATCGGCCTGGGTGGCATCGGGCGCAGATGTCGGCGGCCAGATCGGCAATGTGGCGGGATCGCTCAGAATCCAGGTTTCATGCATGCCGATCGCTTCGGCGGTCTGTCGCAGTGATTCGGGAGTCGTGAGCGTGAGCATGGTCAGACCGGCGACATTGCTGGAATAGGCGCCGGCGGCAAAGAGCAGATCCTGTAAGGTCGCCTCGCTGCCGGCATCGCTATTGGCGAAATACATGTCGCCGCCGCCGGCTGCGAAGAGCGCTGGATCGAGCGTATAGGTCTGGTCCAGCGACAGCTCGCCTTTTTCGACTTTGCTCAGGATGTCGGCGATGACGACCAGCTTGTAGGTCGAGGCGGTGACGAAGGGAAGGTGCGCGTTGTGCGAGACGATCAGCCGGCCGTCGGATCCGAGCACCGCCACGCCATAGACGCCCGCTTCACCCTGCAGGAGATTGGTGGCCGCGATCTGCTCGGGTGAGGTGGGGGCCCCGTCGATGAACTCGGGGGTGGGCGGAACGGTTGGGGTGGGCGTCGGGATCGGGGTATCGGTCGGAGGCACCGTGAAAATGGGCGTCACTGCCTGGGCGACCTCGGTGCCGCCGGGCGCAGTCGAGGTGGGTCCATCCGGGGAGTTATCCTGCCCACAGGCCGAGAGGAGCACCCCCGGCAGGAGGAGTGTGACGGCGGCCAGCCCGAATCGCCGGGCAACCCGACGGTCGCGTGCGTTCGAGGGGGGTGGTCGCATGGTCACGGAGGTACGGGGCCTCGCTCCGCCTGCAATCGGATAGCTGAAGCGATTGTACGCGCCGATCCAGCCGGCGTACGGTCAAAACGTCCCAGCCTTCCATCAGGTTTTGCGCTATTCGAGGGAAATGAGCCGAAAAACGCGACGGATGGCTAGATATCCGTATTTCCCGCAGCGATCAATCCGAGCAATGCCAGGATTTCGGTGGCGTGTCCTTCATCGATGATCGCTGAGGAGTAGGCGGCCACGGCGCGCGGCCCGGAATCGAGGAAGAGGATGCCGGTGTCGTTGACGGAGCCGGTCAGATTCCCGGGTTTGTCTGCCACGGGGATGTCCCAGTTATAGGCAGGAAGCCGGTCCCGAATGGCATTGTCGAGCAGGATATCGACAATCTGCTCGCTCACCCAGGGCGATATGACGGTGCCATTGATCAGTCCGCGCTGGTAGGTGGCCATATCGTATGGTGTGGTGACATTGACCCAGCCCTCATCCTCATACGATTCGATGACGTAGGCCATAGCCGCGTCGATATCTTCCTGTGAGGAATCGACGCCGGGCTGCGGTGGCCAGTAGGGCAGCTCATAGGGGTTGGCAAAGAGATACGTTTGCTCCATTCCGATGGAATGGGCCGTCTGGTTGAGCGAATCATGCGTCGTGAGGGTCAGCAGGGTAAGCGCGCTGACGTTACTCGACCAGGCGCCGACCGCATAGAGCAGCTCGCTGAGGGGTTTGGACGAACCCGCGTCGGACCAGAGGAAATACATATCACCGCCGCTCTTGTCGAAGAGCGCAGGATCGAGCCAGACCTCCTGATCGAGCGAGAGCTCGCCTTCTTCGATCCGCTTCAGAATGTCGGCCATGAGCACGACTTTGTAGGTGCTGGCCGTCACAAATGGGGTCCTGGCGTTGTACGAGGTGACGATCTGGCCGTTGGCTTCCATGACGACGAAGCCATAGACCCCTTGCTGGTCAGCGAGCAGCGAGTTGGCGGCGGTTTGCTCGGGCGTTTCGGGCCAATAGCCGTTTGGCGTGGGCGTGGGCAGCGGTGTCGGAGTATTCGTGGCTGTCGGAATCGGCGTGATGATCGGCGTCACCTGCGCCGCGAACGTCGGCGATTCGTAGGCTGGAGCGGCAGCGATGGCCGGTGGGGATTTCGAGGCGTCGCTGCGCGAACAGGCAGAGAGCACCATCGCCAGCACCAGCAGGGCCACCGCCGTGATCAGGAATGAATTGCGTTCGAGCCGAATCCGCCGGCGCGGGTCACCGTGCATTGCGCTGTCGCATCGTACCGATGCCACAGCCGGTGCGGGTTTCGGGGGGCCGCACTCGTCGATGGCCATCGGGATCCATCTTCGTTCACTTCTGGGGGAAGTATAGCGAAGGAAATCGAATTTTGCGGCCCGATTTCCGTGCCGAACCGTCACCATCGGAACCGAACTTTGGTGACGTTCGTACGCGGAGATCGCTTGACAGCGAGATCTCGATCCAAAATCAGTTGACAGTCAGGAAGAATGACGCGTCGTGAATTACTTCACGCCCCGTACGCTGAGCGCCCGGATCGGCAGACTGAACGGGGCTGCCGTGCCCGGCACCAATACTGCCTGCAGCCGGTCACGCAAGCGATCGCGCTGCGATGGCGGCAATGCGAGGAGATAGGAGCTGGCCGGACCGTAGCCGGCCAGAAAGGGCTGCCAGTAGTCATCGAAATCCCGAAACCGCGCCTCGATCTCGATATGGCCGGATTCGACCGCATGGAGTCCGGCATCCAAAAACAATCGTTCGAGTTGACTGGGCTGACAAATGGGATAGCTGGTGCGCTCATCGTGCGCGGCGGCGGCTGGATCGAGCGCGATGGCCGCTTCCCAGAAGCGGGCGCGCGGTCCCATGCCGTTCGCGTAGTCCCACACATACGACGCTACCGCTCCACCTCGGCGGGCGGCGCGCGTCATCTCCCGCACAGCGCCACCCTGTCCCGCGGTGGGCAGCACATTGATGACGAGCCCGGAGACGACCGCGTCGTATTGATTCGAGGCCACCGGCAGTGACCGGGCGTCTCCGACCTCATACCGAACGCGCCGATCGGCGATTTGCCGGCGCGCGTAGGCGATATAGGCCGAGGAGGGATCGACGCCGACGACTTCGCGGGGCGCTTCGCCATCGAGAATGGCCTGGATCAAGGCGCCCGTGCCGCAGCCGACATCGAGCCAGCGGCCGTTACCGGACACATCGATCCAGTCCAGGAACCGCGGCGCAATCAGCCGGCTCCAGCGACCGGTCAGCGGCTCGTACGCCTCTCCCGCGGTTGCCAGCTGAGTCGGGTTCTGGTTCACGGATGAGCACTCCCGGCGTCGGGTCGGATCAGTCCGGTCAAGATAGCAGAATGGGGCGCCTTGGGATGCGGTTCGACCGTTCCGGGCAGGGCCATTTGACGCGAGAGAACACCCGTTCTAGGATGAGTGGGCGACGCTCCCGGCGGCGCCGGCTTGGTAGACTGGAGAGACGATGACTGCTGCTCGATTTGGTTATACGATCGTCTATGTTCCGGACGTGCCGAGCGCGCTGGATTTCTACACGCGGGCGTTTGGCTTCGAACAGGGGTTCGTTTCGCCCGATGGCAGCTATGGCGAGCTCGCCACCGGGGAGACGACGCTGTCGTTCGCCTCGGAAGCGTTGGGCGATTCGCATTTCGAACACGGCTTTCTGCGCCATTCGCTCGCCAATCCCCCGTTCGGCACCGAGCTGGCGTTCGTGACGGACGATGTCGAGGCCACCATGCAGTCGGCGTTGGATGCCGGAGCGCATGCGCTGGCGCCGGCTGAGGTCAAACCCTGGGGGCAGACGGTCGCCTGGGTGCGCGATCCGCATGGCGTGCTGATCGAGATCTGCACCCCGATCGGCGGTTGACCGCTGGATCATACGAGGAGGATCTGTGCCGAGCGTCGATTGTTTTTTGCTGGTCGATTCGGCGCAGGTCGCCAATGGCAAGCTGTTCATTCTGGGCGGCGGCTGGGCACGCCTGACCACAACCCAGATTCCGATCACGCGCACCTTCGAAACCGCGATCCGGGTGGTAGTGCCCTGGACGGAGACCAACCGCCCGCATCCGCTGGAGCTCCAGGTGGAAAACGAGGATGGGCAGGCGCTGCTCGATATACCGGTGAAAGCCGAGATACGGGTGGGACGTCCGGCGCAGCTCAAGGACGGAACCGATCAGGTCGTGCCGCTGGCGCTGCGGGTGGGTCCGGTCACGCTGGAGCGCGAAGGGCGCTACGCGCTCATTCTGCGCTACGAGGGCGAAGTGACGGCACGGACGGCGTTCGATCTGGTACTGAACCGGCCGGCCGGTTAGTCTCGAGTATTCCCGAGACTGCACCTACCGATTTCCAAAAATCTCCGAGTTCACTTAGCGCTTTTCATGTAGGCGGTGGGGTCGACCGAGACGTGCTCCGGAGCACCGGGGCCCGGCACCGAGTGTGGATGACGGGTAACCAGCCCGGGCAGACGACGCACTGCCCAGGCCCGCACTTGCCAGGTGTGCCGCTTGATTGCATCATAGAACATATGTTCTTGTCTTGTCAAGGGGTGTGCGTTTTCAATGTTGGGGTTGGTGGTTGGCGAGTTTGGTTATCGGCCTGCGGCCGACCGCAGGGCGCGGAGGCACCTGCGCTACGGACGGGGTGGTGTGCGGGAGGCTGGGTTGTGGGGCGACGAGAGGTCCCTCCACTTCGGTCGGGACGACGATCAGGTCAGCGGTTTTTCGAAGTGGCGGTCGCCGTCGAGGATGCCGGTTTCGGTGAAGCCGGTGGCGCGGTAGAGTCCGACGGCGTCGGACCAGTCCGCGGTGGTTTCACAGACGAGGCGGGTATAGCCCCGATCGCGAGCGGCGGATTCGAGCTCGAAGACAAGCCGCCGGCCGATTCCCTGGCCGCGCGCTCTCGTAGCGACGCTCATGCGCACCAGCCGCCCGGTCGTTGGATCGTCTTCGGTCAGGCACCCGGCGCCGATCAGGGCGCCGGTTCGATCCTCCACGACGAG
>DASTFJ010000293.1:0-4499 GCA_035708745.1 Thermomicrobiales bacterium | reverse complement strand
GCCGTCACCGAGCCGATATACGGGGCGCTCGGGTCGCTGGCAGCGGGGCAGACCACATTCGGTCCGGAGCCGCAGGCCGCGGCGGGGGTGTCGGAATCGGACTGCGCCAGCACGAACCCCGGCACCACCGAGAGCGCCAGCACGCCTCCCAGCGTGAGCGCGCAGGTCAACATGACCGCGCGGGTGACTTTGAAAACGATCGTCTTCATATTCGAAAACCTGACTTTCATTTCTTGGCGCAGTGGGAAATGTTTGTGGGCGAGTTTTCGACCCTCACCCTGCCCTCTCCCAATCCTGGGAGAGGGTTCTGTTTTCTCGCCACTTGCCTTCTCAATTCAACGTCCGCTTCCAGGAGCCGGTACAGCCCTCTTCCTTTTCCCAGGATCGGCAGATCGGCATCGTGCAAGAGCCCCCTTCCTTCTCCCAGGATTGGGAGAAGGAAGGGGGTTGGGGGATGGATGAGGGTCGAAACGCCGCCCAACTGAACTTCCCAAATATCCATACGCATACCGTCCGTGAATGATGGGAGCCCCGCGATCTCACGGGGCCCCGCATCGGTCCTACCCTACAACGCCTACCTTATTCGTACCGTAACGCCTCCGCCGGGGCGATGCCTGCCGCTTGCCGCGCCGGCAGCCAGGTGGTGATCAGCGAGGCCACCACCGCCAGGGCCAGCACCGCGCCCACGACATTCCACGGCACCGCGAAGCTGATGTCGCCCGCTTCGGCAATCGCGCCGCCGGTCAGCAGATTCCGCGCCAGCGCAATCCCCAGCACCGTGCCGGAGAGGACGCCGATCCCGACGATGAACCCGGCTTCGATCAGGAACGACCAGGAGACCATGCCCTTCTGGAAGCCGATCGCCCGCAGCACGCCGATCTGCTGCCGCCGCTCGATCACATTGCGGAAGGAGATCACGCCGATGGCGGCAACACCGACGATCAGGCCGAGTCCCATGAACGACTGCAGCAGGGTGAAGAAGCCGCGATTCGATTCCTGATCGTCCTGGATTTGCTGCTCGATCGAATCCGCTTTCAGCCCATAGGGGAGCATGATCGACTGCATATCGCGCGCCGTGGCGACCGCTTGGTCCGCATCGGCCAGCTTCACCATATAGATAGTGTCGCTGTCGCTGCTCACCACCGGAGCGGCGGTCGCCTCGCTGGCGTAGATACCGGCAAAGCCGGAAAGCTTCGGCGCGATGACCCCGATGATGCGCACGGTTTCGGGCTGCCCCTCGCCGTTGCGAATCTGCAGCGACACCGGCTCGAATCCCTGATCGTCGGCATTCAGACCGCCGAAGAGATCCGCGACCTCGGGTCCCTCGTCCCCACCCACGGTGAAGGCATCGACCACCGCCACACCCGGTTCGGTGCGCAGCGCCTGCAGGATCGCCTCATCGCTCTCATACCCCTTGGCGCGGCCGCTGAAGCTCCAATCGGTCGTGTCGATGAACGCGCCATCCATACCGACATAGTCCAGCCCGACACCGCGAATATTCTCTCGTCCCACGCCGTCGGGCGAATCCGGTAGCACGATCATGCTGTCGTTCGCGGTGGTCAACGTGCCGATCGAAGCGATCGCATTCGGGTCGATTCCACCGGCCTGCAGCTGGTCGCTCAGGTCGGGAATCGCCACGCCGCTCGAGGGCGCCGCTTCGATATCCCAACCGGCGGAGGCGCTATCGCTCAGAAAGGCGCGTTCGAAATTGAGATTGATGGTCGCGATCATGACCAGCGAAAAGACGATCAGGCTGAACATGGCGATCGTCATACCGGTGCGGCTGCGGGCCGCGCCCGGATAGGCCACCCCCAGCTTGACGGCCGCACCGCGCGAGCGGAAAACCGAGCCCAGGCGCGAGACCAACCCCAGCAACATCCGGTCGTTCTGCATGATCACCAGCGTGGCCGAGATCACCAGGAAGATGCCGGAGACGAAGAACATCTCGAAATCGCCATCGTAGCTCCCGAAGATGCGGGTGAAGAGATTGTCCGGCAAGAGCCAGAATCCGAGCAGCAACAACCCCGCCGCCGTGAACGCCTTGCGGCTGGAGAGTCCGATCTGCCGCAGGATCAACGCGCCCGCCAGAATCAGCAGGCTGACGCCGGTCATGAACGGGAAAGCCGAGCTGGAGGAGATGCCCTGCATCGTCAACAGCACCCCGCCGACCACCATCAACCCTTGCCAGACGAAGGTCTTCCACGACCGCCGCCCGCTGGCGTTGTCGGGCAGATCGCGCACCGCCGCCACGATGTTCAGCCGGCTGATGCGCCACGACGACACCACGACCGCAATGAAGGTGATCACGACGCCGAGGCAATACCCGGCGAGCACGCTGGTGGCCGAGATCGACGGTTCCACATGGGCGAAGTCGCCGAAGATCGAGGCGAAGGCCCGCGAGATGATGTAGGCCACACCCACGCCCAGCGCCGATCCGACCAACCCGGCCAGCAACGCGTAGAGCGATCCTTCGCTCATGAATTGCTGGATGAGCTGGCTGCGCTGCGCGCCGACCGCGCGCGCCATTCCCATCTCCGAGCGACGCTCGGCCGCCAGCATGGTGAAGATCAACAGGATGAGCAGAATACCGGCCGAGATCGAGAAGAGCCCAACCACCAGGAAGAGCCCGGTGAAGACACTGGCAGTCATCTGGGCATCGTCCAGCCATTCCTGCTTGAGAGAATCGATACCCAACCCTGCGGATTCGACCGCCGGCCGCAACGCGGCCTTCACCGCGTCATCGTTCTTCAATCCGTCGCGCACGCCGCCTTCGTTCGAGATGGCGATCGCGCTCAGCTGGCCGTCCATCCCGGCGAGCTGCTGCAAATCAGCCAGCCGCATCGCCAGACCGGCGATCTCCTTGTCGGTATCGCCGTCGCGCCGGATGCCGGAGAGATAGCTGTTTTCCGCGATGTCCGCCACGGTCAGCTGGACGCTGGCGCCATCCATGAAGATCTCGATCGTGTCGCCGGTTTTGGCGCCCAGGTCCTTGGCGGCCTGTTCGCTCAAGACCACCGAGCCCTCTGGCAAGGTGGCGAGATCGATGGCATCGCCGCTATCCGCTTGCTTCAGACCACCCAGCGAATCCGCGGTGTCCAGATCGAGCCCCATGGCCACCAGCTCGGGTGCGCCCACCCCGCTTTCCAGCTCCCGCACCGCCACACGCCGCTCCAGGAACGGGCTGGCGCCGTCGATCAGGCTGGTGTCGCCGATGGGACCCTGCAGATCGGCCCACGACGTTTGCGGAATCGTGGCCGTAAAGCTATTGCCGCCGATATCTTGCTCGGACCGGTTCGTTACGAATTGATCGATCTGACCGAGCTGCCCATAGACCTCGGAAGTCATCGAATTGTCGACCGTATCGCCGGTGCCCAGCGCGGCGGTCACGATCAGGGTGCTCAACATCAGACCGAAGACGATCAGCGCGGTCTGCGCCTTGCGCCGGGGGATATTGCGGGCGCCGAGCCGGAAGATCACCCGACGGCGCATATAGACCCAGGCCACCGACAGCAGACTCACGACCAGCATGGCCGCCAGCGCGACCACGATCGTCGACATCGGAATACCAAAGAGTTCGTTCATCGTAGATGTGCTCCTCTATGTGCGAGTCCGGAGCCCTGGGTCCGGAGTCCGGAGATTTCGATTTGGTGTGCGTATCGATTTGGAACGTTGGATCCCGTGTCCGGAAACCTGAGACCGCCGATCGGAGGGAAGTCGATCGGGATCGCCGTCCCGGCTTTCCTGAGGCCAGGACCCGGCGAATGCTTATCGCTCAGGCCTCCGGACACAGGACCCGTTGCAAGAAAAATCGCTCGGTCGTAGCCGAGGGCGTCTCTGCCCTCTCGTCGTCCGGTCGTAGCTGAGGGCGTCTCTGCCCTCTCGCCTCGTCGTTGCAGCCCTCTGTGGCTGCCGTCGATCTCCCGTCGTAGCGCGGGGACCTGTGCCCTGCGATCGGGCCAAGCCCGATACCTGCCTCGAAAGGAACCAGGTGGAGTGGGGAACTCTTCGTCTCGAAGCGCCGTCATTGCGTCTGAACGGCTCGCAAGACACAGGTCCCCGCGTTACGACGGAGTAGGACAAGAGGCAATGGGCAATAGTGAGCGCTACTGGGCGAATGAGAGCAGTTCAACCGGAAATGGTCACTATTGCCTTTTGCCTCTTGCCCATTGCCTCGTCTCACACCGCCAGCGCTTCCACCGGCTCATACGTATCCCGTGTCACGCCCACCGGCGCGAAACGGTCGCGCATGACCGAGGGCGCGGCGGCCGGCTCGATCGACCCGTCACGCATGCGCACGATCCGGTCGCAGCGGTCCCCCACCTGCTGGTCGTGGGTCACGACCACGATGGTCAAACCGCTTTGCAGATTCAGCGCCCGCAGGAGATCGACGATATCGGTGGCGGAATGCGAATCGAGCGCGCCGGTCGGCTCGTCCGCCCAGACGATGGCTGGGTTGTTCACCAGTGAGCGCGCGATGGTCACGCGCTGCCGCTGGCCTC
>DASTFJ010000292.1:0-2116 GCA_035708745.1 Thermomicrobiales bacterium | reverse complement strand
CCCGTCACCACCGCCGACATGTGGAGCTCCCTCATCTGGGCGCGCCGGATTCACAGCACGCCGCTGCCGCCATTGACCAGCGGCGATGAGCCGCTCGGACTGAATCTGAATTTCGCCTGGGGTACCGGCGGGTCGGCGGCGCACCATTTCGCCTGCTGGTTCCGCTTGCATGAAGAGGATTTTTCCTACAAATCGACCTATGGCGTAGGACTCGACTGGCCGATCGGTTATGACGACCTGCGCCCCTATTACGACCAGATTCAAACCGAGGTCGGTATCTCGGGAGACGACGCCACCGATCTCTGGACGCCACCGCACGATCCCTATTCGATGCCACCGTTGCCAATTCTCGATCAGGGCAAGGCGCTCAAGCGCGGGTTCGACGCGCTCGACATTCCGACCTCACCGACTCCGCAGGCGATTCTCTCCCAGCAGAAAGGTGCGCGCGCCGCCTGCATTCTCGACGGCTGGTGCGCGGCGGGCTGTCCCATCGGCGCGCTCGCCAACCCGCAGGTGACCTATCTCCAGGAAGCGCTCCTTGCCGGAGCGACATTGATCAATAACGCCTATGTCACCCGGGTATTGACGAATCCTGCTGGCGACCGCGCCACCGGCGTCGAGTTCTACGACTTCACCGGGACCAAACAGCAGGTGGATGGCCGCGTGATTGCCATGGGCGCCTACGCGATCGAGAACCCGCGCATTCTGCTGAACTCAACCTCGTCCGACCATCCGGACGGACTGGCGAACTCCAGCGGACTTGTCGGCGCTTACATGATGTGCCACATCGGCGGGCAGGTATTCGGCTTGTTCGACGAAGAGACCAAACCCTATATGGGCCGCACCGGCGGCGAGCTCTGGTCGCAGGCGCAATACAAAAGTGACGAAACGGCCAATGGCTACATCGGCGGTTATCAATGGCTGGGGGCCACCGCGGCCAAGCCGAACGATCTGCTCGGCATCTGCATGATGCGCCCCGACCTGTATGGCACGAAGCTCGACGATTTCCTGAAAACTGCGAGCCATCACCTCGTTTCCAATACGGCCCTTGGCAACGACCTTCCGGACGAGGCCAACCGGGTCACCCTGAGCGACCAGAAGGACCAATATGGTTTTCCGCTCGCGCAAGTGACGCATTCGATCGGTCCGCATCAGACCAAGATGCGCGAGGCAGCGTTGAAGCTCGGTCAGGAGATCATGCAGGCGGCTGGGGCGAACGAGGTCTGGATCAATCCGAAAGCGGACCAGCACATCATGGGCGGCCTGATCATGGGTGCGGATGCGAAAACATCGGTCACCGATGCGTTCGGCATGGCGCATGACGTGCCCAATCTCGCCGTGCTGGGTTCCAGCGTCTTCCCGACCAGCGGCGCAGTCAACCCGACCTACACCATTCACGCGCTCACGCTGCGCACCGCGGAACACGTCATCGGCGAATGGAGCAATATCGCCTGAGAGAAATGCGCGACGGCAGCCGCGCGACGCACGAAGAATCGTGTTCGAAGCCCCGCTCCGGGATCCCGGAGCGGGGCGCCATTGTCGTGTCTACTTCGCTTGCCTAGGTTCCG
The DNA here is from genome assembly GCA_035708745.1 of Thermomicrobiales bacterium. Classification (GTDB taxonomy): domain Bacteria; phylum Chloroflexota; class Chloroflexia; order Thermomicrobiales; family UBA6265; genus JAMLHN01. The sequence continues at coordinate 548 of DASTFJ010000292.1, read as the reverse complement.
TACAATGCAAGCAGGATCTGGAGCAAGGTTATGAAGAACGTTCGCTATATCAGCCTCGAATCTGCAGCGCGAATCGGACAAGTATCCGAGGGGCAAGCGCGAAGCTGGGCCCGCGACGGGATCGTCGAACCGTCGGTTGTCTACAATCGCGATTCCTATCGTCATACCTTCATCTACTCGCCAGACGATGTCGTCGCGCTTCGCTCGGTTGGAGAATTGAGACGCCGTTTCAATATACCGCTCAAGGCGACAAGGGACATGGTCCGCCACATTCAAGCTCGAGATGGAATGCCCTGGAGTGATTTAGCTTTCGAAATTGCCAATCGGCAGATTCACTTCGTGGAACCGTTCGCCCGCTCATCGGTAGGACGGGATGCGGTCATTTTCGAAATCGAACCCCTCGCCGCGGACGTCACTCGCGAGATCGAAAAGCTCTCGCGCCGCAATCCGGAAAATGTCGGAAAAATCGAGCGTCGTCGCGATGTCATGGGTGGCCAACCGGTGGTAAAGGGCACTCGTGTCCCCGTATCGACGATCGTGAACTTGGC
>DASTFJ010000291.1:0-16894 GCA_035708745.1 Thermomicrobiales bacterium | reverse complement strand
CGCCGGACGGACGCAGGCAACTCTCGACGATACCGTCGCGCTCGTCACCGGCAACGGCGGCAAGGCCGTGGCCCGCGTCTGCGATATTTCGAACGAAGCCGGCATTGCGGCGTTGATGCACGCTGTCGCGGACGAGTTCGGCCGCATCGATATTCTCATCAACAACGCCGCCATCTACCCTCGCCTCGAATGGACCGAAATTACCTCTGAAACCTGGGACGAGGTGATGAGCACCAATCTCAAGGGGTATTTTCTTTGCGCGCAGGCGGCCTTTCCCTATCTGAAGGCGCATGGCAACGGCCGCATTATCAACATCGCCTCGATCACCTTCTTCGGCGGCTGGCCGATGTTGCTTGCCTATGTGACATCCAAGGGCGGCATCGTCGGTTTCACCCGCGCCCTCGCCCGCGAGATCGGTCCCGACGGTGTCACGGTGAACACCATTTCGCCTGGCGCGTTTCCCACCGATGCCGAAAAGATCCATCCCAATCAGGACGAGTACAACCGAAACGTGCTCGCGAGCCAAAGCTTGAAACGTCGAGGAACTCCGAACGATATTGGGAATCTGGCCGTCTTCCTAGCGAGTGACGGCGGATCGTTCATCACCGGGCAGCTCATCCAGATCGACGGCGGCTGGGTGATGCACTGATGGCAAAGGAGTTCCATTGGTGAACCTCTACGGTTCCGATTTTTCCCGGGACGGGCTGCTGAAGCGTGTCGGCCGGCTGGACCAGGTCGCCGGGGTGCGGCTTGTCACGCTTGGCGATGGCAACGAGCGCGGGGTGCGGGTGCTGGAATTCCGCACCGGCTCGGGCTTCGTCTTCGAAGTGCTGGTCGACCGGGCATTCGATATCGGCCGGTGCGAATTCCAGGGGATGCCGCTCGGTTGGGAATCGCCAGTTGGGTATGGCGGCCCGTGGTTCGGGGAATACGTCGATCTCGGGTTCCTGCGCAACTGGGGCGGCGGGCTGCTGACCACCTGCGGACTCGATCATGCGCTCTTCATGGCCGAAGACACCGCAGCGCACTATCACTACCCGCCCAAACAGACCGAGTCGTTCGGGCTGCACGGCCGGGTGAGCAATCGCCCGGCGCGGCTCAACGGCTACGGCACGCGCTGGGAGGGCGACGAGGCAATCCTCTGGGCGGAGGGCGAGGTGACCCAGGCATCGGTCTTTGGCGAAAACCTGCTTCTGAGACGTCGGATCGAGGCACGGATCGGGGATGCATCGCTAAAAGTCCATGACGAAGTGATCAATGCCGGTTGGGACCCGACCCCGCATATGCTGCTCTATCACATCAATATCGGGTTTCCGGTGGTCGACGAAGGTTCCGAACTGATCGTCCCAACCCGAGCCGCGATTCCGCGTGGCGATTTCGATTCAGCAGGCTATCGCACCCTCACCGCACCCCAGCCTGCCTTCGTGGAAGAAGTCGTCGAACACGACATCATCGCCGAAGCCGATGGCAAGGTTCCGGTTGGGATCGTCAATCGCAAGCGAGGAATCGGCGCCTATGAGATTTTCGATGTGCGCCAGCTTCCCGCACACTTCGTTTGGCGGATGATGGGCGAGGGAACGTATGTCGTCGGTATCGAGCCATGCACGAACCGCCCAGCAGGCCGTTTGGACGCCCGCGAGCGGGGCGAGCTCATCATTTTGCAACCGGGAGAATCGCGCCGCTACGATCTGGAGCTCGGCGCACTCATCACAATGGACGAGATCGATGGTCTCGAGCAACGAGTCCAGAGACTGGGAGGGATCTAGATGGATCTGGGACTGAAGGGCAAGCGCTTTCTGATCGGTGGCGGTAGCCGGGGGCTGGGCAATGCCATCGCCCAGGTATTGGCGGAGGAAGGCGCACAGGTGCTGTTGATGTCGCGCGATGAAGCGGCATTGCAAAAGGCTGCCGCCAAAATCGGCTCGAGCGCCTCGTATGTCGCGGTCGATATCTCCAGCCCCGGCGCGGTCGAGACGCTTTCGAACGCCGTCGATACCAAGCTCGGCGGTCTGGACGGCATTCTGATCAATGCCGGAGGACCGCCGCCGGGTGAGGTGCTGGGGATCAGCGATGAGCAATGGGCGCAATCGTTCGAGCTGCTGATCGGCGGCCCGATCCGCATTCTGCGCGCGCTGACCCCCAAGATCGAGCGGGAAGGCTCGGTGCTCTTCATCACCTCGTCGTCGGTGCGGCAGCCGATTCCGAATCTGGACACGTCGAATGTCTTGCGTCCAGGAGTTGCTGCCATGGCCAAGGTGCTGGCGCGCGAGCTCGGTCCGAAGATCCGGGTCAACAGTCTGGCGCCGGGCCGTTTCGATACCGACCGCGTACGCACCCTCGACAAAGGGCGAGCCGAGGCGCAGGGTATCTCCGTCGAGCAGCAGGTCGCCCAGATGAGCAAAACCATCCCGCTGGGCCGCTACGGCGAGCCGGAGGAAATGGGCCGCATTGGCGCATTCCTGCTCTCACCGGCGGCGTCGTACTTGAGCGGCATCTCGGTGCAAGCTGACGGCGCAATGGTGACCGCCATCCCGTAGGTCCTGAGTCCTGGGCCCTGAGTCCTGAGATGTTTTCGAGCAGTCAGCCATCTGTACTCGACTCTTGGCCCAAGAGGGTGAGACTCCCTCCACTACGATCGTCACAGGGTCCAGGGCCCAGCATCACCGCACCGTCCAACCACCGTCGACCGGGAGCACGATCCCAGTGACGAACCGTGATTCGTCCGACGCGAGATAGAGCGCGGCCTGGGCAACATCTTCGGCCGCGCCGAAATCGCCGGTGAGCGGTTGCAGGCGCGGAAGCGCCGCGATGATATCGTCATCGCTTTGGGCGCGCAGGCTCATATTCGTGCGGATCAAGCCGGGGGCAATGACATTGGCGCGGATGCCGCGATCGGCGTAATACGAGGCCACCGCCCGAGTAAAGGCGATGATGCCGCCTTTACTGGCGGCATAGGCGTGCGTACCGAAATGCTCGTCGCCCCCGACCATGCCCAACACCGAGGCCAGATTGACGATCGATCCCGACGCGTGCGGCAGCATTGCCTGGAGCGCGTATTTTGTGCAGAGAAACATGCTGGTCAGGTTGCTGCTGAGCACGGTGTTCCAACCATCCAGCGTGCAATCGGCCGCCGGCCCGTCGCCGAAGCGTCGCCCGCTGATTCCCGCCGCATTGAAGATGCAGTCCACTTTCCCCCATCGCTCGACTGCTGCTCGAACCATCGCAGCCACCGCCTCCTCGCTGGAAGCATCGGTCGGGATGACAAGAAGGTTGTCGTTGCCAGTCTCGGCGACGATTGCTGCTGCCGCGTTTTGCAGTGGTTCGAGGTGACGCGCGGCCAGCGCCACAGTCGCGCCTTCGGCCGCGAAGAGCCGGGCAGCCGCCAGACCGATGCCGCTGCTTGCCCCGGTCACGATCGCTGTTTTTCCCGCGAGCCGTTGCCCCACGATGCCGCTCCCTGGTGCGTCCGCCGATCTGTTCGACAATAGTGTCTCAGGTCGTCCGTTCGATGCGGGCGACGCAGGAGAACTCCACCGATGAAGCAAACCCTCGCGGATCTGCCCATCCTCCCAACCAGCGCGGTTGGCAGTCACGCGCCCACCGGTTGGCTGTTGACCGCGATCGAGGCGATAGAACGCGGCGAGCTGGGTCAGGACGATATCGACGAGCTGATGCGCGATGCCACCAATATCGCCATCCTCGACATGGAGCGGGCCGGGCTCGATGTGCTGGTCGACGGCGAGATGCGCCGCAACGACTTCAACCTCGGCTTCTATGTGCGCATCCAGGGGATCGAGCCGCTGCCGCCGGGCCGCAAGCTCGGTCCGGAAGGCCACGACCAGCGCGGCAAATGGCGGGTCTTCGAAGAGATCTCCGCGCCAGACGGACTCGGCTGCCTGGATGACTGGGCCTACGTGCAATCCATCTCGGAAAAGCCCGTCAAGGCATGCGTACCGGGTCCGTTCACCCTTTCAGGTCGCCTGCAAAGCGGCAGCATCTATCCTGACCGGCTCGATGCCGCCTGGGCGCTGGCTCCGATCGTCAATGCCGAGTGCCACGCGCTACAAGACGCGGGCGCCACCTTCATCCAGGTCGATGAGCCGTCCGCGGCGGTCTATCCCGACCGGATGGCCGACTACGTCAAGATCTTCAATGCCGCCGTCGAGGGGATCGAGGTCAAAATCGGCTCGCATATCTGCTTCGGCAATTTCCGCGGCCGGCCGGTGGCCCAACGGACCTACCGGCCGATCTTCCCGGCGCTCTTCGATATGCGCTGCGACCAGTACCTGCTGGAATTCGCCAACCGGGAAATGGCGGAGCTCGAACTTTGGAAAGAATTTCCGAATGACCGGGAGCTGGGCTGCGGTGTGATCGATGTCAAGAACTATTGGTGTGAATCGCCGGAGGTCGTGGCCGACCGTATCCGCACCGCACTGAGCTTTGTCGCGCCGGAGAAGCTCTGGATCGTGCCCGATTGCGGGTTCAGTCAAACCGCGCGCTGGGCGACCAAACGCAAACTGGCGGCGATGGTGCAGGGCGCGGAGATCGTGCGGCGGGAGTTGGCCGGATGAGCGACGCGACCTACGACTTTGGGCTCGAAGACGGAGAATCGTTCGAACCAGTCGAGCTGGACGACGAGATCGGGATCGACCAGCCGCATGTCATGACGGCTCTGGGTCCGGTCGATCCGGGCGCACTGGGCGTGACACTGCATCATGAGCATGTCATCGCCAAACCGTTGGATGTGGGCACGACGGACCCCGATCTGCTGCTCGATTCGACCGATGCCGCCTATGCCGAGCTGGAGGATGCCTTTCACGCCGGCTTACGCGCCATCGTCGATATGACCCCGGCCGACTACGGCCGCGACCCGGCCGCGATCCACTGGGTCGCCCAACGTTCGCCCGTGCATGTGATCGTCATCACCGGGCATCACAAGCACCTGCACGCCGCGCCCTGGGTGGGTGACCGTTCGGCTGAGGAGATCGCCGCCGTCAACATCGACGAGATTCGCAACGGTATCGCTGGCACGCCGATGCGCGCCGGCGTGATCAAGGCCGGTACGAGCCTGAATCAGATCACCGATGTCGAGGAACGCGTCTTGCGCGCGGCTGCGATCGCGCACAAGGAAACGGGCGCGCCGATTTCCACCCACACCGACAAAGGGACCATGGCGCTGGAGCAGCTCGCGATCCTGCGCGACGAAGGGGTTGCGCCGGAGCGTATCATCGTTGGTCATCTCGATTTCGCCCTGGACGAGGACTATCTGCGGCGGGTGCTCGACACCGGCGCATTCGTTTCGTTCGATCAAGTCTCCAAGGAGAAATACGCGCCGGATTCGCAGCGGGCTCAAATGCTCGTGCGGCTGGCGGACGCCGGGTATCTCGATCGGCTTCTGATCTCGGGCGATCTGGCGCGAAAGTCATATTGGCTCAGCTATGGCGGCGGTCCGGGTTTCCGCTATCTGGTGGAATCGTTTCCAGTCGAGCTGATGGAGGCTGGTTTCAGCGCGCCCGATGTGCGCCGAATCCTGATCGACAATCCCGGGATAGCACTTACGACCCATCCGCAGGGATAGCCCTGCCATCGTACAATCGCTCCGGTTAACGGTTGAAGGTACGGCGACTGCCGAACGAAAGGAACGCGAATGGCAACACTGAGTGCATGGCTCTTCGACTCGCCGGATGGTGCCGCGAAGGCGGAGAACCTGCTGCTGGATCTGCAGAAGCAGCAGATTCTGGTGGTGCAGGACGCCGCCACGGTCAGCTGGCCGCAGGGCGCCAAGAAGCCGACGACCAAAGAACTCACCAACACGGGTTGGGTCGGCGCCAGTATGGGCGGCATGTGGGGACTGCTCTTTGGGTTGATCTTTTTCGTGCCGCTGCTGGGTGTGGCGATCGGCGCCGGCATCGGCGCGCTGATGGCGCATTTTTCCGACTACGGCATCAGCAAGGACTTCATCGATTCGGTAAAGGCCAAAGTCGTGCCGGGGACCTCGGCGATCTTCCTGATGACCTCCAACGCCAACACCGAGAAGGTGGCGGAAGAAGTCAAGAAGGCTGGGCTCAAGGCCGAGCTGATCCAGTCGAACCTGAGCGACGAGCAGGCTGCGACGTTGCGCAAGACCTTCAGCGACGCCGAGTAACCTTCCACCACGAAACGGCGATGAGCGCGGCTGGTTTCAGCCGCGCTCGTTTGTTGCAGGAGCCAGAGGTTGAACGAGAATCCTCCATTTCGGGCGCTCATTTTCGATATGGATGGCCTGCTGGTCGATAGCGAAGGACTGGCCACGGAGGCGATGAACCGATTGCTCGATGGGCGCGGTTTGCCAAGACGGCCGGAGATCCACGAGCGGTTGCTCGGTCGCCGGTTGGTGGAAGCGCTCGCGATCGTGCGGGAGGGGTATGAGATCGAGGACGACGTCGATGTCCTGGTCGCGCACTACGCGGACTTGCGCACCGAGGCGCTGCGCGGCTCGGTGCAGCCGATGCCGGGCGCGCTCGAGATCGTCAAACGCGCTCGCCTGGGCGGATCGGCGGTCGGGCTGGCGACCTCGGGGATGCGCATCCATGTCGATATCTCGCTCGGCGAAACCGGTCTGGCCGGGTTGTTCGATTCCGAAACCACCGGCGACGAAGTGAGCCGTGGCAAACCGGCTCCGGATCTCTTCCTCCTGGCTGCCGAACGACTCGGTATGGCGCCGAACGACGTGATCGTGCTGGAGGACTCGCCGCTGGGCGTCGAAGCCGCGAGGAACGCCGGCATGCGCGTGATCGGCGTGCTGGGTCATCCCAATCGAGTGGCGAGCTTCCCGGTCGAGCCAACGGTACTCGTGCAGGATCTCTTCGAGGCAGCCGATTGGCTCGGGTTGCCGGCGCTGGATGAAGCCTGAGACTCTTTGGGGCAGTCAGCAGTCAGCAGTCAGCTCTGGACCTTTGACGCGAGACACGAGAGGGCAGAGACGCTCTTCCTTACGATCGATAACGTCTCTGGGCTCTAGCCACCAGGCGACGACCAATCGCCGTCTCAGGTAGTATTTCGCGAACAAACGTTCACCGACGTTCTTTCGTTCAGCTGGACGGCCGCGCATGACGGTACGGGTCTATATCCAGTCAGGTCGCCTCTTGCCGGGACCGCCCCAACCGGGCGATCTGCCGGCTGAGCGCATCTTCATTCATGCCTCGGACGTGCCCGAATTCTGGGTCGAAACCGAGAGCGAATCGGTGCCCGCCGTTGGCCGGGTCGTGACCTTCGCCACCGTCCGCCCGCTCGATATCGGGTTCGGGCGCATCGTCGGCACCGTCGAGCGCAAGCTCAATAAAAGCAGCCGGTAAGAACGTGTCCCGAGCCCAGAGTCCTGGGTCCGGAGACGAACCATCCTTTGCCCCGATATCGAGGAAATCGAAGCTCCGATTATTGCCGTCCGAATGTCGGATAGCATGAGCGGTATGCATTCGGTGCGCGGGAGGGGAACGGGATGACGGTCGGGAAGAGCGGCACGGTCGATGTGGCCATCATCGGCGGGGGGGCCGCAGGTTTGGGAGCAGCCCGCGCGCTGGCCGATGCCGGCAAGACCTATGTAGTGCTGGAGGCCATGAACCGCTCAGGTGGGCGGGCCTGGACCGACACCGAAACCTTCGGGGCGCCGGTCGACTGGGGGTGCCACTGGTTGCATTCCGCGTCCATCAACCCGATGCGCCAATATGCCGACGAGCTCGGGATTTCCTATCTCGATCGCCACGTGCCCTGGCGTTTTGCCGAGAACGGGACGGTGCTGGAAGAGCGGGAAACCGACACGCTGTTCGAATCGCTACACAAGCTCTATCAGGTGGCGCTTGGGGCCGGAAACGACGGCATCGATGTCCCGCTCAGCGATGTGGTCGATACCGCGGACGATGCCTATTCGATCTTCGAGGCGGCCGTGCAGGCAGAATGGGGATTCGCTCCCGGGCAGGTATCGACCCTCGATGCCGCCCGCTACAAGGACACCGAACAAAACTGGGCGGTGACCGATGGCTATGGAACGCTGGTGCAGAAGGTGGCTGCTGGCATTTTGGTTTCGCTGAATACCACCGCGACGCAGGTCGTTCTGCAGGGCGATGGCGTGCAGATTGTCACGAACCGGGGATCGCTCCAGGCGCGCACGGTCATCGTGACCGTCTCGACCAACGTTCTGGCCCGGCAGCTGATCGACTTTCAACCGGGATTGCCGGATTGGAAGCTGGCGGCGGCAGCCGCGGTGCCGCTCGGCTCGGACAACAAGGTCGTGTTGCAGATCGACAGCCGGCAGCTCGGTATCGACGAGCACTGTAGCGTGCGCATCCCCTATCCGGGCGCGCCCTGGTTCAACGTCCAGATGCGGCCGTTCGGGCGGGATATCGCCTCGATCTATATGGGCGGCCCGCTCGCTGCCGAGCTCGAAGCCGCCGGGCCGGAAGCGCAGATTGCCGCCGGGGTCGAGGCAATGGTGGCGGCATTCGGCTCGGGGATCGAAAAGCACCTTGGCGTCAGGGCGGCATCGGCCTGGGGGCGCGACCCCTCGATTCTCGGCGCCTACGGCGCCGCGCGGCCGGGCGAAGCCAATAGGCGGCCCGATCTGGCGAAACCAGTCGAAGGCCGCCTCTTCTTCGCGGGAGAGGCGACGCACCCGTTCTTCTTTTCCACCTGCCACGGCGCCTGGATGTCAGGAGAGCGGGCAGCCGGGGAGGCGATCGCGGCACTCTAGCGGCGGCAATGGTCGGATGAAAGGCTGGCGGAAAACACCCCGGTCGATCCGGATACCTGCCGTTTTGATACCGGCGATCGTCGAGCGTTGGTTTGGTATGATCGAAAGGTCCTCGCCCGCGCTGGCTTCGACGAGAGCATCGTCTCGCATAGCCGAAACTCAGCGTACGGACGGCGTTTGGTGAGGTAGGTGATCGTGAGACCCGCGTTGCTGGCGCGCCCGGTTTTGCTCGATGCAGAGGAGCCGTTATGGAGATCTTCGGTCGATCGCCGTATATCCCCACCTCCCCGTTCGAATGGCTGTTGCTGATCGGTGTGCTCGGCGCCGTTGTGACGACGGCCACACTGGCTTCGGACTGGCCCGCGGCTGCGCTGATGTTCTTCGCCGCCATCGCGTCCTTTCTCTTCGACTCAGCCCTCTATATCCCCCTGGGCATCGCATTGGCCGGTGCGTCGGCATGGCTCTTCCGCGGTCGGACGATCCATGTCCATCCCGGTCAACGGGCGCTGCGCGAGGGGCTGATTTGCAGTGGCGTCTTTACGCTTTACGAGATGGGGCGGCACGCTACGCGCGGCAGTGCCGGCGATGCGCTGCGCAATAGCGAGGCGATCATCGACTTCGAACGGCATCTGCGCATCGATCCGGAACACGCCGTTCAGGCGTTGTTGCTCCAGCATCGCGAGCTGCTGCATTTCATCAATTCCGCGTACTCCTGGCTCTTCCTGCCCTTCGTGGCCGGGACGCTGTTCTGGCTCTACCTGACGCAGGATCAGCTCTTCCGGCAATATCGCACGGCGCTGGCAATCTCCGCCCTGGCGGCGGTCGTGATCATCGCGCTGCATCCGGTTGCGCCACCCCGGCTGACGCCTGGCAGCGATCTGATCGGCACGCACGCATTGGTGGGGGGATCGCACAGCTTCGTCAATCAGTTCGCGGCGATGCCGAGCCTGCATGTCGGATGGGTGGCGCTCAGCGGAGTCGCGCTCTTCGTAGGGGTCAAGAGCTGGCTGCGCTGGTTCTGGCTGGTCGGTCCGGCCAGCGGCATGCTGTTCGTGGTGATGTCGACCGGGCACCACTATCTGGTCGATGGGATCGCCGGCGCAACCATCTCGGTTGGACCGTTGCTGGCAATCCTCTGGGTCGACCGGCGTTTGGGCGGTCCCTATTACTTCTCCTTCTCGGTGCTGGAGCCGAAGCGCGTCCTGACCTATGCCAATGCGGCCGCGCGGGAGGTTGCCGAGGTCCCGCGCCTGCGCTTTTCCGTGTACTCGCTGGGGTTGATGTTGACGTACCTGATCGTGCGGCAGGTTGTCGATCCCGGTTTCACGCACTATTGGGGGTATATGGTGGCGCAGATCGCCCTCAGCCTCATCGTGATCCTCATCCTCAGCGTGCACTATTCGGCCCAGGGCGGTTTTTCGTTGTTGACGCACGTCATCATCGTCGTCACCACGTACGCCGATACCCTCGGCACCGCTGGACATATGTACGATCGTTACATCTCCTACGACAAGATCACGCATTTCCTCGGCAGCGCGGCAGTCGCGTCCGCGGTGGGTGATGTGCTCATTGCCAAAGCACGCAAGGGCTCGATCAGCTGGTCGCCACGTAAGATGATGATCATGGCCGCGGGCATCGCGATCGGGATGGGCGCGCTCTGGGAGGTCTACGAATACGTCGGAGATCGGTTGCTCGATACCGGCCGCGACGGTGGAATGACCGATACGACCTACGATCTCATTTCCGACTCTGCCGGGGCAATCTTCGCGGCAGCGTTGCTCTATTGGTGGCAGTTCACCTCACCCGAAACGTTATCGCCGAGACAGTCGGTAGCAGTCCAACGTGCGGATGACGATTCCGTGTCGAATCGATGACCTCTCTTGCGCCATTTGTCGTCGAGCCACTGCTGAAAGAACGAGTCTGGGGGGGCGCCCGGCTGGGACAGCACGATCCACCGTTTGGTGAAGCCTGGATCGTGAGCGAGCAAAGTCCAATCGGCAGCGGCCCATTCAGCGGCATGACACTGGCGGAAGCCGTAGCCGCCGAACCGCTCGAGCTGCTGGGACGGCGGGTTTTCGATACTGAAGGCGCCGTCTTCCCGCTTCTGATCAAGCTGCTCGATCCCGCGGATTGGTTATCGATCCAGGTGCATCCGGACGATGCGCTGGCGATCGAGCTGGAAGGCCCGGGATTTCGGGGCAAGACCGAGGCCTGGTATGTGCTGGAGGCCGACCCTGGCGCTGAGCTGATCGCTGGGGTGCGTCCAGGTATCGCGAACGAGGACGTCATCGAGGTCATCCGCAATGGATCGCTCGAAGTCTTGCTCGAGCGGCACCCGGTGCGGGAAGGAGATGCCTTGCTGGTCGAGGCCGGCCTGATCCACGCACTCGGGCCGGGGTTGTTCATCTACGAGGTGCAGCAGAGCTCGGATCTGACCTATCGGGTGTCGGACTGGGGCCGGCCAGCCGGCGCGGGACGCGCGCTGCATATCGAGCAATCGGCGCGTGCCGCCAAGCTGGAGCTGCGGCCGCAATTCGCCCCGATGGTGAAACGCCTGCCGAACGGTTCGTTTCCGGTGTTGAGCTGCGAGTATTTCGCGCTCGAGCTGGTCGATTCCGATGGCGTCGCTATCGAGCGGGACACCGAGGATCGGTCGTTTGCGGCGGTTACGGTTATCGAGGGGAGTGCGGTCGTTGCGACTGGCGGTGACCGGCTGACGCTGGGGAGATACGAATCGGCTATCGTCCCGGCCGCGTGCGGACCCTACGTGCTCGAAGGATCAGGTTCGTTCCGGGCGCTCGTCTCGAGCGTGCCGTAGGCGATCGAATCCCACCGCGAGCACGGCGCCGTACCCGAAGTGGCGGGGCATCGTCCACAGCCACGACCGCACTGACCAGTACGATCCCATGTCGTCAGCCTTCCGAGCGGGGTGAAAGCGCTCGAGTGCGAGGAACGGATAGAGCACCGAATTTTCGATGGTGACGAAGATGACACCCTTCACGATCGGTGGGCCAGGCAATCGCTTTTCGACGACCACGCCATAGAGCCCACCCAGCGCGACCGAGTTCCCCAGGTGCATCACCAGTCCAATGAGGTTGGCGCGGCGCGGCGAGCGCGCAAATGGGCGCCCCAGGAGCTGCAGGTCATACAGCCGGCGCCCGGAAATCCGGTTGTCGATCCCCTCGACGATCAGATAGGCGATGCCAGCCGGAATACCGGCGATGGCGCCGGCAAGGAGATCGGCGAGGCGGTCTGACCGCCTCGCCGGAGATGCTTCGTTCATATCGACACTGTAGGGCATTTCCCGGCAGTGTGGTGAGTTCCGTCAGCTACGCGATCATCACGTTTTTGAGGGCGCCGAGCTTTTCGACCTCCACGACCACCTCGTCGCCGTGCTTGAGCCACGGCTTGTCCTCGCGGCCCATCGCCACGCCCTCGGGCGTACCGGTGACGATCAGATCGCCCGGTTCGAGGGTGAAGTAGCGGCTGATATAGGAGACGATTTCGGCGACGGTGAAGATCATGTCGCCGGTCGTCGAGTTCTGGCGGAGATCGCCATTGACCCACGTTTTGATGCCCAGCAGCTGCGGATCGCCGACCTCGTTCGCGGTCACCAGATACGGACCGACCGGCAAGAAGTTATCCAGGGTCTTGCCGAGAAGCCATTGGCTGGTGCGCGTCTGCAAGTCGCGGACGCTGATGTCATTCGACGTGACGTATCCCATGACGTAGTCGAGCGCTTCGTCCTGGCTGACATTGCGCGCCGGCTTGCCGATGACTACACCAAGCTCGACCTCGTAGTCGTATTCGATTGCAACGGGGGGCAACGAGACGCTATCGCCATGAGCGGCGATCGTATTGTCGAATTTGGAAAAAAGCACCGGGGTTTCCGGAACCGGCATATTGGTTTCGGCGGCGTGGCGCCGGTAGTTCAAACCGACGCAAATGATCTTGCCGGGATCGGCCACCGCCGGGCCGAATTGCAGTCCCATCTCATCGAGCGTCCAGGTATTGGCGGAATCGGCGCCGGCGGCGGCATCGATCACGGTCTGAATGGCATCGAGGGCCGGAGCCCCGACTTCGACAACTTCGAGCAGCGAGACAGGCGCATCGATGCCGAGCGCTTCACCGGCGGCGGCGACATCGATGACACCCGCATCGGTCTTCACGCCGAGCCTGAGCCCGTCGCCTCCCTGAAACTGGAGTAACTTCATACGTCGCGGTTCCTTCCTCTACGTGTCTTGTTGCGATCGGTCGATCAACCGGAGTAGGGTACCAAACGGGAACCTTCAGGAAAGGAACGATGTTCGAACCGCATGATGACGTCACGTCTCTCACGCCGTATGCTGATGAAATCGACCGCCGTATCGGTGGCCCTGGCGCTGCCCGAAGCCACGCGAGCGCAAGCGCCTCACGACGGGGTCTTCCTGCTCACCAATCACACCGCCAGCGCGATCACCTTTCTCGACGGTGAAACGTTCGAACAGCTGGATGTGGCGCCTTCTCCCTGGGGAATCGCGCTCGCTCCGACTGACCGCGCGTATATCTCGTCGGCTCAGGTTCTGACAATCGTGGATGCCGCGAATCGCCAGATCGTCGAGCAGATCTCCTATCGAACGCCGATCGAGTCAGTGGGCTATGGCGAATACCGTTCCGGCGGGATGGGAATCGCCGCGACACCGGATGGAAAATGGGTCGCGGTCGGTATCCACATGAACGGCTCGAACGGTCTGGTCGAGCTCTACGATGTCGAGGCGGGCAAGTTCGTTGCAACCGTGCCGGTCGGGTGGCGGCCGTTCGATGTCGTCGCCTCACCGGACAGCTCGTTCGTCTATTCGATCGATCACGACTCGTTCACGATTACGGCGATCGATCTGGCCACGCAAACCGGTACCACGGTCGACGCCGCGCCACTTGGCTATGGCGAATTCGACAAACCACACTATGCTGCCGTTCGGAGTGACGGGATGCTGTTGCTGCCCTATGTTGGCCGGCTCCTTTGGATGCTCGATCCGGTTGCCGGCACGACGGCATCCTTGCCGATGACGGCTGACACGCACCAGCATGGCATCACGCTGTCGGATGACGAATCGACCGCCTATATCGTCGGCACCGGTCCCGCAGGTCCCGCGCCCGGACCGCCGAGTTTGACGGTCCTCGATCTGGAGACTGGGGAAGAACAAATCATCCTGCTGGAGCTGCCGCACGAACAGGTGGCGTTGACCGCGGACGGCGCGACCGCCAACCTGACCGGCGGGTACACCTTCGCGAACGGCGGTTGGGACGGCATCACGATCGTCGATCTGGCGAGCGGAGAGTTCTCCACTCGGGAAATCTCCGGCCAACCACTCGCGATCGAGCGGCTGAGCTAACTCCGGGCCGTTCGCGCGCTTCGCCAAATGGCAAGCACCGTCCGAATCGCTTGGCATGGGGCTTATGCCTAATAAGGGGGGATTTTTTGATCGCCTCGCATTTACCAAGAATTGCCTATCGTTTTTGATCAGTTTCGCCCCGATTCCGGAGTTCTCCGTTGCTTTCATTGACATGACTCTCGAGCGCAACAGCCAGGCGACGAAATGAAAACGGAGTAGCCAGCTGGCCACCCCGTTTGGTTCATGTGCGTTCGAGTAGCCGCCTAGATGTGAATGGCGTGGCCAAGCCAGTCGTGCGCCGCCTCGCCGATGACCTCGGAGATGGTCGGATGCGGATGCACCGCGATGGCAAGCTCTTCCGGGGTGCTCTCCAGCAAGCGGGCGACGCCGCCCTCGGCGATCATCTCGGTCGCATGCGGACCGATGATGTGCAGTCCCAGCAGATCCTTGGTGTCGGCATCGGCCACGATCTTGGCGAACCCATCCGTGTGCCCTTCGATCACCGCTTTGGCATTTGGCTTCATCGGGAACTTGCCGATCTTGACGTTGTACCCGCGATCCTTCGCGACCTGCTCCGACAGCCCCACGCTGCCGATCTCAGGCTCGCAGTAGGTGCAGGAGGGCGAATTCATCTCTTCGTTCAGCGGGAACGGATTCAGACCCATGATGTTTTCCACCGCGATGATCCCGTGATGCATCGCGGTATGGGCCAGCAGCTGCTTGCCGTTCACATCGCCGATGGCGTAGATGTGCGAAATCTTGGTCTGCTGCATGTCGTTGACCGGGATATAGGACTTGCTGGTCTCGATGCCGAGCTTTTCGAGCCCGATGTTCTCGATATTCCCTTGGCGGCCGACCGCGACCAGCAACGTCTCCCCCTCGACCACACTCTCTTTGCCCTTGGCATCCTTCACGCGCATTTTGACGCCGTTCTTGCCGAGCTCGATGTCATCGGCCGTCGGGCGCGCTCCCTGGATCACGGGCATCTTCTGCCGCTGGAAGGAGCGGGCGAGCTGATCGGAGATCTCTTTGTCTTCCATCGGGACGATGTTGCCGATCAATGTGGTCGGGGTGCCATAGCGATGGTAGACCGAAGCCCATTCGACGCCGGTGGCGCCGCCGCCGCGAATGATGAAGCTCTTCGGCAGCTTCTCCAGCACGACCGCGTGGTCGGAATTGATGACCTGCTTGCCGTCATACGGCACACCTTCGATCGGGCGCGGGCGCGAGCCAGTGTTGATGATGATGTATTTGCCCTTGAGGCTGAACGGCGCGCTCCCGTCCTTGGGCGTCACGCCGACGGTATGGTCGTCGATCAGCTCGCCGCGGCCAATGAAAACGGGGATCTTGTATTTCTTGTCGAAGAGATAAAGGAGCCCCTTGTACTGCCCATCGACGACCTTGAGCGAGCGCTTGAGCGCGCCGTCGTAATCGAACTCGATATCGCCCTTGACATTGATGCCGAATTCGGCCGCGCTCTTGACCTGGTCGAACACATCGGCCGACTTCAGGAACGCCTTGGTGGGAATGCAGCCGCGATGCAGACAGGTGCCTCCCAGAATGATTTCTTCGACCACGGCGACCTTGAGACCGAGCTGGGTGGCGCGAATCGCGGCTACATAACCGCCTGTGCCGCCGCCGAGCAGGACCAGATCGAACTCATGGGTTGCCGACGATACGTCCGCCATTGGTGAAGATAGTCCCTTCCTTGAGTACCAGCGCAAATCCTGGATGGATGCGCGGAACGTTGCCGCAAAACGGCGATACTTTCAACGGTAAAAGTATACCCGTGGACGACAAGCCGCCCGCTGCCGGCGGATCGGTCCCGCCAGTGAAAAAGGAGTCTGCAACGCATGTCGACGCAACGTCCTGAGCTCTTCGACGCCGTGCGCGAGCTCAGCGAGCTGCCGGGTCCGACTGGGCACGAGGATGCCGTCCAGGACTGGATCTCCGACCGCTGGTCGAAATTCGCGGATGTGCAGCGCACCCGCGTCGACAACGTCATTGGGACTGTTGGCGGGTCGGGCAAGCGATTGCTGATCATGGGCCACGCCGATGAAATCTGCTTCATGGTCCGCAGTGTTTCCGACGATGGCTTCGTCCACCTCGGCTCCTACTACAACGATGTGCGCGGCTTTC
This sequence comes from Thermomicrobiales bacterium, assembly GCA_035708745.1. Lineage (GTDB taxonomy): Bacteria > Chloroflexota > Chloroflexia > Thermomicrobiales > UBA6265 > JAMLHN01. The sequence goes on along the minus strand of DASTFJ010000291.1, from coordinate 658 downwards.
CCCCTCGGTGGATCATGCCGCTCAACCAGACCGCGCTGGTGCTGACCGAAAACGGAACCGTTCCCGGGTTCTTCTCCACCGTCAGTGGACATGTGTTGACGAACCGCGAAGGCCCCAACAGCGACCGCTGGCAATGGAAGGACTGGTTCGTCGACCTGGGCGTGAGTTCCCGCGCCGAAGCCGAAGCCTTCGGCATCTTTCCCGGTTGCCGCGTTATCTGGAATCCCAAGGTGCAACGCTACGGCGACCATCGGATCACCGGAAAGGCGATGGACGACCGCGCCGCCCTGGCGATCGCGACGATCGCCGCGGAAGAACTGTCCAGGCGCGACGACCTCGCTTACGAAGTAGTCATTGCCTCGACCGTTCAAGAAGAAAACGGCCTCATTGGCGCTCAAAGTGTGGCCGATACGGTCGATGTCGATCTCTGCCTGAATCTCGATGTCGGTCTGGTGGGCGATATTCCGGGCCCAGACCGGCAGGACTTCCCGAGCAAGCTCGGCGGTGGCCCGGTGGTCGTTTATCAGGACTCGACCGTCCACTATTCGCGCAAGCTCTCCGACCGCCTGCTCAAGATCGGCCGGGCAAACGACATTCCGATGCAGCGCGCGATCTATCAGCAATACGGCAGCGACGGCGCCGCGATGATCAAGCGGGG
>DASTFJ010000290.1:0-2315 GCA_035708745.1 Thermomicrobiales bacterium | reverse complement strand
CGCGGTCGATCCAGATGGTGAGAATGCCGGCGGCTTCGGCGCCGGCCATATCGTGCTCGGGCGAGTCGCCGATCATGACCGCGCTGGATTGCGTTGCCTTACCCAGTGTCAAGGCTTCCTCGAAAATCTGCCGGTCGGGTTTCCAGAAACCGAACACGCCCGAGATTAGACAAAAATCGAAGTGGGGCAAGATGCCCAGTAGCTCGATCTTGGCGGTCTGCACCTCGGCCGGCCCATTCGTGACCAATCCCAGCCGGCGCCCGGGCTTGCCGGCGCGCACGACGTCCAGCGTCTCGATCGCATCCGGAAACAGCTGCAGCCCATGAAACCGGTGGCCGACGAACCATTTTGTGGCCTGCTCGATCGCCGCCGGATCGTCGATCCCGTATTCCGCCAGGATCTCGGGGAAATGATCGACCCCATGCGGTTGAATGCGAATCGATTCCTGCACCACCTCATCCATCGGCGCGGTGAGGGTAGTCCCGGCGCATTCCTCGGCCAGCTCGAAGGCGATGCGCAACCGACCGACCCGCGCGCCGGCGTAGTCGCAAAGGGTGTCGTCCAGATCGAAGAGCACCAGGTCCGGTTGGGGATCGAGCGGTTTCACGAGCGAGTGGTCCGTTTCAGCCATTGCAGCAGCGGTCGCGGTGAGCCATCCAGCGGATCGTGCGGTCCGAGGATGACCCAGGCCGATTCGACCATGCCGCCCGCCACCAGCAACTGAAAGAGCCGGCGCAGTGGTTTCGAGGCGGCATCGCGCCAAAGCATATTGAGCACATAGAGATGTCCGACAATCGCGGCGGCGCGGGCCGAATCGATATGCAATGCCCCGATCATACGGTACCGTCGCCACTGGATCGTCAGCAGACTCGACGCGACCAGGGCGATGACGCAAAGTGTCCGACGCAGCGGATCGAGTCCGCCCGGGCGCGCGAGCGCGAGCCAACCGAGCGCCGAGAGCATGACCGCGCTGTCGGCAACGGTATCGAGCTGGCGCGAATAGGCGCTGCGGTCGCCCCGAAAACGGCAGACCAGCCCATCGGCGATATCCGAGAGCGCGCTGAGGACGATCCCGCATGCGACGAGACGCGGTTTGCGCAGCGCCGCCGGAATCCAGAGCGCCGCCGCCAGCCCAAGCCGGGCGGCGGAGATCCACTCATCCAGGGAACGCGGGGTTCTTCGATGCGGCAGAGTCGGATCAGGCAACGAGCGCGCGCCCCTGGTCCAACGCGGTGTGCGCCCCGGTATCGATGATTTCTTTGAGAGCTCGAACGGTGCGCCAGACATCCTCGAACCCGGTGTACAGGGGGACCGGCGCAATGCGGATCACGTTCGGCGCGCGGAAATCGGGCACGATGCCGCGTTGCTTCAGCGCCCGGCAGATCGCCGGAGCGGCAGCGTGCTCGATGGCGACATGACCGCCGCGCCGGTCGTCTTCCCGCGGCGTGCCGATGGCGTAGCCGTAGTCCGGCGCCAGCAAACCGGTTTCCTCGACGAGGTCGATGAGGTAGGTGGTCAGGCTCAGCGACTTCTCCCGCAGCGCGTCGATACCGGCCTCGGCGAAGATGCCGAGCGACCCGAGCAACGAAGCACCGTAGAAGAGCGGCGTGGTGCTGATCTGCCAGGCGCCCGCGCCGGGCGCGCCTTCCCATTCATGCACCATATCGAACTGCCGTTCCTTCAGATAGCCCCACCAGCCGGTCAGCCCGGGACGGACGCCGAAGTGCCTGCGATTGACATAGAGCCCGCCAACGCTGCCGGGACCGGCATTCAGATATTTATAGGTGCACCAGAAGGCGAAATCGACCTCCCAGTCGTCGAAGCGGTGGGGGACGGCGCCAACGGAATGGGCGCAATCGAACCCGGCGACGATGCCACGCTCCCTGGCGGCAATGGCGATGCGCTCGATATCGAGCAGCTGACCCGAGCGGTAGAGCACCGCCGGCAGCAGCACCAGCGCGACCTCATCGGTCATGGCGGCGACGATATCGGTTTCGTCGATGGTGCGGCCGTCGCGGGAGGGCACCTCGATCAGGTCGCGCTCGGGATTGCCACCGTGGAGCAGAATCTGGCTTTGCAGGGCGTAGCTGTCGGACGGGAAATCGAGCTCGGTGGCGACGATCTTGCGGCGGGGACCGTCCGGCGCATAGAAGGTCGAAACCAGATTGTGCTGATTGACGGTGGTGGTGCCGGTAGCGACCACCTCATCGGCATCGGCCCCGACCAGCGGCGCCATCATCTCGCCGAGCTGCTCTCCCAGCGTGAACCAGCTCGGGTCGGCGGACATCCAGCCGTCGATGCCAAGCGTTTTCCAC
>DASTFJ010000289.1:0-8863 GCA_035708745.1 Thermomicrobiales bacterium | reverse complement strand
GTCGAGCACTATCGAAACACGATCCAGATTTCGAATCAGGCGCCACTGTTTCACAAGAACTGGACATACATCGAATCCACCAGTGCGTTGGAGGATGCCCTGACGATCCGGTTCAATGCATCAACTCAGGAACGCAACAGCTTCCACATTCGGATGACATTCTCAAAGCCCGATGGCCGAGTGGTAACCGTCAGAGAGGGAGTGAGTCCCGCATTCGGATCGTTGCGTGTGTCGCTTTCAGAGAGAGACTTACGAGAGCCATTCCATTTGAGAATTGAACTCGATGGGGACTTGGCCTTTAGTGGAATGCTCGATCCTCGAACCGATCAAATCGTTCGCAGCGTGACGTAAGCACTTGACAAGTCCAGCGAAAATTCATACAGTCTCGACTGGTATAGACAACATCACAATAAGATGACATTCGATTCCGCTCCGTTCTGAGGAGCCGCGAGCCACGACAAAGCTGTTGGGGATGAGCCAAAGCGTCAAGAGCGGTCCGGTGCCGCGCTATTACCAGCTCAAAGAGTTCATCCGCGAGCGCATTCGTAGCGGCGAGTGGGCGCCCGGCATGCTGATTCCCTCCGAGCGCGAGCTGTGCGAACGCTATGGCATCAGCCGCATGACCGCCCGGCAGGCGATCACCGAGCTGGTCAACGACGGGCTGCTCTATCGCGAGCAGGGCAAAGGCACCTTCGTCGCACGCGGGCGCCCCAAGATTCCGCAGCAATTGATGTCATTGACCGGGTTCACTCAGGACATCCGGAGCCGCGAGCAGCGACCGGGCGCGCGCGTGCTGGAAGCTGCCATGCGCGAAGCCGATCAGGCCACAGCCGATGCACTGCGCATCAAGCCAGGCCAGCCGGTCTACCGCATGCGCCGGTTGCGGTTGGCCGATACCGAGCCACTGGCCATCGAAACCACCTGCGTCAATTTCATCGGATGCGAGCGCTTGCTCGAGTGCGATCTGGAGCACGATTCGCTCTACCGCATCCTGACCGAGACGTTCGATATGCCGCCGATGGCGGCAGATCAGGAGATCGAGGCCGATCTCGCCGGAGTCGAGGAAGCCACGCTGCTGGGGCTCGCGCCCGGCGACCCCGTGCTGCGCACACGCCGCATCACCACCACCCGGCGCGGCCAGCCGATCGAATATGCCTTGTCACTCTATCGTGGAGATAAATACCGGTTCTTTACCCGCCTGGTGCGCGATCTCGAATAGACAGGAGGCACCTGGAAAGGAGGACGTTGGTCTTTCAGATGCATGGGAATTACCCGGACCGTCGTATGGAACGAATCGAACGAAGGAGTCGAAGTTGACGATGCAGTACGACCGAATCGCGAACACGAAGATTTCCCGGCGCCGCCTCACACAGGGGCTGGCAGCTTCCCCGCTCGCGCTCAGCGGGCTCGGTCTCGGCGCCGCGCGCGCCAGCGCCCAGGACCAGACCACCATCAAGTTCTGGACCCACACCCACCCGCCCATGGTCGATCAGAACGAAGCGATGATCGCGTCGTTCGAGGAAGCCAATCCGGATATCGCCATCGAGTACGAGATCATCCCGAACATGGAGTTCGGCACCAAGATGCTCACGTCGATGGGCACCGGCACCGGTCCGGACATCATCAATATGGACGACAACGCGATGCGCTCGGTCTATATCCCGCGCGGTCTCGTGCAGGAAGTCGACCCGGCCGGCATGGGCTTTGCCTCGCTGGAAGAGCTGCAGGCCAAATATCTCCCCGGGGCGCTCGAAGGCGCCACGGTCGACGGCAAAATCTACGGCGTGCCGAGTGAATTCAACGTCACCGCCTTCGTGATCAACACCGCCGCCTTCGAGGAGGCCGGACTCGATCCGGCCAGTCCGCCCAAGACGTGGGACGAGGTTGGCGAGATGGGGCAGAAGCTGGTGGTCATGGATGGCGACACCATGACTCGCCGCGGTTTCGACTTCCTCTATCTGCATGCGGGTTGGTATCACAACCAGCTCGGCACCCTGCTGCTGCAGACCGGCGGTCAGGTGGTGGCCGATGATGGCACGACCGTCACGGTGGCCGAGCCGGAGTCGGTAGCGGCGCTGCAGATCTGGTACGACATGATCTACAAGTACAAGATCGCCGATCCGAACATCGCCTCGCGCGAGGCGACGGTCCCCTACCAGGACTTCATCGACGGCAAGGTCGCGATGTCACTCATGAATCCCTGGGGTATGGGCTTCATGACGGCGGATACCGCCATCGGCGACAACTGGGCCATCGTGCCGCTGCCGCAGGTGAATCCCGATGCGGCAGTCAATCCCCTCTATGCCTATTACTGGTCGCTGAACGCGCAGACCACCGACGAGGCCAAGAAGGCCGCGGCCAGCAAGTTCGTGGGCTATCTCTCGTCCGAGCCGGGCGAGTGGCTGAAGAATGTCGATTTCATCCAGCCGGTCGTCGGTTGGGCCTCGTCGCCGGAAGCGGCCGAGTTCCAGTACGGCGAGGTCTGGGAGAGCGAGATGACCAAGGGCAAGTTCCTGCCGCTCACCCCGCAGGCCGAGGAGGTCGACAACATCATGATGCAGCAGATCGAGCTGTCGCTCCTCTCCGGCGTCGAGCCGCAGGAGGCGCTCGACGGCGCCAAGGAGCAGATCGAGGCCGCGCTGGCCAGCTAACAGCATTCGGTCCGGGGTGGAGGCATGTCCGCGCCGGACCGACCCTTTTTACCCGTAGTTGCAGCCATCCGTGGCTGTCAGGTTGAGCAGCCACGGAGGGCTGCAAATACGGGGCGGTAGGTCGTAGCGCAGGGACCCGTGCCTGCGATCGACCGCGGGCCGATGACCAACGTGGCCCAAAGCCGAGTCAAGGGTGGAGACGATGCCCCTGGAACGAGAGGGCAGAGATGCCCTCCGCTACGACCGAGGTTGCGATGCCGGATCGGCGAATGCGTGCGGCAACGACGAGAGATTCTTCGCTTCGCTCAGAATGACAAGAAGGCATGGACACGACCCCATCGCGCACGCCATATCTCTCTGCTGAGACGCTGGCCGGGATTCACGAACCAGCCCGACGCACCGGCTGGCTGACCCAGGAGCGGCGGCGCAGCCTGTGGGGGATGGTCTTCGCGTTGCCGGCGATGGTCTTCTTCGCGCTCTTTGCGATCTATCCGATTGTGCGCACCTTCTATTTGTCCTTCTTCGAATACAGCGTGGTCGATCCGCCGGTTTATACCGGCACCAGCAATTTCCGCGCGATCGTTGGCGACGATCGGTTTACGACCTCCTTACTGAACAGCTTCAAATATGTGGCTTTCACCTATATCCCGGTATTGATCCTGGCGTTGCTGCTGGCGATAGCTCTCAACACGCAAATCCGGGGGCGCGGCATCTTTCGCACGATCTACTTCGTGCCCGTGGTCATGAGCTGGGTGGTGGTCTCGGTGATCTGGAAGCTGATCTTCCACCGCAACGGCCTGCTCAATGCCACCTTCCTCGATCCCATCGGCATCCCGCCCAAAAACTGGCTGACCGATATGAGCCTGGCGCCGGACGCGATCGTGATGATGAGCGTTTGGAAAGAGCTCGGCTTTTTCATGGTGATCTTTTTGGCCGGTTTGCAGAATGTGCGCAGCGATTTGCTGGAGGCGGCCAAGACCGACGGCGCCGGACCCTTCCAGGTCTTCCGGTCGATCACCCTGCCGTTGCTGCAACCGACCATTCTCTTCGCCTCGGTGATCGCCATGATCACCGGGTTGCAAGTCTTCATCCCCCAGTTCGTGATGACCAAGGGCGGTCCGGTCGATGCCACCCTGGTGCTGACGCTGAATATCTACGAAACCGCCTTCGTCTTTCTCGACGGCGGCAAGGCCGCGGCCATGTCCGTCGTGCTCTTTTTCATCATCGCGGTCATCACCCTCATCCAATTCTGGTTGTACCGGTCTCGTGCCTACGATTGATTTCCGCGAGGAACGCCCATGAGCGCATCGCGCGCTGCTTCGAACCATCCGATATCCAGGAGAATCAGGGTGCGCCCGTTGCACCTGCTGCTCTATCTGATTCTCATCGCGGGGGCCGTGCTGGTGCTGATGCCCTTCGCCTATATGCTCTCGACCTCGCTGAAACCGCTGAACGAGGTCTTCTCGACCCCGGTGAAATGGATTCCCTCCGAGCTCAAGTGGGACAACTTCAGCACCGCCTGGCGGGAACATCCGATCGAGCGCTATTTCAAGAACAGCATCATCGTGGCGGTCAGCGTGACCTTCCTGAATCTGCTCACCTGCTCGCTCGCCGGGTATTCCTTCGCCAAGTTCAGCTTTCCCGGGCGCAATCTGATGTTCGGGGTGGTGCTGGCGACATTGATGATCCCGCTGGCGTCGATGATCATCCCCCTCTTCATGGTGGTGAAGAGCCTCGGTTGGGTCGATACCTATTGGGGTCTGATTCTGCCGGCCGGCACCAGCGCATTCGGCATCTTCCTGATGCGGCAGCACATGTTGACTATCCCGAACGATCTGATCGAGGCCGCCCGGCTGGATGGCGCAAGCGAGCCGCGCATCTTCGCCGGGCTGATCCTGCCAATGAGCAAAACCGCCCTCTCCTCGCTGGCGATCTTCATCTTCATGTGGAACTGGGATAGCTTCTTCTGGCCGCTGCTGGTGACCACCGACGACCACTACCGCACCCTGCCGCTGGGGATCGCGCTCTTCGAAAGCTCGTATGGCACCAACTATCCGCAGCTGATGGCGGTCGCGCTGATGGCGATGCTGCCGGTGCTGATCGTCTTCCTGGTGTTGCAACGCAACTTTATCGAGGCATTGACCATGTCCGGAGTGAAGGGATAATCGATTCGACGATGTCTACCGAAAGACGCATCGCGCCGTCGCTACAGCGGCTGGCGGGCGGGATGGTGGTGTCCTGTCAAGCGCGAGAAGGAAACCCGCTGCACGGGCCGGTGTTCATGGCCGCGATGGCCGCCGCGGCGGTGGCCGGTGGGGCGGCCGGGATCCGAGCCGATGGCGTGGCCGATATCAGCGCCATCCGGGCGGCGGTCGGTCCCGAGATCCCGATCCTGGGGATCTCGAAACTCCGGCTACCCGATGGCTCGCTTTTCATCACGCCGTCGGTCGCGAGCGCTCGGGAGATCATCGACGCCGGCGCGAATCTGGTGGCGCTGGAGGCGACGACCCGTCCGCGGCCGGGCGGTGAAACGCTGGCCCAGGTAGTCGACGGCATCCATGCCGCGGGCGCGCTCGCCATGGCCGATTGCGGCACGCTGGAGGATGCGCGGGTTGCGGTCACGGCCGGGGTCGATGCGGTCGGCTCCACGATGAGCGGCTATGTCGGCGGTCCGAAGCTGGCCGGCCCGGATTTCGAGCTGATCGAGCGGATGGCGGCAGAGCTGCCCGTGGCGGTGTTCGCCGAAGGCCGCATCTGGACTCCCGAAGATGCCAAGCGCGCGCTCGATCTCGGCGCGACCTTCGTCGTCGTCGGCACCGCGATCACAAATCCGCAGGCCATCACCGCCCGCTTCGTGGCCGGCTTGCGATGAGACGCCAGCGGCTCTTGTCATTCTGACGAAGACAGAATCTCCGCCGCAGCGAGTACCGCCAAGAGGCTGGTCGCCAATTCGAGCGATTGCTCGCCGGCCACGGGGATGCGTGGTGGCGACAGGAGAGATTCTTCGCTAGCGCTCAGAATGACAACGGGTAGGAAGGTTCTGAAGATGAGGTCGTTCTTTCTGGAAGGCAAAGGGGAACAACAGGCGTGAGTAAAGCCTACGAGCAGTATCTGGACCGGCTTCGCATCCTGATCGATGAGGTGGAAGCGCAGGGACCGCAGATCGAAGCGGCCGCGGAGCTGATGGCCACCTCGATCGAGGCTGGCGGAATCGTGCATGTCTTCGGCAGTGGGCACTCGCACATGATGGCGGAAGAGGTCTTCTACCGGGCGGGCGGACTCTGGGCGTTCAATGCGATGCTCGATATCAACCTGACCAGTTTTGGCTCTCTTCGCGCCGGAATGGTCGAGCGCACCGAAGGGTATGCCCGGGTCGTGCTCGATTCGTTCGATGTGCGCGCGGACGAGGTCGTGGTCATCGTCAGCAACTCGGGGATCAATCCGGTGCCGATCGAGCTGGCGATGGAAGCGCACGAGCGTGGCGCGGCGACGATCGCCATCACCTCGGCCGAGCATTACGCAAATGCCGTATCGCGCCATTCCTCCGGCAAGAAGCTGGTCGATGTGGTCGATCTGGTGGTCGATAGCCGGGTGCCGGCCGGAGATGGCATCCTCATCCTGGAGGGGATGGATTCGCCGGTGGGCGCCTCCTCGACGGTGCTGGGCGCCGCGTTGATGAATGCGATTGTCTCCCAAGTGGCGGAAACGCTGCTGACGCACGGCACCCAGCCGCCGGTGATCGTGAGCATGAATGTCCCCAACGGCGACGAGCGAAACCGCGAGCTACAGGCGAAATACGGTCCGCGCTTGCAGTTGTTCAAGGGATAATGGAGACGGGTCCGGGGTCCGGGGTCCGGGGACGATCGTAGCGAAGGGCCTCTGTGCCCTCACGTCTCGAATCACTAACTGCTGACTGCTGACTGCAAAATTCTGCGTGCTGCGTGCTGCATGCCGCGTGCTAGCGAAAGGCATTCGCACCTCATGGATCAAGATCGGTTGTTGCTGGCGATCGATGGTGGTCAGACATCGACCAAGGCGTTGCTGGCGCAGGTCGATGGCACGGTGCTGGGTAGCGGGCTGGGTGGGCCGTCCGATCATTTCCATATCGAAGGCGGCGTCGAGAAGAACCGGCGGGCAATCCTGGGCGCAATCGATGATGTGCTGGCCGCCACCGGATACGCTCCCGAACAGATCGTGGCAGTCGCGTTCGGGTTGACCGGGGCGCCCGCCGGCAGTCGCGCGCATGAGATCGTCAAGGAGATCGTGAGCGAGCGGCTGTCCCCCGATCAGATGACGGTCGTTCCCGATATGGTCAGCAATCTGGCGGGCGCCTCGGGCGGCGAACCGGGGGTCGTGCTGATCGCCGGCGGCGGATCGATCGGCTATGGCATTACCACCGATGGAACGACGGCGGTCGCGGGGGGATATGGATATCTGCTCGGCGATGAGGGGAGCGCGTTCCGCATCGGGTTGAATGCGATTGGGGCCGCGACCCGCGCGGCCGATTTGCGAACCGCGCCGACCGCGCTGCAAGCGATCGTGAAGGAGCATTTCCAGATCGAGCGGGAGCGGGATCTCCCCTGGGTCGTCTACCGCGCGGGCTTTTCCCGCGAGCAGATTTCGCTGCTGGCGCCCAAGGTCGTCGTGGCGGCCCATGCCGGCGATGCCGCCGCCCTCGACATTCTCCGGACCGCTGGAGAGGAGCTGGCGCTGACGGCGGTGGGCGTGATGCGGCAGCTCTTCGCGCCCGGTACGCCGGTTGCGGTTTATCTGACCGGAGGCGTGTTCAAAAGCGGCGACCTGCTGCTAGATCCGTTGCGGACGCGGCTCCAACAAGCCTGGCCCGAAGCGGAGCCGCGCGCGCCGCGCTTTCCACCGGCGGTGGGCGCCTTGATCCTGGCGGCGCGATCGATGGAGATTCCGGTCGACGCCGCGTGGCTCGACCGCGTCGCGGCAACACTACCCGCGACCTAGACAGGAACGCGAACGATGACCACTAGCTGGACCGCGGGTGCGGCCCGCGTGCCGTTTCCGGTGCCGGTTGGCACACCGATGGCCGGGTACGCGGCCCGCACCGGTCCGTCTACGGGAACTCTCGATGGGCTGACCATTGGCGCGCTGGCGCTGGAAAACGGTGGGGATCGGCTTCTGCTGGTTGCTGCCGACCTTGCTGCTGTGGACCGGTCGCTGGTCGATGAGATCGCGGTCGCTGCCAGGCTGAACCGGTCCGAGCTGGTCGTCTGCGCCTCCCATACACACAGCGGGCCGGCTGGGGTCATTACCCGCATGCATCCGGGCGATGTCGACCGGCTGAACCCGATCTTGCGGGCGGGCTTTATCCAGCGATGCGTGCAAGCGATCGAGTTGGCGCGAGAGCGGGCGAACCCGGTGGAGCTTGTCTTTGGTCAGGTAGAAACCCGCGGCCTGGCCGCGAATCGCAACGGACTCGACGGACCGTTCGATCCGCGGGTGTCGGTGCTGGCCGCGCGCGATGTCTCCGGCCAGATCGGCGCCCTGCTGGTGCAGTTCGCCTGTCACCCGACCATTCTGAGCGCGGCCAACCGGCTCATTTCCGCCGAGTTCCCCGGCGCGATGCGCGCGGCGGCCGAAGCGGCCCTGTCCCAGCATGGAGAGCCGCCAGTCGTGCTCTTCGCCAATGGCGCGGCGGGAGATGTCAGCACCCGGTATACCCGGGCATCGCAAGATCAGGCGGAGGTCGAGCGGGTCGGGCACGGACTCGCCACGGCCGCGCTCGAGGCCTTGGCGGTCGCCGAACCAGTCGGACCCGGTATTGGGTTCGCCGCGGAAACGGTGACGCTCGCGCCCCGCTCGCTCGACGAGCTGCCTCGATCCAACGCATCCCAGCGAAATCCCGGTGGCGATTCGGTCGCAGAGCGGCGCAAAGCCGAAACCCGCGCACAAGGAGCGATGCTGCTCGACCGGCTGGCGAAATCCGGACCAGACGCGATCCAGCGCACCTTCGAGATTCCGGCGTGGCGGCTCGGAAACCTCGGGCTGGTCGCCGTGCCCGGCGAGCTCTTTGCCTCGCTTGGGAAGCTGATCGTTCGCAGTGTGCCGGGTCCGGTATTGGTGCTCGGCTATGCCAATGGGTATGTCGGGTATCTGGTGGACGACGCCGCGCACGCCGCCGGAACCTATGAGGCGCTTGCCAGTCCGTTCGCCTCGGGGGCGGGAGACGTTGTGGCGAACGC
>DASTFJ010000288.1:0-16218 GCA_035708745.1 Thermomicrobiales bacterium | reverse complement strand
CGCCGTTGGTTTCCAGCGCGCGCCGGATGGAGCGCAGATTGCCGGCGCCGTAGTCGATGATCGCGATCATGCCAACATGCCTTTGGTCGATGGAACGAACGTCTGATCTCGGGTGATGCGGCTGGCCTGGCGCAGTGCCAGTGCCGCCGATTTGAATATGGCCTCGGCCGCGTGATGGGCATTGCGCGCGCGGATGAGATCGATATGAATGGTCAGACCGCCATTGACCGCCGCCGCACGCCAGAACTCTTCCACCAGGCTGGAAGCGAAATCCGCGCCGATGACCGGCTCGGGCATGATTGCGACGAATTCCAGAAACGGGCGACCGGAGAAGTCGACCACGAAGCGCGCCAGCGCCTCATCGAGTGGCGCATAGGCGAACCCATAGCGGTTGATGCCCGCTCGGTCGCCGATTGCGGTTTTCAGCGCTTGCCCGAAGGCAATGCCGACATCTTCGACCGTGTGATGAGGGTCCATCGTCGCATCACCGGTGCACCGTCCGCTGAGGTCGAAGCCGCTGTGCCGGCAGAGCGCATCGAGCATATGATCCAGAAAGAGCACGCCGGTCTTCATCGAGCAAGCGCCCGACCCATCGAGATCGAGAGTCAGCTCGATCTCGGTCTCGCCGGTTTTGCGTTCGACCGTACCCTGGCGAATGCGTTCGACCGCGGCGCTCATTGGTTTTCCAGGATATCCGCGAGCTCGTTGAAGAACCGCTCGTTTTCTTCGGGCAGCCCAATCGTTACCCGCAGGCAGCTCATGAGCCCCAGCGACGGATTGGCGAAATGCCGCACCAGGATGCCGCGCTTGCCGAGCTCGGCGACGACCGGTCCGGCGTCCTCGACGGGCAGCTCGACCAGCAGAAAATTCGTCGCGGAGGGATATGGTTCGACCCCGGGGATCTCGCGCAGATTGGCGGCCAGCTCGTCACGCGATGTCACGATGCGATCAACGATGCCGTTCAGATAGTCGAGATCGTTCAATGATGCGATGGCGGTCTCGCTCGAAATGAACGAGACGTTGTGACACGGCTGCACGATGTTTTCCATATGCGGCGCCATCGCATGCGGCACGATCGCATAACCGACGCGCATGCCTGCCATGCCGGCGAATTTGCTCATGGTCCGGAAAACGATGACATTCTGGAATCGATCGGGGTAGTCGGCATACGTCGTGCCGGAGAATTCGGAATACGCCTCGTCGATGACCACCAGGCAGGGCGCTTCCTCCACGATCCGGTCGATATCGGAGCGTTTCAGGTCGTTACCAGTGGGGTTGTTGGGCGTGCAGATCACGACGTACTTGGTGCGGTCATCGATCGCGGCCAGCACCCCCTCGGCATCGAGCTGGAAGCCGGCGCCGAGGGGAACATCCACCGTCGTGGCCCCACGTAGATTCGCCTGTGCGCGGTAGACACCAAAAGTCGGTTCCGAAATGACGATGTTGTCGCCCGGCTCCAGCGTCGCTTGCGCCAGCAGATTCAACACATCGTCGGCCCCGGCTCCGCAAAAGATCTGTTCCGCGGTCGTACCGGTGTAGTTGGCGAAGGCATCGCGCAGCGCCCATTGATCGAAATCGGGATAGCGATGCGTGGTCACGAAAGCGGCAATCGCTGCCTGCGCCTTGGGCGATGGGCCGTAGGGCGATTCGTTCATATCCAGCCGAATCATATGCTCGGCGTGGCGCTCGTCGCGCGGAGACGGAACATACGAGCTCTTGGCACGCACGGGTTCACGCACAACGGACGATGGATCGAATTGCCGGAGAACGGCCTGGCTGGACATCGCGACCTGTCTCGGTTGGAAAGAATGGACGACGCACGCGCGGCATGCACGCAAAGAGTACCCGATCTAACACGCAATCGACCCGCGCCTATAGCAGTAGCTTGTCGAGCGAGGTCACCAGAATCTCGGACGCCCCGGCGGCGCGCAATCGCTCGATGATCTCCCAGAAGGCATCCTCTTCGATCGCGGTGTGCACCGCCACCCAACCCTCGATCGCCAACGGCACGATGGTCGGTGCCTTCAAACCGGGAATGACCCGCTTGATGTCCTCGAGCTTGTCGACCGGGGCGTTCATCATCACGTATTTGTAGCGGCGCGCCGCCCGCACCGCATCGATCCGCATCAGCAGGCGATCGATATTCGCGCGCTTCTCCGGATCTGCATACGACGCAGGATTCGCCACCAGCACGGCCTGGCTTTCGAGGATAGTGTGAATCTGTCGCAGGTCGTTCAGGATCAGGGTCGATCCGGTGGCGGTCAGCTCGACGATCGCATCGGAGAGGCCCAGCCCGGGCGCGACCTCGACCGAGCCGCTGAGCGTGATGACCTCCGGGTGCTCGTCCCGCTCGGCAAAAAACCGTTTGGCCGAATTGGGGTAGGACGAGGCCAGCTTCTTGTCTTTGAGGTCGTCGAGCGTCTGGTAGGGCGAATCGCGCAGCACGGCCACCACCAGCGAGCAAAAGCCGAATCCAAGCTCGGTTAGCTCGATAACGTCGACATTTTCCTCATAAATCAGATTCCGGCCGACAATCCCCAGATCGACGGTGCCGAGCCCGACATATTCGGGGATATCGTCATCACGTCCGAAGAGAATCGAAAGTGGGAAATTGCGTGTCTGCGTCAGGAGGCGCTGGCCGTAAGTTTCGAATTCGAGGCCGATACTTTGCAGGATGCGAAGTGTGTCCTCGGTCAGCCGTCCATTCCGCTGGACGGCCAACTTGAGGCGTCCTTCACCATTGATCAAACTACCGGTCATCGAGGGGATCCGTCTCCTGTGTTTCGATATCAATGCACGCGTGCAATGCGCACGATTATCGACCAGAACCGTGCCGTCCGCATGGTGATGTATGCATTCTGGGAAGAGATCAAGGTTCGATGAAGCAACGAGCGGCCGGATACGAGCTCGGAGAACGCCTCGACGTCTCAGTCGAGCGGATCGTTCCCGGCGGCGAAGGACTTGCACGCGGCCCCAAGGGCGTGGTGCTGGTCGAGCATGCGGCTCCCGGCGACACACTCGCGATCGAGATCGAAGCACTCCGCGGCGGAGCGGCGCGCGGCCGGATCAAGCAAATTGTGGAACCAGGACCGAGCCGGATCGAGCCGCCGTGTCCCTGGTATGGCCGGTGCGGCGGTTGCGATTTCCAGCATCTGAGCTATCGCGCTCAGCTCGACGCCAAGGAAACAATCGTTCGCGATGCGCTCCATCGCATTGGCCGTATCGACTGGGACGGGCGAATCGAGCAATTTTCCGCTCCACATCCCTTTGGCTCGCGGTCGCGGGTCGAGTTCCACACCGATCCTCAGTCGGGAGCGGTTGGCTTCTTTGCGCGTCGCTCGAACGAGATCGTTCCGATCGATCACTGCCTGGTTTGCCACCCGGAGATCGACGCCGCGCTGCAAACCATCAGGGCATCCAGCGATCGACTGCCACCCGCGATTCACCTCCTGGCCGGTGATGGACGGACCGCTGTCTCACCAGCGCTGCCACTACTGGCAGATGGACCGCTCTGGCTGACGATAGGGGAGATCGATTATCTGGTCGACCCAGCGGGCTTCTTCCAGTCATCGTTCGACTTGCTGCCGGCCTTGATCGACTACGTACTCGACTCGTCCGGGGCTGAACGGCGGCTGGTCTGGGATCTCTTCAGCGGCGCCGGTCTCTTCTCGCTGCCGCTGGCCAGGTTGTTCGATGACGTCGTTGGCGTCGAGGTCGATGCGGATGCCACCGAGCATGCGGCGCACAGCGCCCGGCGCAACGGCATCGGCAACGCGCGCTTCGACACTGGCGACGTTGCGCGTTGGATAGCCGCCCGGCCGCAACGCTCAGTCGATCCTGATCTGATCGTCGTCGATCCGCCTCGCGCGGGTCTCGGGGTGGAACTGTCCACGCGTCTGGCGGCCAAGCGGCCGCGTCGAATCACCTATGTCTCGTGTGATCCCACGACCTTGGCTCGCGACCTGAGACTCCTGACTGAGGGCAATCTGGGAATCCGGCAAATTGCCATCTTCGACCTTTTTCCACAAACCCACCATGTGGAAACAGTCGTGCAGCTGGTCGACGGCAGCCGGTCCTGAGTTAGTCGGAGCGGGATGATGCCGCAATCAGCTCGACCGGCTCGTGTGGCGCATCGGTCGGAATCCAGATGATGGGGATGCGGCGCGCCCCGGCATTCGTGACGGAATCGCCGGTCCCGGCCGGACCATTGGCTGGGGCGCCATCCCACACGGCGACCAGAACGTCAGCGCGATCGACGATGTAATGACTTGCCCAGAGATAGCCACCCACTCGATCTACATGCTCCGAGTCCGGTTGAACGATTGCCTCAGCGCCGGCGAGCAGCCCGTGGAAGTGCTCGATCGATGCAGAGCTGTCGAAGTCCTCCTCGAAACAAGCGCTCGAACAAGGGAGCACACATGTGTACGCGATTCCGAGCGCCGCGGCCGCCTCGATGAACAAGCGATCCGCCCCCTCTGCCACGGAAACCAGCAACTCCATTCGAGTCAGATCGCACGGTCGCCGATCGGCCAGCTCCTGTAACGTTCGGGTTATCGCGCTGAGCAATGATGAGCGTTCGGCGGGCAGGAACCGGTGCCCCACCGCTCCGACCGTGAAGTCCGCACGCGGCCGGGTTTGAGGGGAAATCGCGGAAGACATACTTCTGGGAAACCTCGATCGATCGTGTCCGGTCCGCAGATACGGCCGCTCCGGTATTCTACGGTGCACGAGCCATCGCCAATGGCGATCGAAAGTGAGTGGGATGCTGGGATGTCCGATCGGGTCCGTCCTTCAAATGGAATCTTGGTCGTCGGAGATTCCACCGTCGATTGGACGATCGCGGAACCGCCGGGGCGTTCCAGCGATTCGGTCGATGCGCGCTATGCCTGGACTCTGTACGACGGTCCGGGCGTATCCAGCATTGCCGGAGGATCGGCGCTCGATACGGCGATTCTGAAGGCGGTGAGTGCATACACCGGTGACAGCGTGCCGATCGCCGGTCCAGTGATTCCACCTGCGATTCTTGGCGATCCGCAATCAGCCGAGATCACCCGCACGTTTTCCTCGTGGTCGGCGCTTCCCAAGATATCCGGCGGCAGAGAGCTCGCCTGGCGCCTGGAGCGTTTCATCGGCTTGCACCCGGCCCGCGGCTTTTCTTCTCGGGTCGAGGCGTCGGCTGCCGATTTCGACCCCGCCTGCATCATGATCGAGGACGGAAACCAGTTTTTCCGAACCGACCCAGCGTATTGGCCCGCGCAGATCGATAGCTCGAACGCGCAGATCGTTGTGCGCCAGACTGGCGCATTGGGCGGTGGCCGGCTTTGGGATCACCTGATTTCGACGGCCGCCGATCGCACGACGCTCTTCTGTACCGTCGGGGATCTCCGGCGTGAGGGCGCACCAATCGGCCAACCTCTGTCGTGGGAACGAACTGCGCAGGATGTCGCCAGTGCGGTGCGCGCGCGGCCGGAGCTCCGGCGGGCGCGGACTGTCGTGGTTGGTCTGGCGTCATCCGGTGCGGTCATCGTGGATCGCGATGGTGTCGACCGGCTCGTCTACGACCCTCGCTCGCAAGAAGGCGATTGGGAGCGTTTGCGCCCCGGCCAGCAATTTGGCGCCGGTACGATGGTCGTCGACGCGCTTGCCTGGGAGCTGCGAACCCGAGGCGCGAGTGCCGATCTTCGCGCGGCGGTCGTCAGCGGCATCGAGACCGCGCGAGTGCTGCACGAGCACGGATTTCAGGCCGAACCGACTGAGTCGGGAATTCAGATTGACTTTCCGTATGAACGGATCGCGGAGTCGATCGCCGGCGGGGTCGATGAGAATTCCGATATCGAATGTGTCGAAATTTCACTCGATCCCGCCTGGCGAGTCTTCGATTCGGCCGGCAGCTTTCGGGAATCAGCCGAGCAAATTGCTCGCTTCGGAGTCAGCCGGGTCGGCAAGCAGATCCCCCTGGAATCGATGGGGCATTGGTCGTCGGTCGACCGGATCGAAATCGAAAGCATGCGCAGTGTGCGCAACATCATCTCGGAGTATCTCGCGAATCCCGGTCGCCCCCGGCCACTGAGTATCGCGGTCTTCGGACCGCCGGGTTCCGGGAAGTCATTCGCCATAAAGCAAATGGCCTCCGTGATCGCGCCGAGCCGCAATCCGCTGGGCTCGCTCGAATTCAATCTCTCCCAATTTCAGGACGCCGGCGAGCTCCCTGCCGCTTTCCAGCAAGTGCGGGACCTGCGACTGCGGGAATACCTTCCGCTCGTCTTCTGGGACGAATTCGACAGCGCGCTGAACCGGCAGGAATTGGGTTGGCTGGTCAGCTTCCTGGCCCCGATGCAAGATGGGACCTTCGCAGAAAACGGCGTCAACCGGCCGATCGGACCGGCCATCTTTATCTTCGCTGGTGGCACACACGCCACTATGGATTCGTTCAAGGCCCGGGCGCTCGAGCTCCCCGGTGCCAAAGCGACCGATTTTCTGAGCCGGCTGCGCGGCTATGTCGATGTGCTGGGGCCGAATCCCGATTCACCCGAGGACCGCACCTTTCATCTGCGGCGTGCCATCTTGTTGCGGGCGGTGCTGCAGCGGAATGCGCCGCAAATCTTCGCGGGCGACGAAGTGCGCATCGACGATTCGCTGCTGGCGGCGTTCCTCGATGTTCCGGCGTATCTGCACGGCTCTCGTTCGCTGGAAGCGATCATCGAAATGAGCGCCATTTCCCGCAAGCTTGCATTCGAGCGATCCTCACTGCCGGCGGTGCACCAGCTTGCCTTGCATGTCGATGCGGATGCATTCATGCGGATCGTGCAGGGCAATTGAGATGCCTTTGAACGGTTCAAACATGAGAGCGAGCGGGTAGGTGCTGGCCAAGGTCAATAGCTGCGCCGTCGTTGGGCTCGATGGTGTGCTGATCGAAGTCGAGGTCTATGTCGGTGCGGGTGTTCCGGGCATCATCATTGTCGGTCTACCCGACGCCGCCGTGCAGGAAAGCCGCGAGCGTGTGCGTGCCGCCATTCGCAACAGCGGCGGTCGCGTTCCAGGCGGTCACGTCACGGTCAATCTCGCGCCCGCGGATCTGAAGAAGGCTGGGCCAACGTACGATCTCCCGATCGCGGTCGGCATTTTGATTGCGTCGAGGCAGATCCATGCCGAGGTAACCGACACGCTCATCGTGGGCGAACTTTCGCTGGACGGCATCGTGCGACATACACCCGGCATCATCTCCATGGTCTCGCTGGCGTCGCAGTGCGGACTGCGACGCGCGGTCGTACCAGCGAACGATGCTCCCGAAGCCGCCCTGATCGAGGGAATCGACATCATCGGCGTGCGGACCCTGGCCGATGTCGTCAACTATCTCAATGGCGACCTCCCCATTGCTCCCTATCGGCCCGGGGAAGCGCCAAGTGAATCGCCGGGCACGCTCTCGGCGGATTTCAGCGAAATCCGCGGGCAGGAGCATGTCAAGCGCGCGCTGGAGATCGCCGCGGCCGGGGCGCATAACGTTCTCATGAGCGGACCGCCCGGCTCAGGAAAGACCATGCTGGCCCGTGCGATGCCGGGCATTTTGCCACCGATGTCGATCGCCGAATCGCTCGAGGTCACCAAGATCTATTCGGTGCGCGGCTTGTTGCCGCCCGAAACGCCGCTGGTGCGCGACCGTCCGTTTCGCTCTCCGCATCATGGAACGAGCAACGCCGGACTCATCGGGGGTGGTTCCTGGCCGCGACCGGGCGAGGTGAGCCTCGCGCATCGGGGGGTGCTCTTCCTGGACGAGATGCCAGAGTTCATGAATGCGACACTCGAGATGCTGCGGCAACCGCTGGAAGACCGCCGGGTCTCGGTGGCGCGCGCGTCTGGCACTGTGACATTCCCCGCAAACTTCATGCTCATTGGCGCGATGAACCCGTGTCCGTGTGGATACTTCGGCGACCCCGTGCGCGAATGCCGCTGCGGCTCCGCGCAAATCCAGCGATACCAGAAGAAGATCAGCGGTCCGTTGCTCGATCGGATCGACATTCACGTCGAGGTTCCCCGCGTCGAATACGACAAGCTGGCGGCAAAACGTTCAGGTGAATCCTCGCGGGCCATTCAACAGCGCGTGACCGAGGCCAGACGCCGGCAGTCCGCTCGGTTGAGCGATACCGACGCGTTGACCAATGCCGACATGGGCGCTCGCGAGCTGGAGAGTTTTGTCGAGCTCGATGCGGTCGGCGAGGCGATGATGCGCAACGCCGTTACGCAGCTCAGTCTCTCGCCTCGCTCCTACCATCGGGTGCTGAAGCTTGCACGCACGATCGCTGATCTCGAAGGCAGCGACCCGGTCGCCGCGCAACACTTGGCCGAAGCGCTGCAATACCGGCCGCGGCAACTCGTTACCTAACTGGAGCGGTTGTCATGGCGCACGAGAACGGTCTGCTCCCGCCATTGCCGGTATTCCACACGAGCTTTCTGGGCCGCGATCGCGAGCTGCATGAGATCGACGACCTGGTTCGCGATCCCACCATTCGTCTGGTAACGCTCGTGGGGGTCGGAGGCGTCGGCAAGACCCGGCTCGCGATCGAAGTTGCGCGCCACGCTGCTCCGCATTTCGATGGCGGCGTGATCTTCGTCTCGTTCTTCGCCACCAGTAATGAGGATTCCATCCTCGAGGTCATTGCCCGTGCGGCGGGGGTTGCCGGCGCAACTGAGCAGGAGCTGCCGCGCGCGATCGCAACGGCGCTCGACCGGTATCCGGTGCTGCTCGTCCTCGACAATTTGGAGCATTTGCTCGACCAGGCCGTATCGATCGGGCGGCTGCTTTCGACCGGTACGACGCTGTCGGTACTCGCCACCAGTCGCGCGCCCCTGGAAATCCGAGGAGAGCACGTCTATTCGATCGATCCGTTTCCCATGCCGGGCGACGCCGAGCGGCTCACGGTCGAAGAGCTGCGATCGTACGATGCCATGCGCCTGTTCGAAGAACGGGCGCGTTCTGTGCAACATGAGTTCCAGCTTGGCCCCGCCAATGCCGCGGCAGTCGCAGCCATTTGCCGGCGGC
Organism: Thermomicrobiales bacterium; assembly: GCA_035708745.1. Classification (GTDB taxonomy): domain Bacteria; phylum Chloroflexota; class Chloroflexia; order Thermomicrobiales; family UBA6265; genus JAMLHN01. The sequence goes on along the minus strand of DASTFJ010000288.1, from coordinate 7,181 downwards.
TCGATGGCCTGCCCCTGGCCGTCGAGTTGGCGGCGGCTCGGTCCCGTATGCTGGCGCCTGCCGTCTTGCTGGCGCGGCTCGACCGGCCGCTCGAAGCGCTGCGCTCGGGTCCGCGTGATTCTCCAGACCGGCACCAATCTCTCCGGGCGGCACTGGACTGGAGCTATGAGCTGCTGACCTCCGAGGAGCAACAGCTTTTCCGCCGGCTCGGTGTACCACGTGGTTCCGTTTCCATTGCTGCTGTCGAAGCCCTGTTGGACGGTATCGAGCTCGACCCGCTCGAAGGCATTTCGTCACTGGTTGGCAAATCGCTTGTGCAGTCGTCTAACTCGGTGCGCTCCGACGGCGCCGAATCGGTGCGGTTTCAGCTCCTGGCCACCATGCGGGAGTTCGCTCTCGAAAAGCTTGCCGCCAGTGATGATTTCGCCACGGCACATGATGTGTTTGCCCGCTATGTTGGGCGATTGGCAGCCGCGGTGGCTCCCGAATTCCCGCTCGGGCCTTCGCCGGGGGAAGTGTCGTTCGACATAACGGGGAGTGATCGCGAGCCCACGCTTGCCGCACTCGATTGGCTCCATCGATCGGGTCAGCATGCGGAGCTGTTGAAATTGGTCGGGGTCCTGGCTCCCCACTGGTTTGCACGCGGCGCCCTGCGGGATGCGCATGCCTGCCTGCAGATCGCGCTTGCGTTGAATCCTGGCGGTGATCCGGGAGATCTGGCCCGCGCGACCGTCGCCGACGGGATGATCGCCATTCAGCAAGGGCGATTCGAATATGGCGAGCAGCAACTCCTGGCTGGGTTGAAGCTGGCTCGCAATCTTGGAGCGCAAAGCTGGATCGGCCAGGCAAGCTTCAGTATGGGGGTCGTCGCGCAGGACCGAGGCGATCCCGAGACCGCGATTTCCTTTTTCGAGAGTGCCCATCGTACCTTCGTTGCCATGGACGAAGTGGTCTTTGCCAATATTGCGTTGAACAATTTGGGGCTCGTCACCGCCCGATTGGGCGATCACGCGGGCGGCCTGGCAATCCTGGACCGCTCTCGTCGCAACCATCAGGCGCTTGGATTTTCATTCGGTGCGGCCCTGGCCGATCGCTATGCAGGTCAAATTCTGCTGGGGTTGGGTGAAACCACCCGCGCGCGCGAGTCGTTGTGCGCAAGCCTGCGACTCGCGCCTGAGCACATGCAGGGATGGCACATTGCAAATTCCATCGAGACGGTCGCCCTTCTGGATGCGCGCGAGGGGCAGATGTGGCAAGCGGCCGTGCTGGCTGCCGGGGCAACCCGGCTGCGCGAGGAAATCGGCGTTCCGCTCGAACCAGCGTTACAGGCGGGATGGACCACGCTCCAACACCAGCTACAGGAGGCGTTGACCGCCAGCGAGCTCGAGCACGCCACGGTCGAAGGGCGTGCGATGACGCTGGCTCGACTCATCGAAACCGCAATCGCGGAGCCGCCTTCGACCGCTGCGCCGGAAGACGTTCAACCGGTCTACGCAACTTCGATAACCGCCGGCATGTCTGGACTCGCCCTTACCGGACGTGAGCTGCAGGTTCTCGAGCTGCTGGTGAGCGGTCGCACCAATCCGGAGATCGCCGATGCGCTCTTCATCAGCCCGCGGACCGTCGGCGTCCATGTGACGCATATTCTCGAAAAGCTCGATGTCGAGAACAGATCCGCGGCAGTCGCCATCGCTCTGCGTTCGGGAATTATCCAACCCGATGCATGAGGATCGGGGAAGACGATGGTGTCAGACGGTTAGCCATTTCGGCGGGCTGCTACCGCCGAATCGAGCTCCACCATTGCTGCTTCGAGATCGGATTGTGCGGAGGAAGCAGCCTGTTCGAATCGCTGCTTGTTCTCTGGCTGTTTCATCAAATGCGCGTTCGCCTCGATGTTCTCCAGTGAGCCGCGCACCATGGCCTGCAGGAGAAACCCGCCGGTCAGGAGGTCGCCGACCGCGTGCGAGGTGCCGACGCCGGCGGTCGTTCGGAGAACCGACAGGGCCGCCAATCCCAATGTCGCCAGTTCCAGCGGAACCTCGGCAGCGGCAACCAGGGTCCGTTCGATCGCTTCACGCCGGGCCCGCTTCTCTTCGTCTGTTTTGCGTGGCATAGCAGCAGCCTCTCGGTAGGCGCCAAATACGCGCTCGTCCGCCTCCGCCTGCGCCAGCATCGATCGTTGCAGATCGAGATAGGTCCGCTGCTGCTCGGCGACGGAATCGGACGACTCGCGGGCAAGCGTCAGGTTGCAGACCATCGAGCCGAGGGCGCACCCGAGGGCGCCTGCTAATCCGGCCGCGCTCCCGCCACCGGGAGTCGGGGATCCGTTGGAAAGGGCCGCCAGATAGCGGCCGATTGTCCGCTGCGTCATTCCCGATTCGATCTCGTCCTGCATGCGGATGCATTCCTGGTTGTTGGCGTCGATTCGCGATGGCGGAGCACGTCGCCCTCGGCGCTAGACTACCACTGACAATCGATCGACTGGCTCGAAAGGATGCTTGCTCTTCGTGCGCGCGCTCATCAGTGTCTATGACAAGACGGGAATCGTGGAATTCGCGAAAAAGCTGACCGAGCTGGGTTGGGAGATCCTGTCGACGGGGGGCACGTTGCGAATGCTAACGGAGCAGGGTGTGCCCGCGATCGCGGTTGCAGATGTAACGGGGTTTCCCGAAATTCTCGATGGGCGCGTGAAAACACTCCATCCCGCCATCCACGGTGGATTGCTTGCCCGCCTCGAGCTCGATGACCATCGCCAGCAGCTCGAAACCCACCAGATCGAACCCATCGGCATGCTCGTCTCGAATCTCTATCCCTTCGAGCAGACACTTCTTCAGCAAAGCATCACCGACGAGGACGCCATCGAGCAGATCGATATCGGTGGCCCGGCGATGTTGCGTGCCGCATCGAAGAACCATACGCATGTCATCGTTGTCGTCGATCCGGCCGATCAATCGCGGGTGCTGGACGCTCTCCGCACGGATGGCGCCGGCCCGGAGCTGCGCCGAGAGCTGGCCGCCAAAGCATTCCAGCATACCGCCGAGTACGACACGCTAATCAGCGCGTATCTACGAGTTCCAGACGATCTGTTTCCCTCGGATTTGACAGTCGCGGGTCGCAAGACCCTGGATCTGCGGTACGGCGAGAATCCCCACCAATCTGCCGCCGCGTATCTGCGGCTTTCGCCTGGAACAACGCCGCGGGGCGTGCTGGCCGCCGAGAAGCTCCAAGGCAAGGAGATTTCATACAACAACCTGCTCGACGCGGACGCGGCATGGAGCGCGATCCAGGGTTGGGAACGGCCCGCGGTTTCGATCGTAAAGCACATGATTCCCTGCGGATTGGCGGTTCGCGACGATCTCATGTCCGCATACGAGGCCGCGCTGGCCGGCGATCCGGTATCGGCCTTTGGTGGCATCGTGGCTCTCAATCGGCCGGTCGACGCGGCGGTCGCCGAGATGTTGAAGCAAACCTTCTACGAAGTGATTCTTGCACCCGAATTTACCGAGGATGCTCGATCTACATTGAAATCGAAAAAGAACCTGCGCCTGCTCAAGATGGACGCGAGCGATCTGGCGCCCGATCTGGACGTTCAAATCCGATCGATTCAGGGAGCGCTCCTTCTCCAGCAGCCCGATCTCGATCCTGACGAGGATTCAGCCTGGACCGTCGCATCGGATCGGCCACCGTCCGCTGCCGAGCTTCGCGATCTCGCATTCGCCTGGCGCGCCGTTCGGCACGTGAAATCGAACGCGATCGTTCTGGCGGCCGAAGAGGCCATTGTTGGTGTGGGTGCTGGCCAGCCGAACCGGGTCGAGAGCGTCACGATCGCCGTACGCAAGGCCGGTGCGCGAGCGCGGGGGTCGGTGCTGGCCAGTGACGCGTATTTTCCCTTCGCGGATGGGGTCGAAACTGCCATCGCGGCCGGCATTTCCGCCGTCATCCAACCCGGTGGTTCGGTTCGCGACCAGGAAGTGTTGACCGCGGCAAACGCTGCCGGGATTGCCATGGTCTTCACCGGCGCGCGCCACTTCCTCCATTAGAGAAAACAGCTCGACACATACCGGTTTCGAACGGAAACGACACGAGGGGCAGGAACTCACATTCCTGCCCCTCGTCAGACTATGGTGCTTCGGCGAGAGCAGCCGAGCTTCTAGCCCGGATTATTCATATTGGCTGGTGGCGGGCGAGATCCAGGGCCCGCCACCACGCCTCGCTGGGATGACTCGAGGCCAGCCGCAGGTGCACCGTGTGGGCGCGTTCGCGGACCCAGCCGCCGATCTTGAGTAACCGCAGTCGCAGGGTCTCCAGCGTCATCGGCGCCACCTGGGCCTGCCGCAGCCACCGGCGCAGGGTGTCGAGCAGCCAATAGGCGGCGGCATGCAGCAACAAGCGGACCTGATTGGCCCAGAACCGGTGACAGGACAGCCGGTCGGCAAAGCAGCCCCGCTTCAGATCCTTGATCCAGTTCTCCGTCTGTCCCCGTCCGACATACCAGTCGTAACACGCCTGCGCGTCGTCGGTGCGACTGGTGACCACAAAGCGCCGATTGGGGCCGGGGGCTAGCACTTCGGCTTTCATCACCACCCGGCGTGGATGGGACCAACTCGCGGCCTGATAGGTCGTCTCCCCCAGCAGCCGCACTTTGGCGCCGCCCTGCTGCTGGGACTGGGTCTCGGCCGCGATCTGCAGTTCAGCAATGGCCGCTGCCAGCCGGTCATTGCGGCCCAGCCCAATGGTGTAGCCGACCCCTTCGGTCTCACACCAGTCGTACAGCGCCGGGATAGCAAACCCACTGTCGGCCCGCAGCTCGATCCTCACCATCGGCCAGCGCTCACGCAGCGTCCGTACGACGCGTTTGAGGATGGGCACCACCCCATGACTGGCATGGACGGTGCCCGGTCGCAGCACCGCGGTGATGAGGTGGCCGGTCTGCCCGTCGAAGATCAGCAGCGGATGGTATTGATACTGCCCATAGTAGCCATGATAGGCCGTGCCTTCCTGCTGCCCATGCGTCGGGTCGTCGGTGCCATCCAGATCGAGCACGATGTGGCGGGGAATGCCGTCCCGTTCCCGCTCTTGCAGATAGACCTGCCCGAGTGCCATTGCCAGCCGGTAGCAGGCGCGAGGACCGAAGGCATTGTCCAACCGGGACAGGGTCGGTTGGCTGGCCAGGGCGGCGCCGCTCACGGGCAAGACGCCACAGACCTGCTTGAGCAGCGGATCGTGCCGCAGGGTGGTGGCATCGTTCTGATCCTCATAGCCACCGGCGATCTGGTAGATGCGCTGGGCCAGGACGGCGCGCAGCGCATGGTGGCAATGGTGCCGGCGATCCGGCGTCGCTGCGGCCAGCCGGTCGGTGAGCCCCAGGGCGGCATTGGCCTCGGCCAGCCACGGCAACCCGCCGTCACTCGTCAGGCGCCCTCCCAGGAAGTCAACCGTCAACGGCAACGGACCAACGTCAGGAAACGAGCGGGTGGCTGTGGCAGACTGAGCCATGCGGGGCACCTCCAGGATGAAGTGGCGTAGACACCATCTCCATACCAGAGGTTTGCCCCGCTGTCACCTTTATGAATAATCCGGGCTAGGACGCGGCCAACGCGCCTTCGTTCGAGCGGTCGACGCGTTGGATCCAGAGTTCCGGACTTCGTAGTTCCTCCGGCGTAGGCAACATTTCCGGGCCGTCCCACACGCGTACCGCGAAGTCGTGACCGCGCCGTTCGGCGATTGCGTCTATGAACTTCTCGCCGAGCCGGTATTGCTCCATCTTTACATCGAGCCCGGTGAGCTTGGCGAAAAATAGCTCGGCCTGGCTGCGGTGCGCTTGCCGGTATTCGAACTTGCGGCTGATCGGCTCGTAATCGGCCAGCAGCTCACGGCCGACCGCATTCATGACGTGATTCGAATAGCCTTCGATGACCGACATCATCGTCTGCATGCGATTGAACAGCTCGCGCTGCTTCTCGTTCATCAGATGCTCGATCCAGCTCGAGCGCGCTTCGCCGGTGCGCGCTCGTTCGACGAAGATTTTGAGGTTCTTGAGGCCCTGACCGAGTAGAGCCGCATCTTCCTTCAGGTAGGCGAAATACTCCTCGAGCATGCCGTTGAAGTAGGGGCGCACCCAAGGGAATCCCTCGAACTCGAACACATGGGTGGTCTCGTGCAGTGCGAGCCACATACGGAAGTCGTCCATCGGAAGGTCGAGTGAGCGTTCGATATGGCGAATATTGGGTTCGACATAATACAGCTTTCCGCCGTCGATCTGCTCGCGGCCGAGGAGCGCGATGTCATATTGCCCCAGCACCCGTCGGGAGAGATAGCCGAGCAGGACGCCGACTTCGAGGCTAACTACGCGCCGATTGAGCCCAGCAAGCACCTGGGAAGCGGCGTTTTTCTTCGATTCGTCCTGCGCCAGCGCTTCGAACGGCGCCAGCATCTCGCGGAATGCATCGATATTGGCGTTGATCCAGTCGACTCGGTCGAACGCATGCGTCGACACGGCCGAGTGGGGAAGGGAGATGCCGACGTAGCGCTCGACTACCGGGATGGCTTTGTCGACCAGCTCTCGGTAATACGCATCGAGTCGTTGTCGCTCGACCGAAGTGAGACTGGCGGCACGATTCATATTGATGGCGATCGAACGGGCCTGTTCCCAATCGATGAGGCGATGGTCGCTTTGCTGGTCCGACGACGTTTGCGGGGCCGAGCGCATCTTGCTGGCGGCCCAAGCCCCCACAGCAGCACCTGCCACGACGCCAGAGGCGACCACTTTTTTGCTCGGCCGTGAATATGTTTTGAACGAAACGGTTGTGTCTGTCACGAAGGTTCCTTTGCGTATTGCGCACCATAGGTACGAGTGCGCAAGCAAAGGAATCTACGATGCAAACCCTGCTGGCGTCAAAGTGAATCGCTCTTCGAGCTGGAGAAAATAACTTCGGAATCCGAAGCAGACGCAATTTACCGGCGGCATCGCGCTGTCGCGGCGCCGAGGAAAAGCAAAACGGCCGTGCAATTAGCACGGCCGTTTTCGGCACCTGTATTTATTCCCGCACCCGGTCTGTGATCGGGGGGGCTCGCAGCGGCCTCGCCTCCCGTGGGGCGACCCCACAGTACTCTCCGGCGCTGCGGTGGGTCACGACCGGGTTCGGGATGGGACCGGGTGGGGCCACCGCGCTCTGGGCCAC
>DASTFJ010000287.1:0-7391 GCA_035708745.1 Thermomicrobiales bacterium | reverse complement strand
AGGTTCAGGGTGCGCGAACAGGCACGGCCGGACCGCATCCCCTACGGTTGGCGCATTATGAAAACACCGCCTCCGGACGAACTGCCAATGGGCAGCAGCGGAGTCGACCGCGGACCAAGCGAGAGCCTGGGCCGCTCGTTTCATGGATCCGCATACTGCTGTATAGTGAACATAACCCATTGGCCCCCGACTTGCTGGTCTAGCACTCCACCCGTCTCGGTCTTGTGAGCCCACTCACGTTCTCGGCAGCGTCTTGCGCTTGGCAAGGACTGGGCTGTCGCCGAACTCCGCGCCGTGTCGCGCCAGGAGCTCCGCTATGACCCCCTCCCTGCCCTCCAAGAATCCCGCCCCGCCACCGTCGTCGGTCGGCCAAGTGATTCGCCGACGCCGTCGTGCGCTTGGTCTGAGCCAGGAGGATCTGGCCGCGTTGATGGAGTGTCATACCTCCGCCGCCGACATCCAGGCAATGGAATCAGCCCGCATCGTGATGCCCAGCTGGATTCGCCTCCTGCATCTGGCAAAGGCGCTCGAGTTACCGGTCGAAGTCTTTGTTGGACACGACCCTGTCCGTCACGTGACGGACCCAACACATGGGGACTGTCCTAATCGATCGTCTCTTCAGGAGACGAGTGATGAGCCCCTCAACCCGTAATCCCTATCCACAGGACAGTTCTGAACACGATGCGTGGGACCGTTGGCACCGCGCCTACTTTGCCCAGCCGGTCTCCGGTCAGTTCTACGAGGTCGCCGCCCTCCTCCGCAGCAACGCCGGGTCCCTCAGGGATGCCAGTGCCGAGTTGATGCCCCGGGAAGGCCGGCAAAAATTACGCATCCACATCTATGCCCTGGAAGGGATTGCCGATCTGGTGCAAGAGTGCGCCGAACGGGCCGATGGCGCAATCGGGACGGCTGAGCCGTCTCCAGATTGATCTAGCGGACTCCGGGGTTCTGCCGGACCCAGCCCTCCGTTTTCTCCGAACCACAACGGAGCGGCTACGATTCGAATGCCGCCTGTCGCCCCGACTCTATGCTGCCCGAGCGTGTGAGCTCGGCTTCGACGGGCCACATTCACGCGAAAGGCAACACACTATGTCGAACTGGTGGATCGTCGTCATCGTCATCATTTTTCTCGTAGCCATTGGTCTCTTTGCCATCCGAGCACGCCGGGAGGGGCAGGACGCGCAGGCGAAGGCGCACGCCGCTGCCAACCGATCGGACCGCAATTACGAGCAAGAACGCGAAGACAGTCGCGTCAGCCATTTGAGCGATGAGGACCGCGCCTGGGAAGCGGCCAGCCTGCAGAAGAATCGCGAAGCGCAACAGCAATCTCCGCCCCCGACGACCGAGATTTGACGCCGACCAGTCAACGGGTCAACCGCGGCCCAGGTAAGACGCCTGGGCCGTTCACGTTGTCCAGATTGTCGCGTTTTGCGCAAGCTCGCCCTGCCACGATCGGTATGCCTGCGCCGAACGCCGTACGGTTGAAACAGAATGGAACGCCTGGATGCCAACCAATCCGATTCTGAGCCATCTCCGTACCAAGTATCCATCCCGGCCGGATGGATTTTGATGGAAAAACGCTCCGTGAATTGCTGATCCGAATGGTGCGTGGCGCATCATCGGTGCGACGCCTGAAGAAAATTCCGCTCGCTGGCTGTGGATGGGTGGTGGCTGGCGCGACGCCAAACGTGGTCGCGCCGAGCCAGCCCGTAGCCGAAGGAGGCAGGTAACCGGTGGCCTGCCGGCGATCGGACCGCTTGCCCGCGCGCTCGGGACACCGGAATACGGACTGCCCGGGCCGCCTGGCAGGACGCTAACGGCTGTTTCCTAGCCCCGCCGCCGGTCGCTCCTGCATCCGATCTCTCGGACGTGGGCACAACGGCTGATGCGAAGGCACAGGCAGCATGTCATCCTCGCGTATCAGACTCGGGTGACCCGCCGAGATAGGCGCCAGGATCCGCCAAAAAGAGCTCCATGCAGGCATCCGAGCAAAAGTAGAAGACCCGGCCGCCAAACTCCAGGACCCTGGCTTCCTCGCCCGTTTCGGTTTGAATGCCGCAGGTCGCGCACAGCACCTTTGCCATCTCGGTCGCTCCTTTGCGTTCGCAGGCGCCGCTGCCTTCGATTCTAGGGGAATTGCGGGATCGATCGGGAAATTGCGCGGGAGTGTTGAGCAGCTCGGCAGGGGTGATGGGGAGCGAACGTGCAAGCGCGGCGGGGCTGGATATACCCGTGCGAAACGCCTTGAACGGAGGCTATTCGCGCGGCGGTTCGACTGCTACTATGCGATCGGTTTCTCCGTCAGCGCAGCATTCGATCCAGTGGGAGGCAACACCATGTCTGTCGACGATCCCCGTGCCTTCATCCAGCGGTATTACGATGCCGTGGACGAACGGCGGTTCGATGATGTCGCTTCGATGTTCGGACCGTCCTATATCGCCCATGTCGATAGCCTGCCGCCCATGACGCTCGCCGAGGTGCTGCCGTTCATGGGCGTCTTCTTTGGCGCCTTTCCCGACCTGCGACATCGCGTCGAAGATCTGCTGGTCGATGGCGACCGTGCGGCGGCCCGCATCGTGATCGAGGGCACGCACCAGGGCGATTTCATGGGCACGCCGCCCACGCAGCGGCCGGTGTCGTTCGGGGCGATCAATATCTTTCACTTCGGCGATGGCGTTATCGCCGAGCATTGGATCACTACCGATTCGATCGGCCTGCTGCAACAGATCGGCGCCATTCCAGCCCCGGCCTCGTGAGTCCGTTTGGGGACATGCAGCTCCCGACCAGTCGCGCTACCGTTTGCGGGCTTTCCAGGCTTGTTCGGCGGGCCATTGCTGCGCCCATTCCAGGGTGACGTAGGGATAGGTGGTGGTGGCGCCGTCCGGCGGGCGGATTTCCACCAGATCGAGCACCTCGAACCCGCTGTCGCGCAGCAGGCGGATCATCTCCCCGGGGGAGATGTGGAACTCGGTCGAGTTGTCCGACCAGTGAAAGCGATACATCCCGAAGAGCGGTCGCTCGAGCTGGGTCGTGACGGGGGCATCCTCGTCGTCGGGCCGGGTGTTCAGCATCAATTGGGTGCTGTTGCCGAAGAACATCAGCTCCCCGCCCGGGCGCAGCAAGCGGGCCGCTTCCGGAATCCATTTGTAGGGATCGCACCAGATGGCGGCGCCGTATTCGCTGATGGCATAGTCGAACGAGGCGTCGGGATAGGGCACGGTTTCGGCGTTGCCGAGCAGGAGGGGGAATTCGATGCCGTGCTGCTGTTGCAGGCGACGGGCGGTTTCCAGTTGTTTGGGGGAGTTGTCGATCCCCACCGGTTTGGCTCCGCGTTTGGCCAGCCAGGCCGAGACATAAGCGGTGCCGCAGCCGAGCTCGATGACGTCTTTGCCATTCAGGTCGTCGGGCAGCAGATGGACCTGCGCTTCCGGGACGCTGAAGATGCCCCAGGTCGGCTCATCGTCCGCCCAGTTGCGCTCGCCGGCCGATACGTAGTCGGCGGCCATGACATCCCAGGCTTCGCGGTTGCCGGCTACGTGCGCGGGTAGGTTGTCGGGTTCGGTCATGTACGTCTTCCTCCATTAGAACTGCGATTCATTAGCGTCTATCGAGACGTTGGCGGGGATCATACCCCGGGCTCAGCCAATGTCATGGCGCGTAAGGGCACCCGGTGAATGCCACCCAGGCGTGCCATAATCTCGGAGCCAAACAATCGCTCGAAGAACGCTGCTCAGGAATGCCCCGATGCTGTCGCAGATCCGCGAGTCCGTCGGCCGTTACGTCTCGGGAAACAGATCGCCGGCGACCGAGCGTGCTCACGAGCTGTTTCGCCAAGCGTTTGGACTGGAAGCTGCCTTTCGCCCCGGGCAGCTCGATGCCATCAGGGCGCTTGTCGACGATCGGGCGCGCCTGCTCGTGGTGCAGCGGACGGGTTGGGGCAAGAGTCTGGTCTATTTCCTGGCGACCCGTTTGTTGCGCGAACAAGGAGCCGGCCCAACGTTGCTGGTCAGCCCACTGTTGGCGCTCATGCGCAATCAACAACAGATGGCCGAACGATTAGGAGTGGTAGCAGAGTCGATTTCCAGTGCTAATCCCCGGGAATGGGAAGCGATCGCGTTGCGTCTCGAACGGAACGAGATCGATCTGCTGATGATCTCGCCGGAACGGCTGGCGAATCCCGATTTCCGCAAGCGCGAGCTTCCGCGGTTGCAATCGGGCATCGGCATGCTGGTGATCGACGAAGCCCATTGCATTTCCGATTGGGGGCACGACTTTCGGCCCGACTATCGCCGGATCGTGCAGATCGTCAATGCCATGCCGGCCTCGCTGCCGGTTTTGGCCACTACCGCCACGGCCAACGATCGTGTGGTGACCGATATCCAGGAGCAGCTTGGGCAGCGACTGAAGGTCCTGCGCGGAGGGCTGGAGCGTGATTCGCTGCGATTGCAGACGATCGAGCTGCCATCTCAATCGCAGCGCCTGGCCTGGCTGGCGACGCATTTGCCACAGATGCCGGGTGCGGGAGTCATCTATTGCCTGACCGTGCGGGATACGGAGCTGGTGTCCCGGTTCCTGCAACAGGAGGGAATCGATGCGCCCGCCTACCATGGCGAGCTCGACGCTGAGGTCCGCATCGATCTCGAGCAGAAGCTGATCGCAAATGAGATCAAAGCGCTGTGCGCCACGGTTGCTCTCGGGATGGGATTCGACAAACCGGATCTGGGTTTCGTCGTTCACTACCAGCGGCCCGGCTCAGTGATTGCCTATTACCAGCAAGTCGGGCGAGCCGGCCGCGCGGTCGACGAGGCCTACGCGATTTTGCTTGCGGGGGCGGAGGACGACGAGATTCAGGAGTATTTCATTCGTTCCGCCTTTCCGGGAGCGCAAGAGATCGTGCAGGTCGTTCACGCGTTGGATGAAGCTGACGGGTTGACCCAAAGGGAGTTGGAGCAGCGCGTCAATCTCTCCCACAGTCGCATCGAAAAATGCCTGAAATTCCTCGAAGTCGAAGGAGCCATCGTTCGCGAGGGGAATGTCTTTAGCCGGACACCGCTGAAATGGGCGCCAGATGTCGACCGGTGGCGGCGGGTCACCGAGATTCGCCAGAGCGAAATGCAGCGAATGCGGGAATTCGTTCGATCTCACGATTGCCTGATGCAGTTCGTCATACGCGAGCTCGACGATCGCAGTGGCGGTCCTTGTGGACGTTGCGCCAATTGCAACGGCCCCGTCGTCGCCCCCTCGTTCGATGAGCGCCTGGTGGAGCGGGCGCGTCGCTTCCTGGGACGCCAGTGGATTCCGATCGAACCCCGCAAGCAGCTTCCGGCCGGCATTCTTCCCGAGCGGCCCAAACGAACGATCGAGGAGATGGACCGGGTCGAGTCCGGATTGGCGCTGTGTGCGTACAAGGATGAGATCCTGGGCCGGCTGGTGCGGGTGGGGAAGTATCGGATCGGCCGCTTTGACGATAGACTGGTTGTGGCGTCGGCCGAAGCAATTCAGGCCACTTGGCCCATCGACCGAACATGGTGGATCGTGCCGGTTCCCTCGCGCCGTCACCCCGAACTGGTTCGCGATTTTGCGATGCGCCTCGCGGCAAATCTCGGAGTCGACTGTGTCGAAGCCCTGATCAAGGTGCGCGACACGGCCGAACAGAAGACGATGGAAAACAGCTACCGGCAATGCGAGAACATGCTCGGCGCCTTCCGGGCCGATCCAGAGTTGGTTCGGTCGGGACCGGTGCTGCTCGTCGACGATCTGGTCGATTCCCGGTGGACGCTGACCATTTGTGGCGAGCGTCTGCGCAAGCGAGGAAGCGGTCCGGTGTATCCCTTCATCCTGGCTTCCCAACGAAAGGGGGATGAAGCGTGACCGCGACAAACTCGGTGCTGGATGACCGGATTGCGATGGTGGCGGCTTGCACCACCCTCGGACTTCCATCTGGCAGCCCCAACCGGGAAGATGTGCTCACCAACCAGGAATGGAATCGCTTGGCGCAGTGGCTCGGTACGCAGCAGATGCGTCCGGCCGATCTGCTCTATGCCGGCGTGGCCGATCTGAATTCTGCCGAGCTGGATCCCCAGCTCGCGCTCAAGGCGGCGGCGGTTGCCGATCGTGCCAGCATGGTCGCACTGGAGCTCGAGCAGCTGGGGCAGACTGGCATCTGGACGTTGAGCCGTATCGAGGAAGGCTATCCGCGCCGGTGGAAAGCCCGGCTGAAGGGTGCTGCTCCGCCGGTGATCTTCGGCGCCGGACCGGTCGAGCTGGCGGATCGCCCGTCGATTGCCATCGTGGGCTCGCGCGAGATCACGGACGATCTTGGTGAGGTGGCGAACGCGATTGGATTGCGTGCCGCTCGCGCGGAGATGGTGGTTGTGTCGGGGGGCGCCAACGGCTCGGACAAATTCGGCATGCAGGGCTCCCTGCAGGCGGATGGCTGTGCGGTTGGGTTGCTCCCTGCCGGACTCGCCCGAGGCTCACGCCAGCGCGACGTGCGAGCGTTCATTGCCGACGGCCAGCTGTGCCTCATTTCGCAGGTCAATCCGGCGGCCGGGTTCACGGTTGGAAATGCGATGGGCCGCAACCGGCTGATCTATGCCTTGTCCGATCTGACCATCGTCATCGCGACGGCCACCGGATCGGGTGGGACCTGGGCGGGCGCCACCGAGAACCTCAAACGTCGTTGGGCGCCGCTGGCCGTTTGGACCGGTCCCGGGGCTCCGGATGGCAATGGGCAGTTGCAGCGACTGGGAGCCTTCCCGTTTCCCGAGGCGCCGTCGGATCGAGACGACCTCTTACGCTTGATCGAGCAAGCCACCACACACTTCCTCGAAGGCCGCCCGGACGATCAGTCGAACCAACAATTGACGATCGCGGGTCTCTAGCGGCAAGCGGCTGGGCACGGTATCGTGCAGCGACTGCATGCGTTGCTATCGATGTGATTGGGCTGCTTGCAGTGCCCTACGACGTTCGAGCGGAGTTTCCAGATGTCGTCAGTGGAAAACGATCGGTCTCGGCCTGGAGCTGCCGCGCGAGCGTACAACGACCGGACGAAATATCGATTCGTGACCGGGCCGGATGGAGCGCTCGACGTGGTGGCGGGGACGCCGCCGGATGCATTCCCGGCACTGGGGGCGCAGGACCCGGCGAACGATCCCGGGCGGTTCAAGATCTATCAGGGCGTCGAAACGATTGCACTCCCGAAAGAGCCGATCGCGTCGTCTTTGACCGCGTTCGAGACGCTGACTGCCAGCGGGCGCGAACCGGACGGGACGGTGATCCCCGACCTGACGGTGCTGGGGCGGGTGCTGCAGCGGTCGAGTGGCATCCTCAAGATGGGGACGCATCGGACCGGGAAAGAGATTGCCTATCGCGCCGCCGGGCAGACCGGC
>DASTFJ010000286.1:0-4221 GCA_035708745.1 Thermomicrobiales bacterium | reverse complement strand
GCTACCGGCTTCCACTCACAGTTGGAAATCCAGACAGGACGATCGAGGTCTACGTTTTCGGAGAACCAACGGGACAAGCAGCCGCAACGTGCGGAGATTGTGGAATTTCTGCGCCCGGCACGGTGAGTATCGAAATTCATGCGGCCCAGTGCCCAGCAGGTTATGGCGGTAGCGATTACTACAACGACTGCCATGGAAACGGAGTAGCGGGAATCGCCTTTTCGGTGAGCAACGCGAACGGTGCGAGCCAGGAAGTGACCTCGCAGATCGAAACCTCGCCAGGGCCAGGTATCGCGCGGGCAAACGGTCTGGATCTGGGCGTGTTTTCCGTTTGGGAACCGTATGCCGGTCCAGGAGAACCGGTGTATGTTTTCTGCTCCCCCGACCAGGGAGCAACCGCTTTCGTGGATCAATTCACGACCGCGTCTGAGGGAGTGTCCATCACGCTCGACGCCGGAACCGCGCTGGTCTGCGACTGGTATTTGCTGTCGTAACGACCAATCGGCTCCTCCTATGCAGGAGGATCGGCCAACGTCAACAACAACCGATTCCCCGACGGGTCCGACACCACCGCCGCATCCCCCTGCTGCTCGATTGCCCCACCAGCAATCGCCACCCGCGAAACCGTCGCGCTCAAATCCTCCGGCGAGCGCAGCACCAACGTGAAAGAGCGCAATCCGGCAGTCCCCTCCGGCCGCTGCGGCCGCCCGCCGCTCTCCCAGATATTCCCCGCCAGCCGGTGCGGAAACGATCCACCGGCCGACAGGTCGTACATCCCGATCCGCTCGTTGAACATGTTCGGGGTGAAGCCGATCTGATCGCGATAGAAGGCGTGATTGGCGGCCATATCCGCCACGCGCAGGTGCAAATGCCCGATCACCGCGCCGTCCGGCATCCCCGGCTCCAGATTCCCGTCCGGCAGGAACGAGCGCAGCCACGGCAGGTCGATCGCCTCGCGCCCGCTGTGCGGTTTGCCATCGGCGTCGATGAACCCGAACCCCTCCGGACCGTCCACCAACGAGCCCACCCGCTCCGGCGTTTCGAAGACCATCTCCAGCCCGTTGCCATCGGCATCGTCGAGATAGTTGGCGTAATGCGTGAGGTGGTCGGTCGGGTACTGGGGATAGCCCACCGCTTCCGCCCGCGCTTGAATACGGGCGAAATCCTCCATAGTCGGAACATGGATCGCCAGGTGATAGAGCCCGCTGAAGTTGCGCGGTAGCGGACCGGTCGCGCCCGGATGGAGCGCCACCAGCGGCCGGCCCGGCACCCCCAGCACGGTCAAGTCAGCCGCCTCGGAGAGCACCCGCAATCCGATCAGATCGCGCCAGAACCCGAGGGCGCGGTCGAGATCGGTCACATCGAGATGCACCGCGCCAAACGTGGCGAAATCGCTGTCGACGCTGGAAACCGTAGGAGTGGAATGGGAAGCAGGCATGAGGGCTCCCTTCTGTTCAGTAAGTCGTTCGCTGCTCGACAACTGTACGACTCGCGCGCTCGCGTCACAATTGAGCGCAGATCGTTGGTATGCATTACAAAACCAGAGGGAGACGCATCGATGCCGGAGCTGCGCTGGGGAATCAAGACCTCGCAACAACACACCACCTACGAGGCGATCGTGCCGGTCTGGAAAGAAGCCGACGCCAATCCGGTCTTCACCCATGCCTGGCTCTTCGATCACTTCAATCCAATCGTCGGCAATATCGACGGTCCCTGCTACGAAGGCTGGACCATGCTGGCCGCCCTGGCCGCGCAAACCGAACGGTTGCGCCTCGGTTTGATGGTGGCGGGCAACACCTATCGCAACCCGGCGGTGCACGCGCACATCGCGGCCACGGTCGATCTGATCTCGCATGGCCGGCTCGATTTCGGCGTCGGCGCCGGCTGGAATGTCTACGAGCACGAGAGCATGGGCATTCCCCTCTACGAGCCAGCCGAGCGCATCAAGCGGCTGGGCGAAGCCTGCGAGCTGACCAAGCTCCTCTTCACCCAGGACGTGGTCGATTACGACGGCGCGTACTACCAGCTCAAGGAAGCCCGCCTCGAACCGAAACCGGTGCAGAAGCCCTGGCCGCCCTTCATGATCGGCGGCAGCGGCGAGCAGCTGACCCTGCGCGTAGTGGCCCGGCATGCCGATCTCTGGAATGCCGCCACCCCCGATCTGGAAACCTTCCTCCATAAGAAGGACGTCCTCTTCGGGCACTGCGCAGCCATCGGCCGCGACCCGAGTGAGATCGAAATCTCGGTTCAGACCCGGGTCGACTACGACGACCTCCCAGCCACGGTCGCCAACCTGCAACCGCTCATCGCCAACGGCGCGACCCACATCATCCTGATGCTGTCCTACCCCTATCCCGAGGGGATCGTCGCCCGGTTGGCCGAGGAGGTCGTGGCCCCGTTCGCGTAGGCGCGGAGTGCGCCAAATGTCCAGCCGGGTGTGACACGTCAGACCGAACAGGGAGAGGGAAGCCATGGCGGACGCATCGGCATTATCACTGAGCGAAGTCGCCATCCGGCTCACCGTCGCAGCAGCGCTCGGCGCGGCGATCGGGCTCGAACGCGAACGGCTGGAACGAGCGGCTGGGCTCCGCACGCACGCCATCGTCGCCGTCAGCGCCGCGCTGATGATCATCGTCTCGGCATTCGGCTTCGACGATGCGCTTGGACCGGGCCGCCAGGCGGTGCTCGATCCCAGCCGCGTCGCCGCCCAGGTCGTGAGTGGCATCGGCTTCCTCGGCGCCGGGGTCATCATCTTTCGCAAGAATGCTGTGCGCGGTCTGACGACGGCTGCCAGCGTTTGGGCCGTTGCCGGCATCGGCCTGGCGGCCGGCGGCGGTCTTATCGCGCCCGCAATCGTAGCAACGACCATCATCCTGGTCATCCAGACTGGTCTACGGCCGATCGAGCGACACTTCTTTCAGCATCACCGCGCTCACCAATTGGAGCTCCGCGTGACCAGAGGGGAGGGGCGATTGGCGGCAATCGAAGCGTCGGTTTCCGGAGCTGGCTTCGATCTGCGCGGACTGCGGCTGCGGCCGGTGCGCGGCGGCCAGGCCGATCGTATTGCCCTGGATCTTGGGCCGCTTGCTCCCGCCCAGGCGGCAAGCCTGATCGACACGCTGCGAAGTCTGGACGGCGTGCAGGTGCTCTCTTATTCCCTCGGGGAGCTCCGCCCCCCATCCGAAGGCGCGGACGACGAGAACAGGGATATCGCCGACGCATGAAACCGGCCCCAACGCACCACCCCTGATCGTAGCGCAGGGTCTCCGCGCCCTGCGATAGGCCGCTCCTGTCGCTACCTCTCCTCTTCACCCTCCCCTGGGTAGGAGTAGGGGCGGGCCCCTGTACCCGCCCGTTTCCCGGACGATTCGGTCGAGTGAGCGACCCATCGTCAAAAAAGCGCAGACACCTATGGCCTACGATCGAGACAATGTGGCAGAGCCGAACTCCGTCCAGCAGATTCCGTCCCAGACCCACGCCTGGTCCAATGGCGCGAAAACCGGCAGGCGCTCGACCGCATCGTTCCGCACCGAATGCGCATGACGACGAACATCGATGCGCCCATCTTCCATGTCGACCTCGACGATGTGCACGAGATGCGGCGGTTCGACGAGTGCGCCACAGGAAAGATGCAGCAGCGAGCCACTGATCCGGGCGTCGTGCACATGCAGATGCCCATGAACGATGACGATGGGCGTATTACGTGTCCGAAGCTCCTCCTCGATTTCGCCCCGGTTGGTGAGATCGCCCGAATGCCGGAATCCCTTGGCTGTCAGATCCGATTCCAGCTCGAGCACCGGATAGTGCGTCAGCACAAGCTGGACATCGGGCGCAAGCGAGCTCTGGGAGGGCCGCACCCCGCGTAGCAGCTTCGACCTCGGCTCCCCGCCCAGATGCACCAGCTCCATCATGCAACCGGGCAACAACGACAGCAAAGCGGGCGAGATCGCCACGCGCTCGCCCCGAATCTCCTGAAACGCGCTCAGCGACCGCTCGACCGGATCGACATCGCAATTCCCCGGCACCGCCAGCACCGGCGCCCCCAGCGCCAGCGCCCGCTCCTGGACGACCGCGAACGATTCCTTATCGGCCGCCTCGGTCAGATCCCCCAGCAGCACCAGCGCATCGAGCCGCTGCCCGGCCAGCCAGTCCAACCCCGCATCCAGCAGCTCGACCGCATGCGGCAGATCGACCGTGTTCTGCCAGGCATAGGGCTCGGCG
>DASTFJ010000285.1:0-34652 GCA_035708745.1 Thermomicrobiales bacterium | reverse complement strand
CCGCATCCGGCAACGATTCAGTGCCCAGGTTCAGGATTGCCGGATGACCCCAGTGTTTGTTGAGCCAGCGATCGAGAATGAACGCTTCGTCGACCGTTGCCGGGTCGATCTGGGGCGATCCCGAGCGGCGCATGCGCTCGAGCGACGTGGATACACGGCGATGGATATCGTCGCCCACTTCCCAACGGCTGACCCCGGTGCGGCTCCAAATCCGCCCAGAGACGACCAGACAACAATCGATGCGATCGGGTTCCGGAGTGGGAAGCGCGAGCAGGAGCGTAGGTCGTCGTTCCATTTCCTGGATCACCCGGTGGACGCCGGCAATCGATTGCAATATCTGGATGTCCCGCCGCAGCCGCCGCGCATGCTCGAAGTCCCCGGTCGCGGCAGCCGTTTCCAGATGTTCCCAAATGCGCTGAAGCAAAGGAGCGTCGTTGCCTTCCAGAAAGCGAAGAGCAGACCGGATGCGCTCCATGTAGATATCGCGGTCTGCCTTGCCGGCACAAGGACCGAGACACTGCTTGAGCGAGAGCTTGAGGCAGGGCGAGCCGTAGCTGCGCGCGGTCTTGAAACTTCGGGTGCAAGTTCGCAGTTGGAAATGGACATTCAGCAGCTCGACGACCTGCTTGGCCGCGCTCCGATTTCGATAGGGACCGAAATACCTGCAACCGTCATTCTTCCATTCAGGGGCCAGCTGAATCCGCGGCCAGGGTGACGCGAGGTCGACCTTGATATAGGGATATTGCTCGTGCGAGCGCATGACCGTGTTATACCGAGGTTGGTAGCGCTTGATGAGTTGCGCTTCGAGCATCAGTGCATCGAGCTCGCTGCCAACCACCCGGACGTCGATCTCGGCGATGGACTCGAGTAGGCCATCCATCTTCCGGGTGTAGCCGAGAGGCTGCGAGTAATAGGATCCCACCCGGTCGCGCAAGTCCTTGGCTTTTCCGACATAGATGACGCGCTTGTTCGCATCCAACATCAGGTAGACACCGGGTTTGGACGGAATCGTCTTCAGAAAGTCGGTGTCGAGCAAAGCTCGGCCCCGCCCGATCCCATCCCGCGGTCGCGCTTCCGGGAGGCGTGATGTGGCTTTGAGCGCATCGAGTGACCCATCGCCGTGCTCGGCGGCAATACGGAACAAAACGAGCGCGGCACGTGCCGTGAGCTCCGCATCATCCTCGGCACGATGGATCTTGCGAGGCGCCAGACCAAGCGCGGAGGCAACCTTGTCCAGGCTGGCGCGGCGAAGATCCGGGAGATACCGCATCGCCAGGGCCATGGTGTCGACTCGATCGTTGACCAATGGCATGCGACCAGCGCGGCGCAGCTCGGCATTGAGGAATCCGATATCGAACATGACGTTGTGACCGACGATCAGCGCGTCACCGATGAACTCCTCGATGGTAGCCGCGTGGGTGGAAAAGAAGTCCTGACCGCGCAGATCGACATCGCGAATACCGGTCAGCTTGGTGATATAGGCCGGCAACTTGCGTTCTGGATCGAAGAGCATTTGAAAGCGCTCGACCGGCTCTCCCACGGAATAACGGATCATCCCGATCTCGATCACCCGATGCGATGCGGGTCTCAGACCCGTGGTTTCGACATCGAGCGCGACAAAATCAGGAAACGCAATATCGATCTGAGGGACGCCGTCCGACAAAACCCATTCCCGCTCCCCCCGCACCCGCAGCTCCGGCGTGTCGCGCATCACCGCATAGAACAACGCGCGCCAGAGCTCTGGAGTGCGTGTCGATCCAAAGATATGCCCGATCAGCAAATCCTCATGAACCGCGCCACCAGACGCAGTGACGAAATCCCGCGCTCGCTGGGAAAGGAAAAGCCTCGCTTCCATCGATTCACCTTGCAGCTCGACGTTTGGAACGGGGCGTGGCCGGGGATCTCGACGGGGTCTCATTGCTCACGACACGTGCTGCCGGGGAACAGCACCATGATAGAATGTCTGTTCGTATCGTACGTTCACTATACACCACTACATTGAGCCCAGATCTCGACCAGAGGAATGCTTCGATGACCGAACAGGACGTTCGCGAACGACTCGATCTCCTGCGCAAGGATCTCGAACGCTGGAGTTATGAGTACCACGTTCTCGACCAACCGACGGTTTCCGACGCGGAATACGACGAGGCGATGCGCGAACTGATGCGCCTCGAGGAAGCCTATCCCGAGCTGGTGACACCCGATTCGCCAAGCCAGCGCGTCGGCGCGCCGGTCCAGTCACAGTTCGCCAAAGTCGTACATCCGGTGCCGATGCTCTCTTTGAGCAATGTCTTCGACAAGGACACGCTGGCCGCCTGGTGGATGCGGGCCCAGCGCGCGGCCGGCCGCGAGTCGATGACGCTGGTGACCGAACCCAAGATCGATGGACTGGCGGTCGCGCTGACCTATGTCGACGGCGTGCTGCAAACCGGGGCCACCCGCGGTGACGGGTTCGTCGGCGAAAACGTGACGGCCAACCTCAAAACGATCCGCACGATTCCAATCCGCCTGAAGCAAGCCGCCGACTTCCCTATTCCTTCCCGCATCGAGGTGCGCGGCGAGGTCTATATGAAGAAGTCAGATTTCGATGCGCTCAATAGCCGTATTCTCGAGGCCGGCGGTGAGCCGTTCATGAATCCGCGTAACTCGGCAGCCGGGAGTTTGCGCCAGATCGATCCACGCAAAACCAAAGAGCGGCCGCTCAGCTTCTATACCTGGGATATTGGCTATCTGGAAGGCTTTCCCCGTCCCGACAGCCATTACGACACGCTGCAGATGCTCATTCGATACGGCTTCGAAACCGCTCCCTACCCGATGCGTCATGGGAGCATCGATGAAGTCTGGGAGCGGTGCGAGTGGTGGCTCGGCCAGCGTGACGAGCTAAATTTCGAGATCGACGGGGTCGTGACCAAGATCGATTCGGTCTATCTCCAGGACGAGATCGGGATCATTTCGCGCGAACCGCGCTGGGCAACGGCCTACAAATTCCCGGCCATCCAGAAAACGACCCAGGTCGAGGACATTGTCATCACCGTGGGTCGCACCGGAACACTCAACCCGACCGCATTTCTTGCACCGGTGAATATCGGCGGCGTGACCGTCAAGCGCGCGACCCTCCACAACGAGGACGAGATTGCCCGCAAGGACATCCGCATCGGCGATTGGGTAGTGGTGCAGCGCGCCGGGGATGTGATTCCCCAGATCGTCAAGGTGATCGTCGAACGGCGAACCGGAGCCGAGATTCCATACGCTATGCCGGAGCTCTGCCCGGTATGCGGAACGCCGACCAAGCGCGACGAAGGCGTAGCCATGCGGTATTGCACGAATTCGGCGTGCCCAGCGCGGATTCGCGAAGGCCTGCATCACTTCGTTTCCCGAGGGGCAATGGACATCGTCGGCCTGGGGGACAAGCTGGCCGACCGGTTCGTCGATCTCGGTTGGATCCACGACTTCGGAGACATCTACACGCTGGACTGGGAGCAGGTCGCGCAACTCGAGGGGCTGGGTGAGAAGAGCGCGGAGAACCTGAGAAAGTCGGTCGAGGCGTCGAAAGAGCGTTCCCTTGCTCGACTACTGGCAGGACTTGGCATCCCCCATGTCGGCGAGCGTAACGCCAATCAGCTCGCGAAAAAATTCCGTTCGATGGGACGTTTGCAATCCGCGACATTCGACGAAGTCAACGCAGTATCTGGCATCGGCGCAATTGTGGCTCAGAGTGTGGTCGACTTCTTTGCCGATCCTAACAATCAACTTGTGATCCAAAAGCTGGCGTCGGCGGGGGTGAACATGTCGGACGGGGAACCCGAATCGGACGAACCCGGCCCGCTTTCTGGACAGACCTTCGTGTTGACCGGCCGGCTCGAATTGCTGACCCGTGCCGAGGCCGAAGCGATGTTGCGCGATCTCGGCGCCAATGTTTCGGGATCGGTCTCGAAAAAGACCAGCTATGTGGTCGCTGGGGAAGAGGCCGGCAGCAAGGCGGATAAAGCGAAAGAGCTCGGCGTGCCAATTCTTTCCGAGCAGGATATGCTGGTGCTGATGAAACAACCGTCGGACGGGACCGACTAAGGAGTTGGCATGAGCGGCTATTCGGTACCGTCACGCGAGGACGATCCGGTGCATACCGTGCGGACGATCGGCCGGCTCTCGCAGATGCTCATTGAGCTCCGGGATGAATACGTCGCGCGTCCACGCCCGGAAACCCTGGCCCAGATCGAGCAGCGGCTCGATGACCTCATGATGCAACGGGATGCCCTGCGCGCTCGGGTGGAGCATCTCCACGAGACCGGCGAACACTAGCACAGGACTCCGGCCACCGGCTTGAGCACCCACCAATGCGCGAGATTGCTCTCGCCGCCCAGCTCATCGTCTCGACTGCGCCACCGCCTCCCCGGGGCCATCGTTGATGCCCGGGAGTAGCGGCTGCGCATCTTTGCCACAACTCGCCAATTTTTTCGAAGCAGCGATTTTACGCAAGTATGCTTAGATTCTTTGAATAGATTTGCGCAGATTCCAGGACACGACCCCGCTCTTGGGACAGCCTAAGGTGAGCGGATTACTTGACAGCGGTGGAACCTGGTTTGATGAGGGGGATACCGGCTGCGCAAAGAGGGCAGGCGTCCGCGGGCCAGCTTTGGATGTCGAGGGAGAGGAGCGGGATCATCGGGATGTCGCCGAATTTCACCGATCCGGCGCTGCGATCGGCCAGCACGGCGATGCCGACGATCTCGACTGGCGCAATTTTCAGGGCATTGAGCGTTTCGGCAATCGAGCCACCGGTGGTCAGAATGTCGTCGATGACGAAGACGTTGCTGCCCGGCGGGAGAACGGTGCCGCGCTTGATCTCGCGGCCGGAGAGCCCTTCCCCTTTTCGCTCAGCATAGGCGGCCGGCAAACCGAGCTGGCGAGCAAGCTCGAAGGCAAGCAATATGCCGCCGGTGGTCGGGCCGACGATGATGTCAATATTCCAACGCTCGAGCTGCGCCGCGAGCGGTTCGAGAACCTGAGAGGTCGCGGCCGGGTTGCGCAGCAGGTCGAATTTCTCCAGGTACTTATCGCTATGGCGTCCTGACGCCAACAAGAAATGGCCTTCCTTGAGTGCGCCGGAATCGACAAAGAGCTGTTGCAGATCGATAGCCATCGTTGCTTACCCTGCGAAATAGAAGGCGGTCGCAAGAATGAGATAGACCGAAATAAGCTGGGCGCCTTCGAGCCAGTTGGATTCGCCGTCCTGCGAGATCGCGACCGCAAGAAGCACGGCGGCGATCAATGCAATCAGCTCCCAGGTATTGAATACGATCGGAATTGGCTTGTTGATCAGTTCGCCCAACAGGACCAGCACGGGCGAAACGAACAGAGCGACCTGCAATCCAGACCCAAGGGCGATGCCCATGCTGAGGTCCATATCATCGTTATATGCAGCCTTCACGGCAACCATGTGCTCGGCGACATTGCCTACCAGTGGAATGATGATCAAACCGATGAACGCGTCGCTCAGGCCCCAAGACTCAGCCGTCGGTTCGATCACACCAACGAGTATCTCGCTCATCACCACAACGGCGATGGTGGCCACCACCAGCAGCGCGACCGCCTGCCACAACGGCATCGACGCTTTTTCTTCGCCCCGTGCGCCGTGCTTCGGCGCTACGCCCTTCTGAAAGAGCGTGAAGTAAAGGTAGGCGGCGTAGATGATCAGCATGATCAGCGCAACGCCATCGCTCAATCGCTCGGCATGGTGCAGGGTGAGTCGCATTCCGTCGGCTTGCGTGAGGTAGAACAGACCAGGCACAACCAAGGCGATGACCGCCAGTGTCATCATGGTCGCATTGGTCGAGGCCTCGCGCGGATCGAATTTCTGAATACCGTTTTTGAACCCGCCGACCAGCAGCGACGCTCCAAGCACTATGAGAATATTCCCGATGATCGAACCGGCGATGCTGGCTCGAACCACACTGTGCAATCCTTCACGCAGTGCGGCGAACGCAATGATCAGCTCAGCCATATTGCCAAGCGTCGCGTTCAGGAGCGAACCGATTTTTGGACCCGTGTAGATCGCGGTTTCTTCGGTCGCTGACCCGAGCACCCCTGCGAGCGGCACCAGACTCAACGCGCTCAGAACGAAAATCAGCGAATGACCGCCCTTGCCGAAATAATCGAGCAGAATCGTGATCGGAACGAGGACGAGCATCCCATAGAGGACTTTCTGAATCACGTCTCCTCCTTCCGGGCAATCGAGATCTACCGCTAGTATCCGGTTCCTGTCTTACGGTATTCGGTGATGGGCTGTACCGTATAAACCTCGGTCGCGCGCTCCATCGCGGCCACCATCGCTCGCGCGGTATCGATCGAAGTGATACAGGGAATGCCCCGTTCCACCGCCGCTCGCCGGATCTCGAGCCCGTCGAGAATTTCCTTGTCGGCCGGTCCCGGCGTGTTGATGACTCCGTCGACCACCCCCATGAGGATGATATCCACAATATCCGGTTTACCACGACCGATGCGTTTGGTGACCATTTGCACAGGCATGCCGGCGCGCTCGATCATCGCCGCGGTGCCCTCGGTGGCATAGAGCTTGTAGCCCTGCCGCACCAGGGAGCTGATCATCTCGAGCGACTCACTCTTGTCTTCATCCGCCAACGAAATGAGAATCGAACCGCGCGGCGGCAATGAGAGACCTGCTCCGATCAGCGCCTTGTAAAAAGCCGAATCGAAGTTGCGATCGATGCCCATGACCTCGCCGGTCGACTTCATCTCCGGTCCGAGATTGACTTCGACCCCGCGCAGCTTCGCCATCGAAAAGACCGGTGCTTTGACCGCCACGAGCGGTTGCCGGGGCCAGAGTCCGCCCTGGTATCCCTGATCGGCCAATGTCTTGCCGAGCATGATATTGGTGGCCAGCCGAACCATCGGCACCCCAGTCACTTTGCTCAGGAAGGGCACCGTGCGGGATGAGCGCGGATTCACTTCCAGCACAAAGAGACGACCGCCGTGAATCACGTACTGGATATTGATGAGACCAAGAGCGCCGATTTCGAGCGCAATGCGAGTGGTGTAGTCGACGATCGTTTCGATCTCGGCTGGGAAAAGCCGGATGCCGGGATAGACCGCGAAGGAGTCACCGGAATGTACGCCGGCCCGCTCGATGTGCTCCATGATCCCGGGGATGAGCACATCCGTGCCGTCGCAGATGGCATCGACTTCGACTTC
This sequence comes from Thermomicrobiales bacterium, assembly GCA_035708745.1. Lineage (GTDB taxonomy): Bacteria > Chloroflexota > Chloroflexia > Thermomicrobiales > UBA6265 > JAMLHN01. The sequence continues at coordinate 27,446 of DASTFJ010000285.1, read as the reverse complement.
TTTGCCGAGAAGGTACTTGTCGACCAGCACTGGCCGGTCGTCCGTCATGGTCGTGGCGTTACGGATATAGCGATGCAACTGCTCGGAGCTATAAACGACTTCCATGGCGCGGCCACCCAGCACGTAGGAGGGCCGAACGAGCACCGGATAGCCGATGCGATCGGCGACTGCTTCAGCATCGGCCAGTGTCGTGACGGCGGCGCCATTCGGTTGCGGAATGCCAAGCCCGCGCAGAAACGCTTCGAAGCGGTAGCGGTCCTCCGCAAGATCGATCGTGTCCTGTGAGGATCCGAGAATCTCGGCCCCGCGATCGGTGAGCGGCTCGGCCAGATTGATGGCGGTCTGGCCGCCAAATTGCACGATGACCGGCGGTCCGGGTCCTTCGCCGTCTGGCCGCTCGTGCTTGATGACCGAATCGACACTCTCCGCATCGAGCGGTTCGAAATAGAGTCGGTCGGACGCGTCGAAATCGGTCGAGACGGTCTCAGGATTGGAATTGATCATGATCGATGCGACCCCGGCATCGTGAAGCGCACGGGAGGCATGGACGGAGCAATAGTCGAACTCGATACCCTGCCCGATGCGAATCGGTCCTGAGCCAATGACCAACGCGCGCTCCCCTTCGATCGGGGCAGCTTCATCCTCGAGCTCATAGGTGGAATAGAAATAGGGCGTCGACGCTTCGAATTCGCCAGCGCAGGTGTCGACCATCTTATACACCGGAGTCATACCGAGCCCGACCCGATAGTCCCGCACCGCCTGCTCGGTTTTGCCCTGAAGGTTCGCGATCTGCCGGTCACTGAAAGCGGCACGCTTGGCAGCCCAGAGCAGCTCAGGGTCGAGCTCGCCTTCGGTGCCAGCGATTTCCCGCTCCATCTCGACCAGACCGAGCAGCTTCTCCAGAAACCATTCGTCGATCTTCGACCAGTCGTGGATGTCGTCGACCGAGATGCCATTGCGGAGTGCGGCCATAATGGCCCAGAGCCGCTGATCGTTCGGCCTCCGAATCAGTCCTTCGATCTGTTGAGGGGTCCATTTAGGATCCACCCAGGCAAGATCCTTAGCCTGGCTCTCCAGTGAGCGCACCGCCTTTTGCAGCGCTCCCTCGAAGGAACGATCGACTGCCATGACCTCGCCGGTCGCCTTCATCTGAGTGTTGATGGTGCGATCGGCGCGCGAAAACTTGTCGAATGGCCAGCGTGGGATTTTGACGACGGCGTAATCGAGCGCGGGCTCGAAGGCGGCGGTCGTCTTTTGGGTGACAGCGTTGCGCAATTCATCGAGGGTCTTGCCGATGGCAATCTTGGCCGCCAGCCGCGCGATCGGATAGCCTGTCGCCTTGGAGGCAAGCGCCGACGAGCGGCTGACTCGCGGGTTGACCTCGATGACCGAATAGGCAAACGAATCGGGATCGAGCGCGTACTGGATATTGCATCCGCCCTCGATCTCCAGCGCGCGGATGATTTTGAGCGCTGACGAACGAAGCATCTGATATTCGTAGTCGGAAAGCGTCTGCGACGGAGCGACGACGATGGAATCGCCCGTGTGGACGCCCATCGGGTCGAAATTCTCCATATTGCAGATCGTGATACAGGTGTCGACGCTGTCGCGCATCACCTCGTATTCGATCTCTTTCCAACCGGTCAGTGATCGCTCGAGCAGGATTTGGTGAATCGGACTGGCATTGAGTCCGCTGGCGACGATGCGGTCGAGCTCATCCGGCGTCGTCGCGACACCACCGCCGGTGCCACCCAGGGTGAATGCCGGCCGGATGACCAATGGCAGCGGCACGATCTTCGTGAATTCGCGGGCTTCCTCGATCGAATGCACGATCGCGCTTTCGACCGCGGGCTCGCCGATCTCTTCCAGCATCTGCTTGAACAGTGCTCGGTCCTCGGCGCGCTTGATGGCGGAGAGTTGGGTACCAAGTAACTTGACACCGTAGCGGGCGAGAATACCAAGCTCGGCCACCTCGACCGCGAGATTGAGTCCGGTTTGTCCACCAAGGGTTGGAAGCAGGCCGTCGGGCCGCTCGCGCTGAATGATGCGGCGAATAACTTCGGGCTTCAGCGGCTCGATATAGACCGCATCGGCGATGTCCTCATCGGTCATGATCGTCGCGGGGTTGGAATTGACGAGGATGGTGCGGATCCCCTCCTCCCGCAGGGCTCGACACGCCTGAGTGCCGGCGTAATCGAACTCGGCCGCCTGACCGATAACGATCGGGCCCGAGCCGAGCACCAGAACGCTGCGAATCTCGTCTGTCACGCTGCCTTCCTTGCCCGCACCATATCGAGAAAATTGTCGAAGAGGGTGCCGCTATCCCAGGGGCCCGGCGAGGCCTCGGGGTGGAATTGGACCGAGATGATCGGCAGCGTGGCGTGGCGCAGACCTTCGACACTTTGATCGTTGAGGTTGACAATGGCCACTTCCCAGTCGGTCGAGACTGGCAGCGTGGAACCATCGACGTAGAATCCGTGATTTTGCGCGGTTATGGAAACCGCACCAGTACGCAGATCTTTGACCGGGTGATTGCCGCCGCGATGACCGAATTTCAGCTTGCCAGTGTCAGCGCCGATCGCTCGCGCCAGCAGCTGATGTCCAAGACAGATGCCGAAATACGGCACGTCGGCCTCCAGCGTCGCACGTACGACATCCAGTCCGCTGTCGAGATTCTTCGGGTCGCCTGGCCCCGGGGAAACGACGATGCCATCCGGGTTCAGCGCTTCGATATCCACGTAAGGCGTCCCATACGGAACGACCGTGACAACGGCGCCCCGGTCGATGAGGGACTGGATGATGTTGAGCTTGACGCCGCAGTCGACAACGACAATGTGCGGTCCGTTACCGTCGCCGAAGTGTTGCAGCGCATCGTGACCGACGAACCCGACGACATCCCAGTCGCCGGGCAGCGTTGCATTTTGCGCCCGGGCAATGAGCTCTTCATCCGAAATGCCGTCGAGATTGCGCACCAGCACTCCGCGGATATCGCCGCTGGTGCGGATGTGGCGCGTGAGGGCCCGCGTATCGATCCCGTAGATGCCAGGTATTTGGTTTTCGAGCAAATAGGCATCGAGGGTACCCTCGGAGCGCCAATTGCTGGGGAGTTCGCAGAGCTCACGCACTATCAACCCGGAGATCCAGGGTCGGCGCGATTCGGCATCGGCCGAGTTGACTCCGTAGTTGCCGATGAGTGGATAGGTCATACAGACGATCTGCCCGGCAAAGGACGGATCGGTGCAGATCTCCTGATACCCGGTCATCGAGGTGGTGAACACGACCTCGCCGTCAGCGTCGACCGGAGCGCCGAAGCCACGACCGCGAAAGATCGTTCCGTCTGCCAGGGCAAGCGCTGCATCCCAGGCGGGCCGAAATCGAAGTTCGCTGACAGTGTTCTCAGGTGGCAAAACGTACTTCTCCATTGACAATCGTATAGCGCGCGCGACCGCGTAGGGTCATTCCAAGCAGAGGCGTATTGGCGCTTTTCGTTCGGAGCTGCTTGGCATCAACGACCCAGACTTCATCGGGATCGAAGATGGTGATGTCGGCGGGCGCTCCCACTGTGATGCGGCCTCGGTTACTGGAGAGCACTCTGGCCGGTTCGTAGCTCATCAGACGAACCAGATCGATCAGCGAGAGGCGCCCGGTGCGGACTAGGGAAAGCATCATCGGCAGGCCAAATTCGAGGCCGCTGAGCCCGAACGATGCAGTTTCGAACTGTCCGAGGACTTTGTCGGCGGCGGCATGCGGCGCGTGATCGGTGGCGACGATGTCGAAGGTGCCGTCTTCGATAGCCGCAAGCAGCAGTTCGGTGTCTGAGTGTGGTCGCAAAGGAGGATTGACCTTAGTGTTCGGATCAGCAGGTGCGCCGATCATTCCGGCCGGTTCGTCCACATTCACAAAGGTGCGGTCGCCGGCCACCCACTCGTCGGTCATCAGTAAGTGGTGCGGCATTGCTTCGGCGGTGACATGCACGCCGGAGGCTTTCGCTTGTCGGATCAGCTCGATCCCCGCGCCGGTGCTGACATGAAGCGCGTAGAGCCAGCCGCCGGTCTTGGCAGCCAGTTCGAGATCCCGAGCAAGATAGCGCTCTTCAGCAAGCGCCGGCAGTCCCTTGAACCCAAGCCGCGCCGATACGGCACCCTCATGCATGGAGCCGCCCATGAGGTTCTTGTCTTCACAATGAACCATGACTGGACGATTCAGCTCTTTGCTGGCCTCGAGCGCCGCAATCATGATGCCGGTATCGTCGCAGCTATCGCCATCATCCGAGAAGCCTATTGCTCCAGCTGCCGCCACCGCTGAGTAGTCCACCGCCATGACACCGAGCCTTCCGACGGAGATGGCAGCAATGGGTCGGACGTTGACGATAGCCTCGGCCGCGATCTTGGCGTCCAACAGCTCGATCGACTCTCGTGAATCGAGTGTTGGACGGGTGTTTGGCATGCAGCAGATGGTGGTAAATCCGCCGGCGGCAGCCGCGGCGGTGCCGGTGGCGACGGTTTCCTTGGTATCGAAACCAGGCTGCCGCAGGTGCACATGCATGTCGATCAGGCCTGGAGTGACGATAAGACCGGTCGCATCAATTTCTGAATCGCCACTGCCCGGGGGCACGTCTCCGGCAAGTGCGACACGGCCATTCTCCAGTAGGAGATCGACTCGGCCATCGAGGCCTGTTGCGGCGTCGACGACACGGCCGTTTCGGATCGTGATGGAACCGGAAAATTTCGACACAGGGAAATCCGTGCGCACAAAAAACCGCACCTCGGTGCGATCGACGACCGGGACGCGGCAACCACGTTGCAACATTGCTTGCGGCGTACGAGAGCGGGTCGCTCCCGCGACATCCTGAGTTAGAAGGATACGGTCTGGGCCGGAAATTGGCAACGACCGATCACCAGTTGCGCTGGTGGCAGATGGCCTCCCGTACAATCGCCATATGCGAGCACGCCGCGCGATTCCAATGGAACTTTGTGAGCGAATCCAGCTGATCCGCCATCGACTGGAGCTGCACTACGGCACGCCCATTCTGCGGCCCAGCGGCGATCCCATCGGCGAGTTGGTTTCGACGATTCTTTCGCAGCATACGACGGACCGAAGCTCAGGCGCGGCCTTCGCCGCTTTGTGTCAGCGATATCCCTCCTGGGACGCGGTTCGAGAGGCTCCTGTCGAAGAGCTCGCAGAGACGATCCGGGCGGCGGGACTGCCAACGCAAAAAGCGCGAACGATCCAGTCGGCTTTGAATGATGTCGCGGTTGAGCCATTGACAGAGCTGCCATCGATGTCAGTTGCCGAGGCGCGAACGCGATTGACCGCGATCCGCGGCGTCGGCGACAAAACGGCATCGTGCGTGTTGCTGTTCGCAATGGGAATGCCCGCGCAGCCAGTGGACACGCACATCGAGCGGGTCAGCAAACGTCTCGGCATCGCGAATGGCGAATCGACGGCGACCGGAATCCAAAACGTGATCGAGCATTGCCTGCCTTCTGACGGGCAGACCATGTACTCGTTCCATATCGACATGGTCCGGCACGGGCGCGAGATCTGTCAGGCACGACAGCCGCGGTGTTCCATGTGCATGCTGACCGGCCTTTGCGACTACTACGCGCGGACGACCAACGTGACGACGGATGCTTGAGATGACTCGAATACCGACCACCCGGCTGGTTATTGTCCGGCATGGGCAAACGGCCGCGAATGCCGGGAAATTGCTGCACGGTTGGACCGATCTTCCGTTGGACGATACCGGCAAGCGTCAAGCAATGCTGGTCGCCCGGCGCATCGCGAACGAAATCGATGCCCAGGCGTTGATTTCGAGTCCCCTTGCGCGTGCTCGTGCCACCGCCGGAGCAATTTCTGATCTGACCGGTCTGGAAGTCGACGAGCGGCCGGAGTTGCGTGAGATGCACTTTGGCGATCTCGAAGGAGTCCCGGTCGAGCGCCTGCAGCTCGACTTTCCCGAGATTGCGGCGCAGGCGCTCGATCCGCACAACCTGACGTTGCAATGGCCGAATGGCGATCACCTCGCGGCGTTCTATCGACGAAGCCGAGACGCGTTCTCGCTGATTGCCGAAGAACACCAGGATAAGACGGTCGTGGTCGTGGCACATGGAGGGGTGATTGGAGGATTTTTGCGCTCGGTCGCGGGTGAGCCACTGAATGCCTGGCAGACGTTCGGCTTGCGCAATTGCGCTCTGTCGATCGTCGAGGTCACCGGCGGCCGACCAAGCGTTATTGTCAGCAACGATTGCGCCCATCTTGACGACGAACTCGAGATTGTTTCGGAGCCGGTACAGTCATGAACCTCACGGTGTTGGGGAGCGGCGCGGCAGGGGCCAATGCCGGATCGGGCTGTACGAGCTTTCTAGCCGGCTCAGGACCGTCACGCGTGCTGATCGATTGCGGAAGCGGAGCCATCGGTGAGCTCAAGCGATGGATCGATATCCGTACGCTCGACGCCATCGTGATTTCTCATATGCACCTCGATCACATTCTCGATCTCGTAACGCTGCGGGCAGCCCTTCGCTATGCCCCTGAGCCATTCGAAGAGCGCATTCCGCTCTGGCTGCCTCCGGGCGGCCGCGTGATTCTCGATGGCCTGGCCGCCCCACTCGATCTCGACCACCACTCTCCCCTCTTCTTCGATCAAGTTTTCGAGGTTGGGGAATACAACCCCATCGACTCGCTGCAGATCGGCGAGATCGGCATCGATTTCGCGCCCACCCAACACTCAATGCCGGCGTGGGCAATGCGGATCGCACGCGCGGGCACGGAGCGATCGATCGGCTATACCGCGGACACCGGACCGATCACGAATCTGGGCGCATTCTTTCGCGGAGCTCAAACGCTTATCTGTGAAGCGACCTTGCTCGAAAGCGCTGTTTCGCCGATGGAGCGGAGTCATTTGACGGGGGCGGAGGCAGGACGGTTGGCGATGACCTGCCAGGCGAATCGACTGGTGCTGACTCACTTTTGGGAGGAGCTCGGGACCGAGAAATTGCTCGCCGCTGCCGCGACGACCTTCCGCGGTCCAATAGAACTGGCCTGGCCCGGCCTGGAGATTTCGGTCTAATGAACGACGTAACGGCAGCCTACACGATTGGACATTGGACCGACCGCGAGGCGCTCACGGGCTGCACGGTGGTGCTCTTCGATCGGCTGGTTCCGGCGGCGTTCGAAGCGCGCGGTGGCGCACCGGGTACCCGTGAAACCGACCTCTTGCGGCCAAGCGCATCGGTGCGATCGGTGGATGCCATCATGCTCTCTGGCGGTAGTGCGCCCGGACTGAGCTCGGCGGACGGAGCGATACGCTATTTGCGCGAGCGGCAACGGGGATTTCCCACCGCAGCGGGTCCCATTCCGATCGTGTCGGCGGCCATTGTCTTCGATCTGGCAGTCGGACAAGCGGTCTCACCGAACGCCGACAACGGTTATGCGGCCTGTTTGGCGGCGGTCGAACCGGATTCGATCGAACGGGGCGCGGTCGGCGCGGGAATCGGCGCGCGCGTCGGCACGGTGGATCGATCGCAAGCGCCTCGACAAGGTGGATTCGGGGCGGCAAGTGTGCAAACGACGGCCGGCGTCGTCTCGGCATATCTGGTCGTCAATGCCGCCGGTGAGGTCATCACGCCCGACCTGGATATGGATGTGCGCAAGTCCCTGTTGACCGTTCCAATCCCGGGAGAGGGGCGAGAATCGACGACGATCGGCGTGGTGGTGACCGACGCCGAGGTCGATCATCGGACGCTGGAGCGGATGACGATAGCTGCGCACGATGGCATGTCACGCATGATCCGGCCCTGCCACACCGCATTCGATGGCGATGCCATCTTCACGGTGGGATTGCGCCACGGATCGGTCGATCTTCGGGTCACCACTCTACTCGGTATCGCAACCGAGCTGGCAGTGGAACAGGCAATTCTCGATGCGGTAATGATGCGATAGGTTGCAAGCCGCACGGGCAGCCGGTGGTATTATCGATTGACGACAACCACATCAGGTTCGTATTCGACGACATCGAACGGCACGAACTCCGATGACGTATCTCTCCTCACCACGATTTATTCTCTCGACCTCGAGCAGCCCGCTGCTGTCGGGTCGCGCCTATCTCGAGATCGGCGGCAAGATGCCGCTTTGCGGTGTCGATCTGGATTCCTACGGGTCATTTCGATCGAAGCTGCAACGGTGGGATGCCGTTTCACCGCAGGACGCGGAACGGATTCGATCGATTTGGGTTCCAGCGGACTCGCCGTTGCTGCATCCCGATTCGTTGGAATCGGTGGGTCCCCTGGCGCTGGGCAATGGGCTGCGGCCGACGATTGTAATCGACCGGCCCGAACGTCGGTCTCGGGACGATTTGCCAAATCAGGTGGCGAGCGCCATCCGCTTGCGACAGACGGCTGGGGAGCAATGTCGGGTGGCGATTGGAGTGCGGCCCTATCACCCCAATGGCGTGCGGGCGCATCTGAGCTCGATCGCGGGGCTGCGAATGCAAGCGTCGGAATGGGACGTGGATATCGCCCTCGATCTGAGCCGCGATGTCGATTGGTTGTGGGAAGCCGAGGCATCGATCTATCGCATGATTCCGTCCCTGCAGCTCGTGCGAATTGCGATGACACAGGGCACGCTCGATGGGCGGTTCCGAGCATCGCTAACCGACCGTGCGCTCTCCTCGTGCGCGGAGCTTGGATTCGACGGATTGATCAGCCTCGTCACGCCGGTTCCATGGTGGCATTGGCGGAACGAGCGCACGATCGAGGCATTTTGCCGCGATGCGACCGGACGGGTGATTCGCAAGTTTTCCCGGGTCTCTTCGACGGGCGAATACACGAACGAGCTCTCGGCGCCCGTCGAATTCGAATAACTGTCCGCCGGCCCCGGAGCATGCCCCACGGTATTCGATCCGAGCCATGATCCTTCCCAAAGCACGTGATCCTCGCTTCATTACCATTCGACGTGGTGGAACCCTGACCGATTCGGATCACCGGTTGCTCGCCGAGTGGGCGGCTGCCTGCGCTGAACACGTTCTGCCCATTTTCGAGAGGGCGAAGCCGTTCGACCCGCGACCGCGGCAGGCGATCGAACAAGTTCGAGCTTGGTCACGGGGAGCAGTCACGATGACCACCGCTCGCACATCGGCGGGCCATGCCAACGCGGCCGCTCGCGACTTGACCGAGGCGCCCCGGTTTGCCGCATATGCCGCTGGTCAAGCTGCGGCGGTCGCTCATGTCGCCGCGCACGAGCTGGGCGCCGCGGCATATGCGATCAAGGCAACATAAGCCAACGCTCCAGAGGAGTCGAGGGAACGCGCAGGACGACTCGAATGTCAGTGGCAGCGCGGGCAGCTCCCGGAGACCATTCGTGAGCTGGTTCTTGACGACCAACGTTTGCGAAACGCCGTCTGTTGGTCGGTGTTCGATCGCTGAGGATGCCGGACGATGCTTTTTGAGCGCGAATCCAGAGCGGTCGGACGGAAAAAGAACAGCGGCGCCCAGTGGCGCCGCTGTTCGGACTTGGATGCAGATGAATTGTGAGATTAGCGCTTCGTGTACTGGGGTGCCTTACGAGCACGCTTGAGACCGACTTTCTTGCGCTCCTTGACGCGAGCGTCGCGCGTCAGCAGCCCAGCACTCTTGAGGGGGCCACGCAGCTCCTCACCCTCAGCGCGTGTGAGGGCGCGTGCAATGCCGTGGCGAACCGCGCCAGCTTGGCCGGAAGTGCCACCGCCGACAACCTTTACGACGATGTCATACTGATTGGTCTTTTCGGTGAGCACGAGTGGCTGAAGCACGGTCACATGCAGGAGACCGCGACCACCGAAGTACTCGGTCATCTCCTTGCCATTGACCTCGATGGAACCGCTGCCCGGATACATACGAACGCGCGCCACGGCACTCTTGCGGCGGCCAGTTCCATAAAGATATCGTTGCTTGGTATCGACCATTGGTTGACTCCCTTGCCGGCCTAGACGGCCAGCTCCTTCGGCTGCTGGGCTTCGTGTGGATGCGACGTGCCGGTGTAGACCTTAAGCTTCTTGAGCTGCTCTTCGCCCAGCGCGTTCTTCGGGAGCATGCCCCGCACCGCGAATTTGATGATGCGCTCTGGGTGCTGCTTGCGCATGTCGCGCAGCGTCACCTGGGTGAGACCACCAGGATAGCCCGAGTGCCGGCTGTAAAGTTTTTCGGTCTCCTTGTTGCCGGTCACGGCAATCTTGTCGGCGTTGATGACGACCACGTAATCGCCCATGTCCATGTGGGGGGCGAAGGTGGGCTTGTTCTTGCCACGCAAAGTGCTGGCAATGACGGTGGCGAGGCGGCCAAGCGTCTTACCCTCAGCGTCGACTACGAACCACTCGTGTTTGATGTCCCGCTCGCGGGGCGACCAGGTTCTGCGTTCCATGTTCTGTCCTAACTCCCTGGCTCGACGCCAGCTCCACAGCTGGCGGACTCGCGCCCTCTGGCTGTTCGTTTCCGTACCCAACCGCCCAGAGGGTCAACCCTTCGGCGGGAACATTCTTTGGCGCTGAACGCCGGTCACGGGCGGCGAAGAGCTCGTCGACCAGCTCTGGCGGGCGCGCGCCACGCCCAATTTCGATCAAGGTTCCCACGATTCCGCGGACCATACGTGGCAGGAACCCATTTGCCACGATCCGAATGTCGATTAGCGTCCCGTCTCGCTCGGTGGCGCCCCACCAGGTTGGAAGTTCCCGCACGGTGCAAATCTGCACGATCCGAGTCGATCCATGCCGGCGGTCCTTGCGGCTCGACCAGGGAACACCCTCGCCCCCTGATGCAAACGCCGCGAAGTCGTGTTCCCCGGCGATTCGGTTCGCCCCATCCGCCATGCGAACGAGGTCGAGCTGCTGGGGAAAGCCCCAGACATACCCCTCCGCGTTCGGCTGGCGGATCCCGGCCCAGATTCGGTACCGGTAATCCCGCCATGTGGCCGAATAGCGAGCGTGAAAACCCTTCGGTTCCCATGTCGCTTCCAGGACTGCGATATCTCGCCCAAGATGGGCATTCATCGCTTTGGACAGCTGGGCGACGTTCAATCGCACACCCTCGCGGGAACAACTGGCCACTTGTCCGGCGGCATGCACACCACGATCGGTGCGGCCTGCAAGATGAATTGGGATGGCTTTGCCGGCAATCTCCTGCAATGCCCGTTCCAGTTCACCCTGAACCGTCCGGGCATTCGCCTGACGTTGCGATCCGACGAATCCCCTGCCATCGTAGCTCACCCGCATGCGGATGATTTCTCCGGCCGGAGCGTCGAGCCGCTTCCTATTCAACAAACTCGATCAGCGCCATCTTTGCGGCGTCGCCGCGCCGTGGCTCCAATTTCGAGATGCGGGTGTAGCCGCCATTGGTCGATTCGTACCGCGGAGCGATGACCTCGAAGAGCTTGGTCATCGCAAGCGGATTGTCGATCTTCCTCATGATCAGATGGCGATTCGCGTGCGAATCTTCGCGCGCAATGGTCACCAGCTTTTCGATCACCGGGCGCAGATCTTTTGCCTTGGCTTCAGTGGTCGTGATCCGCTCGTGGAGGATCATCGAGATGGCCAACTGGCGAAAGAGCGCCTGACGCTGAGCTGGATTGCGGCCGAGCTTTCGGCCAGCCTTTCGGTGTCGCACGGTTCTACTCCTCGTCGTCCAGATCGCCACCGATGCCGCGCTCCTGGAGCGCACGCAGTGCGGCGGCCATATCGTCGATATCCTCGTCCTCGGTATCGGTCTCGACCGTGCTGCCGAGCTGGGTGTCTTCCGGCCAGTAGCCGTATTCGATCAGCTTGTCACGCAGCTCATTGAGCGAGCGCGGACCGAAATTGCGGATCGACATGAGTGTGTCGGCGTCGATCGAGAGCACATGCCCCACGGTCTCGATGCCGCGGCTGCGCAGCGCGTTGGTGACGCGCGGCGAGAGACCGAGATCGGTCAGCCGGGTGTTCTGAACTTCTTCCGGAATAGAAGGCCCGGTAGATGTTTCGGCGGCCGTGGGGGCGCGATTGAATTCGGCAAAGACCTTCGCGTGCTCGACCAGGATCTGGGCGGCCTCGGAGAGGGCATCGTCCGGCTCGATGGTGCCGTCGGTCAGCAGCTCGAGAATCAGACTGTCGAAGTCGGTCTGCTGCCCCACACGGGTATGCTCGACGACATAGTTGACCTTTTGAATCGGGGTGTAGATTGCGTCGATGGGAATCTCGCCCAGTGCGAAGGTTTCCTGCAGCTCGGCCTCACGATAACCGCGCCCACGATTCACCCAGAGATCGACATCGAGCACAGCGTCGGGCGCGGTCAGTGTGGCGATCGCCTGGTCGGGGTTGATAACGTCGACTTCGGTCGGCCAGGCGACATCTCCGGCCGTGACGACCTTGTCGCCCGAACCGTCGCCACGAACATAGAGGTGCGCGCGAACATCGCCATTGAGCTCCATGACGCGCCGCAGCCGAACCTTCTTGAGGTTCAGCACCAGCTCGGTCACATCCTCACGGACATCCTTGACGGTGGAAAATTCATGCCACACACCGTCGATGCGTACGCGCGAGATGGCGACGCCTTCGAGCGAGCGCAGCAAGATTCGACGGAGCGCGTTCCCGAGGGTGGTGCCATATCCGGGCTCGAGTGGCTCGACGCGATAACGGCCGTAGTTCTCACCCTCGGCAACAGTAGTGATTGTAAATCCAGGTCGCTCCAACAACGGGAACTGCCTCCTTAGAAAATGCGTGGAACGCGAACATGAGTGATGGGTCGCGCCTCCGGCCCGATGAGCCAGAGGCGCACAGGCGCTTTAGCGGCTGTAGTACTCGACGATGAGCGCCTCGTTGAACTGCGGAATCTCCATCTGATCCCGCGTCGGCAGCGTGATGACGCGTCCGCTGAGCTCGGTCGGGCTGACCGAGAGCCATTCCGGTGCCTGCTTGCTTTGCAGTAAGTCGGTGGCAGTGCTGAAATACTCGCGACCGCGGCTCTCGCTACGGACGGATATGACATCACCCGCCCGCACGTGATACGAGGGAATGTCAGTCTTGCGGCCGTTGACGGTGAAGTGACCGTGGCGAACGAGCTGCCGCGCCTGCTGGCGAGAATCGGCGAAACCCATACGGAAGACCGTATTGTCCAGACGCGACTCCAGGAGCTGCAACAGGTTGTCGCCGGTCACACCGCCCTTGCGAACGGCTTCGGCATAAGTCTTGCGAAACTGGGTCTCCAGCACTCCGTAGTACCGGCGCACCTTCTGCTTCTCGCGCAGCTGCATACCGTATTCCGATGGGCGGCGAGTGCGACGCTGCCCGTGCTGGCCCGGCGGAAAATTACGCGGGGGTGACTTCTTGATAATCGGGCACTTCGGCCCATCGCAACGGGCGCCCTTGAGATAGAGCTTCATGCCTTCGCGACGGCAGAGTCGGCAGACTGGTCCTGTATAGCGCGCCATTCCTCTTAGGTACCTTTCCTAGACGCGGCGCCGCTTGGGCGGACGGCAGCCATTGTGGGGAATCGGGGTGGTGTCGGTGATGGAAATGACCTGTACACCGGCGGCCTGCAGCGCGCGGATCGCCATCTCGCGTCCTGAGCCGGGTCCCTTGACATAGACATCGACTTGCCGGAGACCATGCTCCATGGCCTTACGCGCCGCTTGCTCGGCGGTCACCTGCGCGGCATACGGGGTGCTTTTGCGCGAGCCCTTAAAGCCGTTCGAGCCGGAGCTCGACCAGGCAATGACATTGCCGGCCGGATCGGTCAGCGTCACGATCGTGTTGTTGAAGGTGGCTTTGATGTAGCCCTTACCGCGAGGGATATTCTTGCGGTCTCGCCGCCGAATGCGCGTTTTCCCGCTCTTGGCGGCCCCTCCCGATCGTCGACGCTCTGACATATCTGTCGTTTCTCCTCTACCAGCTCGTTCTCAAAATCTGCCCTCCGCTGCGGGTGGGCGACGAATTACTTCTTGCGAATACCGATACCGCGCTTCGGACCGCGCCGGGTGCGGGCATTGGTGCGAGTTCGCTGACCGCGCACGGGCATGCCGCGTCGGTGGCGCAGACCCCGATAACACCCAATGTCCATCAGGCGCTTGATGTTGAGCGAGACTTCGCGGCGAAGATCGCCCTCGACGCGATACTCCTTGTCAATGATTTCGCGCAGGCGGTTGACCTCGTCATCGGTCAAATCACGCACGCGGGTATTGGGATCGATGCCGGTGCGCTCGAGCAATTGCTGGCTCGTGTGCAAGCCAATCCCATAAATGTACGGAAGCGCAGCTTCGACTCGCTTCTCGCGCGGCAGGTCAACTCCGGAAATTCTCGCCATATCGCTCGTTTCCTCTAACGCTCGTTCAGAGCCATTAGCCCTGGCGTTGTTTGTGCTTCGGGTTCGAACAAATCACACGGATGACACCGTGACGCCGAATCACCTTGCACTTGTCGCAGCGTCGCTTTACTGAAGCAGCTACTTTCACCGAATGACCAACTTTCCAGTCTTTGCTCGGGGCCGGGCAGCCCGCCCTCGAATTACGATGCTAAACAGCCCAGACGCACCAAGAGCGCACGCGTATCGCGTGCGCAAGACAGACAATCATACCACAACCGCCACCCGCTTCGTCAGAATCTCGGGTGGACCATTCCGGATCAAAATCGTGTGTTCGAAATGGGCCGAGCGGCTACGATCGCGAGTGACCACGGTCCAGCCGTCATCGAGCTGCAACGTTTCGTCGCCGCCAATGTTGACCATCGGCTCGATGGCAATCGTCATACCCTCGCGCAGCAGCACGCCGGTTCCCTTTTGACCGTGATTCGCCACATGTGGCTCCTCCCACATCTGACGTCCCACGCCATGACCGCCATATTCGCGCACCATTCCGTAGCCATGGCCAGTCACGAATTGCTCGATGGCGAAACCGATATCGCCGAGGCGGTTGCCAGCGATGGCCTGTTCGATGCCGAGATAGAGTGACTGTTCCGTGATCTCGAGCAGCCGCTTCGATTCGTCGTCGACCGTGCCGACCGGATAGGACCAGGCGGAATCGCCGATGAATCCGCCATAGGTGGCTCCAATATCTATCGAGATGATGTCCCCATCGCGCAGGGTGCGCTTCCCCGGAATCCCGTGGACAATTTCCTCGTTTATCGAGGCGCATATCCGACCGGTGAAACCGAGGTGCCCCAAAAAGGTCGGCGTGGCGCCGTACTCCTCAATGACCTCCCGCGCGATCTCGTCGAGCTCCTTGGTGGTGACGCCGGGCTGAATCGCGGGTTGCAGCCGGGCGTGCGCCAGACCGACGATATGGCCCGCCTGCCGCATGAGCTCGATCTCGCGGTCGTTCTTGATCGTGATCGCCATCGAGGGATCAGGCCGTTTGATCGACCGGGGTCGCCGCAAGGGCGTCGACGATCGCCTGCTGAACAGTTTCGACATGCTGATTCCCATCGATGGTCGTGACGAGGCCTTTGGCTCCATAGAAATCGAGGAGCGGCTTGGTCAATTCGTTGTAGAGCTGCAGGCGCGTGCGGATCGACTCGGGCTTGTCGTCGTCGCGCTGAATCAACTCGCCCCCACATTTGTCGCAGGCGCCTTCGACCGCTGTGGATTGAAACGAGAGATTGTAGTTGGCGCCGCACTTCTCGCAGACCCGGCGCCCGCTCATGCGTTCGATGAGGACATCATCGGGAACGGCGAGCTCGATGACGCAATCGACTTTCTCCTGACGCTTGGCCAGCAGGCCCTCGAGCCCCTTCGCCTGGGCGGTGGTACGAGGAAAGCCATCGAAGATGACACTGCCAATGCCATCAGCCGCGATTTGGTCCAGGCGGTCATCGACCATCGCAAGAGTGATGTCGTCCGAAACCAGCTCACCCTTGGCCAGGATCTCTTTCACCGTGCGGCCGAGCGGCGTCTCCTGGGCGATATGCGACCGGAAGAGATCGCCGGTCGAGAGCTTGATCGCGCCAATCTTGGGCGCGAGTAGTTCGGCCTGCGTTCCCTTGCCCGAGCCTTGCGGGCCGATCAGGATGATGTTCATGCGTAAGTTCCGTGTTCTGTCAGGCGGCTCGGGTGGCTTGCTCGCGACCGGCGGCCACCCGAGCGCGGTCTATTGGATGAAGCCTTCGTAGTTGCGCATCATGAGCTGGGCTTCCAGCTGGCGCATAGTGTCGATTGCGACACCGACCACGATCAGAATCGAGGTTGCGCTGATGAGCAATGTTTGGATGCCGGTGATCTGCGCTGCCACGTATGGCATGATCGCTACGATACCGAGCGCGAGAGCGCCAACCAGCGTAATTCGCTGGAGTACCTGCTGCAGATAGCTGGCGGTGTTCTTGCCGGGACGGATCCCTGGGATGAATGCGCCTTGCCGCTGGAGAGTTTCCGGAATCTTCTGCTGGTAGAAGACGACCATCGTATAAAAGTAGGTGAATGCCACCACCAACAAGAAGTAGACCACCTGATACCAGATGTTGTTGGGACTGAAGAATCGCTGCAGGTCACCACCAACCTCGCGGACCCAGTCGCGATTCGAGCTCGCGAGGAAGTTGGCGATCAGCCCGGGCATGACCATGATGCTGACCGCAAAGATCAGCGGAATCATGCCGGCCGAATTGACCTTCAAAGGGATGAAGGTGGTGTTACCACCGTACTGCTTGTTCCCACGGATACGCTTGGCGTAATGAACTGGAATTCGCCGTTGGCCCTCGTTGATATAGACGATGCCAACAACCGTCGCCAAAGCGATGATCGCGAAAAAGACCGTGCCGATGATGTTCGTCTGAGCAGAACCACCGGTGAGCAGCCCACCAACTGCCTGCGGAAGGCTCGCCACGATTCCACCAAAGATGATGATGGAGACGCCATTGCCGATGCCATATTCGGTGATCAGCTCACCCATCCAGACGAGGAGCATGGTGCCGGCGGTCATCGTCAGCAAGAGCGCGGCGCTCGGCAGGAAGGTGTCGCGGTGGAAGAGGCCGAAATCCTGCAGAATCGGCTCGCCGCTGATGCTGGTGCGTGAAAAAAGGAGCGCCTGCCCGTAGCCCTGCAGGAGCGCCAGAGGAACGGTCAGGAAGTGGGTGTACTGATTGATCTTGTTGCGGCCCTGTTGGCCCTCATCCGACAGCGCATTGAGCGCGGGGATGACCGGCGTGAGGAGCTGCATGATGATCGACGCGGTGATGTAGGGGTAAACGCCCAGCGCGACGATCGAGAAATTGCGCAAGCCGCTTCCGGAGAAGAGGTTCAGCATTCCGAGGAGCTGGTTTCCCTCGATATAGTCCGCAAGACCCTGGCGGTCGACGCCGGGGACCGGAATACTCGCGATAACGCGAAACAGGATCAGGATCCCCAGCGTGAAGAAAATCTTCCGCCGGAGATCCGGAATTTGAAATGCCTTGGTTACCGCCTCGAACATGGGGGATCCTATGCGCTATTCGGCGCTGGTGACATCGCTCCGCTTTTGCGGACCGCCCACCTTGCCGAGCCGGGCGGCCTTGAGCTCGCGATCGATCGGCAGCTTGCGGTTGCGCGGACGCGCGGTGACCCACCGGTCCGTGCGCTCGAGAATTGTAACCGTGCCGCCAGCCTTCTCGATCTGCTCCTTGGCGCTTTCAGAGATGGCATGCGCCTGGATCTCGATCTTGCTGGAGAGCTCGCCGCGGCCAAGAATCTTGATCGGGAATTCCTCGCCGCGCACCACGCCAGCGGCGACCAGCGCCTCTGGAGTAATCGGACCATCGAGCTCGAGCCCCGCAATGGTATCGAGGTTCACGACTTCCCACGGGGTCGCATAGATGTTAGTAAAGCCGCGCAAGTAGGGCATGCGCCTCTGAATCGGGAGCTGACCGCCCTCGAATCCGGGACGGACGCCGCCCCCGGTTCGCGCTTTCTGGCCCTTGTGTCCACGGCCCGACGTCTTGCCCTTACCGGAGCCGATTCCGCGCCCAACTCGGGTGCGGTCCTTGTTTGACCCTTTGTTAGGTTTCAGATCGCTCAAATTGATTGGCATCGTTTGTCTCATTTCTCCAGGCGAGCGAATCCATCGCTCCCGGTGGGGACTTACGCTTCGTCTTCGACGACGACCAGGTGCCGTACCTTGGTGAGCATACCGCGGTTCGACGGCGTGTTCTCGACCTCGACGGTCTGGTGGAGCCGCCGCAAGCCAAGGCTGGCGACAGTGGAGCGCTGATCGGGCGGGCGGCCGATCACGCTGCGGATCAGCGTGACCTTGAGAACCTCCGGATTGTCTGTCTTCTTTGCCATTAGATGTTGCTCCCGGCAACCTCGGTCGAGGTCTTGCCATAGCGCTGCAACTCGTATTTGCGGTTGCGACGCCGCGCGACCGCCCCCGCGTTCTCGAGCGATTCGAGCGCCTTCATGGTGGCCCGCGCTACATTCACGGGGTTGTTACTCCCGTGCGATTTGGTCAGCACGTCACGCACCCCGGCGGCTTCGAGCACTGCACGCACCGGACCTCCGGCAATCACACCGGTACCGGGAGCCGCCGGCTTCAGCAGCACGGTCGACGCGCCAAAGCTCTCGGTGATCTCGTGGGGAATCGTCGTGCCGTCCAGCGGAATCTTGACCATCGATTTTTTGGCCTGCTCGACACCTTTGCGGATCGAATCGGGCACCTCACGGGCCTTGCCCATACCAATGCCGACCGATCCCTTGCCGTCGCCAACGACGATCAAGCTGCCGAAGGCAAAGCGACGACCACCTTTGACGACCTTGGCGACGCGGTTGATTTGTACGACGCGCTCTTCGAACTCTGAGCCTTCTTGCTCATCGTTGTTGCGCCGTCGTGAACTTCGTTGATCTCGATCCATACTTTGCTCCGTTTGGCCGGTTCGCCGGTGGAATCACCGAACGCCGTCCTGGCTGCTAGAACTCCAGGCCGCCCTCGCGAGCGGCATCGGCGACGGCCTTGATGCGACCGTGATAGAGAAATCCACCACGGTCGAAGACGACCGAAGTGATGCCGGCTTCCTTGGCGCGCTCGGCAATGACCGTGCCGACCGCGCTGGCGCGCTCGGACTTGGCGCCGCCCTTCTCGCGAATGGCCGGCTCGAGATCGCTGGCGGCAGCGAGGGTGCGACCCGCCACGTCATCGACAAGTTGAACGTAGATGTGCGCCGACGAGCGGAACACATTGAGCCGCGGCCGCTGAGCGGTGCCCGACACCTTGGCGCGAACGCGAACGTGGCGTCGCTTTCGCGGTGAGAGTGCTTTTCGATATTTGAGTCGCATGTGCTGCTCCAGTTTCTCCCGGTGTTCCGGCCTGTGTTACCGGCATCCTGGCTTGGGCTCAGGACCACCAAACGTCTTACGTGTTACTTCGCCTTACCGGCCTTACCGGCCTTGCGGCGGACGACTTCGCCCTCATAGCGGATGCCCTTCCCCTTGTAGGGTTCGGGTGGGCGCACGCGGCGGATACGCGCGGCCTCTTCGCCGACTGCTTGTTTGTCGATGCCACTCACTGCAATCTTGGTCTGGCCGTCGAGTGCGTAGGAAATCCCCTCCGGCGGCGAAAAACGCACCGGGTGCGAAAACCCCACATTGAGCACAAGGGCCTGACCGTCCATGGCGGCACGGTACCCAACCCCCTGGATTTCCAGGTTCTTGCGATAGCCGTCGGTCACGCCGACGACCATGTTATTGATCAACGTGCGCGAGAGCCCGTGCAACGAGCGGTGCTCGCGTTGATCGTCTGGTCGGGTCACCAGCAGTGACCCGTCCGCAATTTCGACCGTCAGGGCTTCCGGCGCCGCATAGCTCAGCTCGCCTTTCGGCCCCTTGACGGTGATCTCATTGTTCTCCGCCACCGCAACGTTGACGCCGGACGGAATAGTGATCGGTTTGCGTCCAATTCGAGACATGTCAGAACTCCAGCACCTCTCCTAAAAGACGGTGCAAAGGACTTCACCGCCGATTCCTCGCCGCCGAGCCTCATAACCCGTTAGCACACCCTGCGGAGTACTGACGATTGCGATCCCAAGACCGCTTTTGACGCGGGGAATCGCATCCTTGCCGGCATAAATCCGGAGGCCGGGTTTGCTGACTCGTTTGAGCTCGCGAATCGAATGCGACTTGTCCGCGCCATAGCGGAGGGAAATTTTGAGCACGTCCTGCGGTCGTTGTTCGACAACCTCGTAACCGCCGATATACCCCTCTGCTTCGAGGATCTTGGCGATTGCGACCAGGACCTTGGTCGACGGCATGGTGACTTCCGCCTTGCGGGCCATACCGGCGTTTCGAATTCGTGTCAGCATATCGCTGATAGGATCGTTGACGGACATACGCTACTTCTCCAGGATGTGGGTGTGGATCGTCCCTACCAACTCGACTTCGTGACGCCGGGAAGCTTGCCGGTCGAGGCGAGCTCGCGGAAACAGATACGGCAAACTCCGAACTTGCGCATATAGGCGCGGCTGCGGCCGCAGCGCTGGCAGCGGTTGTGATGCCGTACGGCGAACTTCGGGTCTTTCTGGGATTTGACGATCCACGATTTCTTTGCCATGAGTCTCCCTCAGGTTAAGCAGCGCTCTGCTGCTCGGTGCGGGCGAATGGCATCCCGAAGTTAGCCAGAAGTCGTCGCCCCTCTTCATCATTTTTAGCAGTGGTCACGATGGTGACCTCCAGCCCGCGAGTACGGTCGATCTTGTCGTAATCGATCTCCGGGAAAATCAGCTGCTCCCGAACACCGAGGGTGTAATTGCCGCGGCCATCGAACGAGTTCGGGGAAATCCCCCGGAAATCGCGGATGCGCGGCAGCGATACGGCGACCAGCCGGTCGAGGAACTCATACATCATCTCACCGCGCAGCGTGACCATGGCGCCAATTGGCATCCCCTCACGCAGCTTGAAAGCGGCGATCGACTTCTTTGCCCGGGTCACCACCGGTTTTTGTCCGGCGATCTGGGTCAGATCGCCCACGGCGGCATCGATCGCTTTCGCGTTCTGGACGGCTTCGCCGAGACCGATATTGACGACGATCTTTTCAAGCTTGGGTACTTGCATGACGTTATCGAACTCGAACTCTTTCATGAGCGCGGGCACGATTTCCGTCTTATATTTCTCTTTCAGTCTCGCCATTTTTCCTGATTCCTCTTACCGGTTCATCGACCGGCGAATCCATCGCTCGAACGGAATGCCGCCAGCGGCCTAGGCCTCTGGCCGGGGAATGTCCTTCTCACACGATTTGCAATAGCGCACATTCTTGCCGTCGTCGCCGGTATGCACACCCACACGGGTGGGCTTGCCGCAGCTGGGGCAAACCAGCTTGACCTTGGACACGGGCATCGGCGCCTCGATCTCGACTCGGCCGGCCTGGCGGGCCCGGCCTCGCTTGATGTGCTTGATGACGATATTGACGCCTTCGACGACGACCTTGTCGTTGTCGATCATATTGATGCGAACGGTGCCGCGCTGGCCCTTGTTTTTGCCAGACATGACTTCGACCTCGTCGCCTCGCCGAATCTTTCTCATCGAATGCCTACTTCCTTACTCGCTGGCTCGGGCGACGCGCCTAGAGCACTTCCGGCGCGAGCGAAACGATGCGCATGTACTGCTTCTCGCGGAGCTCCCGACCGACAGGGCCGAAGATGCGGGTGCCACGCGGGGCGCCCTGCAAATTGATCAATACCGCGGCGTTGTCATCGAACTTGATGTGGCTGCCATCGGGACGGCCATATTCCTGCGCGGTGCGGACAACGACGGCACGTACGACATCGCCCTTCTTGACACCGGAGTTCGGTTGCGCCTGCTTGACCGCCGCGATGATGGTGTCACCGACGCGACCGTATTTCTTGGAGGCGCCCCCGAGCACGCGGATGCACATGATTTCCTTCGCGCCGCTATTGTCGGCTACCCGAAGCCGGGTTTGTGTCTGAATCACCGGAATGATCCCTTTCTGCCGGAACGCCCTGGCTCCCGGTCGAAACTCCGTGGTCTTAAATCTGGATGGAGCGCTCGACGATTTCGCGAACGATCCAATTCTTATTTTTCGAGATCGGCCGCGTCTCCTCGATGCGGACGATGTCACCCATCTTGCATTCGTTCTTCTCGTCGTGTGCCTGGAACTTGCTGGTCCGGGTAATGCGCTTGTGATACAGAGGGTGCCGGCGGACGTAATCGACCGCGACCACCACCGTTTTGTCCATCTTGTCGCTCACCACGCGGCCGACCTTTTGGGTGCGGGGAGCGACGTCTCGCGTCTTTTCAGCTACTTCTGCCATATCGTTCGTTCCTCAGATGCGCCGCTTAGCTGCCAAGTTCCGCATCGAGCAGGCGCTCGTGGCGAATGGTCAGAATTCGGGCAATGTCCTTGCGGATCGTTTTGATCCGCGCGGTATTCGTAAGCTGACCGACCGATTCCTGAAAGCGAAGATTCCGCCACTCCTCGTAGAGATCGGTTTCGAGCTTCGCGAGCTGGTCCTGGGTCAGCGATCGCAATTCAGCAGGTTTCATCATTTCTCTCCCCGGCCTAGGACGCGAGCTCTTCTGTGACGGTCTCGCCGATGCCGATTTCGGGCTTGGTCACGAATTTACACTTGATCGGCATCTTCATGGCCGCGCGGCGCAGCGCTTCCTCAGCGCGGTCCTGAGGGACGCCGGAAACCTCATAGATGATCCGGCCCGGTTTGATCACGGCTACCCAGTATTCGGGTGATCCCTTGCCGGAGCCCATACGGGTCTCAGCGGGTTTCTGTGTGATCGCCTTGTCGGGGAAAATCCGGATCCAGACTTTGCCACCGCGCTTCAGATAGTTGGTGATGGCGCGGCGGCCGGCCTCGATCTGACGAGCCGAAATCCAGGCATTGTCCATGGCCTGAAGTCCGTACTCACCGAACGCGATGGACGAGCCCCGTTGCGCCTTGCCCTGCACCTTGCGCGGTCGGAAGATCTTTCGATATTTGGTTCGCTTGGGCATCAACATAATTGGCTTCCCTTCTAGTCGCGCACTGGCAGAGCCAGCAGATCCGCGGCCCGAGCGGCATCGGAACGGCGGGCCTCAGGAAGCACGTCGCCTTTGTACACCCACACCTTGACGCCGATGCGGCCATAAGTGGTGTGTGCGTGAATGACGGCAAAGTCGATGTCGGCGCGCAGCGTATGGAGCGGCACCCGGCCCTCCATCTCCACCACCGAACGGCTCATCTCGGCACCACCGAGCCGGCCAGAGAGCCGGATCTTGACGCCCTTGGCGCCACGACGCATCGCCTGTTGCACAGCGTGCTTCATGGCGCGGCGATAGGAGACCCGGCGGGCGATCTGCTCGGCGATGCTTTCACCGATCAGGGTGGCGTCGATCTCGGGCACCTTGATCTCCTCGATCTTCAGGTGCACCTTCTTGCCGACCTTCTTCTCCAGCTGCTGGCGAATCCGCTCGACATTCGCGCCCTGCTTGCCGATGACGATCCCCGGCTTGCTGGTGTGCAACGTGACGTCGACCTTGTTGGCCGATCGCTCGAGCTCGATGCGCGAGATTCCCGCGCGGGTGAGCTCTTTCATGATCATCTCGCGAATGGCCAGATCCTCATGGAGCTGCTCGGTGTAATTCCGCTCGGCATACCACTTGGAATCCCAGTCGGTGACGATGCCCAGCCGGAAACCGACCGGATTTACTTTTCGTCCCACTATCGGTCTCCTCGATCTTCGGCGATAACCGTGATTTTGCTCGTCCGCCGCTGGATGCGGCCGACGCGCCCGCGGGCCTTGGCCTTGAAGCGTCGCATCGACGGTCCTTCGTCGACATAGATGGCCTTGATCCAGAGATCGTCCGGATCCAGGTCGTAGTTGTTCTCCGCATTCGCGGCGACCGACTTCAGCAGCCGCTCGACCTCGAACGCGGTTTTATTCGGCGTGAAGCGCATTATCGCTTGCGCCTCGCTGACCTTCTTGCCGCGGACGAGATCCACGACCAGTCGGGCTTTGGTTGGCGAGACGCGCACGCGCTTCAGGCTCGCAGTGACTTCCATGCTCAGCAATCCTTCTGTGCGAGGCCGTTAGCGGCGCGCCCGGCGGTCGGCATCTTTGCCATGACCGCGGAACGTGCGCGTGGGCGCGAACTCACCAAGGCGATGACCCACCATCTGCTCGGTGACATAGACCGGAACGTGCTGCCGGCCGTTATGCACCGCAAAGGTGTGTCCCACCATCTCCGGGAAGATCTGCGATGCGCGTGCCCAGGTGCGCACGACCTTGCGATCTCCCGCTTTGTTCATGACCGTCACCTTCTCGAGAAGGTTATGGTCGATGTATGGTCCCTTTTTCGAACTTCTAACCACTTGATCCTCCGTCGCCAGGAGCCAAACAGGCTCGTGGCCGCCACCGGCTGCTTATCGTCGACGTCCCTTGCCGGTGACGCGTCGCCGGACAATCAAGGAATCGGTGCGCTTGTTCTTGCGCGTCCGCTGGAATGCGGGCTTGCCCCACTTGGTCTTGGGCTGGCCGCCGATCGGCGCCTTGCCCTCGCCACCGCCATGCGGATGGTCGCGCGGGTTCATGACCGAGCCGCGCACCGTCGGCCGCTTGCCCTTGTGGCGGTTGCGGCCGGCCTTGCCAATTACGACATTCTCGTGGTCGACATTTCCGACCTGGCCAAGCGTCGCCATGCAATTGATATGTACGCGGCGCACCTCACCCGAGGGCATGCGGAGGACCGCATAGTTGTCCTGCTTACCCATCAGCTGCGCCGAGGAACCGGCCGAACGCGCCATCTGGCCGCCGCCGCCGATGCGGAGCTCGATATTGTGAACCTGCGAGCCAAGCGGGATGTTTTTGAGTGGCAACGCATTGCCGGTGCGAATCGGCGCGTCCGGTCCAGCGACGATGACATCGCCCACTTTTAACCCAACCGGTGAAAGGATGTAGCGCTTCTCACCATCCGCATAGTGCAAGAGGGCGATGCGCGCTGAGCGATTCGGGTCGTATTCGATCGTGGCGACCTTGGCTGGAACCGAGTACTTGTTCCGCTTGAAGTCGATGATGCGATAGAACCGCTTGTTGCCACCGCCACGATGGCGGGTCGTAATACGACCGATGTTGTTACGGCCGGCGGTTTTCTTTATTGGCACCAGGAGGGATTTTTCCGGAGTCGACCGCGTAATCTCGTCGAACCCGCTGACGCTCATCTGGCGACGGCCCGGGGAAGTGGGCTTGTATTTGCGAACTGGCATGATTTGGCTCCTTCTTCCCGGGTCCTTAGACCTGCTCGAAGATGTCGATCCGCTGACCCGGATAGAGAGTCACGATCGCCTTCTTCCAGCCCGGCTTCGCGCCGACGATGCGGCCACCACGCCGGGACGCATAGCGCGATTTCGGCTTCGGTTTGACGTTCAGGGTATTGACCGCCTTGACGCGCACCTTGAAGGTCTTTTCGACCGCGTCGCGGATCTGCGGTTTGTTTGCCTGAGGATCCACCTCGAAGGAGTATTGATTGTTCTCCTCGATGAGGCGGGTGTTCTTTTCTGTAATCAGCGGGCGCCGCAGCACCCGCTCGATGCGAATCTCTGCCATGACTAGCTCGCAGCCTCCTCAACCGCGGCTCGCCGCGCCTGCTTCCACACACTTGGTTCGCGGGCATCGTCCGGCAGCGCCAGGATGCCCTCGATGACCGGCACCGCGTCGGCCGCGATGACCACGCGGTCGTACTTCAGGAGATCCCGCACGTTCGCATAGGCGGCCAGAATCGCTTTGACATCCTGCAGGTTGCCGGTCGCTCGCAAGACGTTTGCCGACTTCTCCGGAGTCAGAATCAACACCGAGCGGGACTCCGGCAGCTGCTTGATAGCTTCCACGCCGGCTTTCGTTTTTGGCTCGATGTCGGCAATGTTGCTGACGAAGGTCACCCGGCCATCGGCCAGCTTGGCCGAAAGCGCGGAGCGTACCGCCAACCGGCGCATCCGCTTCGGCATGCGCTGGGTGTATTTGCGCGGATGCGGTCCAAAGGCCACACCACCGCCCGACCAGTGCGGCGCGCGAATGGAACCCTGACGCGCGCGCCCGGTTCCTTTTTGGCGCCATGGCTTGCGGCCACCGCCGCGTACTTCGGCACGGGTTTTTGTGTCCGCGGTGCCGACGCGGGCGTTCGCGAGCTGCATGACCAGCGCCTGGTGCATCACCGCCACATTCGGCTCGATGCCCCAGACTGTCTCGTCGAGCTCGATCTCGCCAGTCTTCTTTCCAGTAAGGTCAAACGTATCGTGTTTCATCATCGTTCCTCAGGGCCAGCCAGGACTACTTGGCGCCAGCTTTGACCGCGTTTCGAACGATGACGAGCGAATCGTTGTGCCCCGGGACTGAACCCTTGACCACCAGCAGATTGCGCTCGGGATCGACCCGCAGCACTTCCAAACTCAAAACCGTCACCCGGTCATTGCCCATGCGGCCGGCCATCCGTGTGCCCTTGAAGACCCGGCCCGGCGTCGCGCTGGAACCAATAGAGCCCGGCGCACGCAGGCGGTCGGACTGACCGTGGGTCTTGGGACCGCCGGCGAATCCGTGACGCTTGACGCCGCCCTGGAATCCACGTCCCTTGGACGTCCCGGTGACATCGACCCTTTGCCCCGGCTTGAAGACATCGGCCTTGAAGATTTGCCCAATTTCGAGGTCATCGTAACCGTCAGCTTTGACTTCGCGCAGGTCGCGCGATTGGAAGCCGCTCGCCTTGCGATGACCTTGTTCCGGACGGTTGAGGCGCTTGTCCAGCCCGTATCCGAGCTGGACCGCCTGGTACCCGTCCTTGTCTTCCGTCTTGATTTGCGTGACCACATTCGGCCCGCATTCGATGACGGTCGCTGGGTAGACGACGCCGGTCTCATCGAAGACCTGTGTCATTCCCAGCTTTTTTCCGACCATTGCCTGAATCATTGGCTCTCTCCTGGTTCTCAGGACGTCCGACCAGTCACCTGACCGCTCGAACCGACAGAGCGTACCTTCGAAAAACTCGAACGACGCGCGACGTTTTACAGCTTGATTTCGATGTCCACACCGGCCGGCAGATTCAGGCGCATCAGCGCGCGAATCGTGTTGCCGCTCGGCTCGAGCACGTCGATCAAGCGCTTATGAGTGCGAATCTCGAACTGCTCTTGCGAATCCTTGTCGATGAAGGGCGATCGGATGACGCAGAACTTCTCGATTCGCGTCGGCAGGGGAACTGGTCCCGCTACCTTCGCACCCGTCGATTCCGCGGTCTCGACGATCTTCGCCGCCGACTGATCGAGGATGCGATGATCGTATGCCTTCAACCGAATGCGGATCTTCTGGGCTTGTTTCCGCTGGACCATTCCGTACTCCTGCTTCTGCTCTGGTACTTCGCGCTTACTGAATGATCGAGGTCACCACGCCGGCGCCGACGGTGCGACCGCCTTCGCGGATGGCAAAGCGCAGGCCTTCCTCACACGCCACCGGGGTGATCAGCTCCACCGTCATCTGGATGTTGTCGCCGGGCATCACCATCTC
>DASTFJ010000284.1:0-10634 GCA_035708745.1 Thermomicrobiales bacterium | reverse complement strand
TCGACGTCAAGAATCTCGATATCTATGGCAATGCGGCGCTCGAGTGGGATCGCGCGGTCGGATTGCTCGACAAATTCCAGAAAGAGGGCGGCTGGGGTCCGAGCTTTCTGGGCACGGTTTCCGCGGATGGCAAACCGCATTCCGCCGGTTTCGGCCCGGCCTGGCATGACGGAACCATTTACTTTGTCAGTGGGCCGGAAACGCGCAAGTCACGCAACCTGGCCCAGAATCCCGCCTGCACGGTCTCGATGAGCCTCAAGGGCATGGATCTGATCTTCGAGGGCACGGCGTCCAGAGTCACCGACCCTGATTTGCTGAAGAACCTGGCCGCCGTCTATCGGGAGGAGGGCGGTTGGCCGGCAGAGGTCGAGGAGGATGCGTTTACCGCGCCCTTCAGCGCACCAAGCGCCGGGCCGCCACCGTGGAATGTCTACGTCTTCGATCTGCAGACCGCCTTTGCGGTCGCCTCGGAAGAACCGCACGGCGCGACCCGCTGGCGTTTCTCGAACTAAGGCCAGCATCGCCGTTTTGGGATTGTGTTTCGCCTTTGAGGGTGGGGCGCTCCAACAAGAGATCCTTCGCTGCGGCTCAGGATGCCAATGGGGAAGCGCCGATTGGCGCGTGCATTGCCGGTCGGCGTGATGGACGATAGCCGGTCATAATCGGCAGCCGGGCGGCAATCGATTACCCTGCCGTCCAGAATGATGGCACGCATGTGAGTGAGCAACCGGCAGCCGATCCTACGAACATCGCTTCCCCATCAGAGAGCCCATTGGCGCCGCTCGAAGTCGGCTGGGTCGCCCTGAAGCTCGGCCTCACCTCCTTCGGCGGCCCCATCGCGCACCTCGGGTATTTCCGCGACGAATACGTGCTCAAGCGGCGGTGGCTGGATGACGAGACGTATGCGGACCTGATCGCGCTCTGCCAGTTCCTGCCCGGACCCGCCAGCAGTCAGGTTGGGATCGGCGTCGGAACGATGCGGGCCGGGCTGCTCGGCGGGGTGGCCGCCTGGCTCGGTTTCACCCTCCCCTCTGCGATCGCGCTGACGTTGTTTGCGTATTCGGTCGACCGCTTCGATATTGCCGGCAGCGGGTGGGTGCACGGGCTGAAAGTGGTCGCCGTGGCGATCGTCGCGCAGGCGGTCTGGGGAATGGGACGCCAATTCTGCACAGACCGGGTGCGGGCGACCATCGCCATCCTCGCCGCGCTGGCGGTGCTGGCCGTTCCCAATGCCTTCGCGCAACCGGCTGTCATTCTGGTGGCCGGTCTGCTGGGTTGGTGGCTCTTTCGGGGCGAGCCATTGCCGGCGCTCGGGCACCACCGGGAGGTCCGGCTCGGCCGGCGCATCGGTATCGCCTGCTGGGCGCTCTTCTTCGGATTGCTGATCGGGCTGCCGCTGCTCCGGGCCATTCATCCGGGCGGGGCGCTCGATCTCTTCACACGGTTCTATCGGGTCGGGTCGCTGGTGTTCGGCGGCGGTCATCTTGTGCTGCCGTTGTTGCAGGCGCAGGTCGTGCCGCCCGGCTGGTTGACCAACGATCAGTTTTTGGCGGGCTATGGCGCCGCCCAGGCCGTGCCCGGGCCGCTGTTCACCTTTTCCGCCTACCTGGGAGCGATCCGCGCGCCGGAACCCAATGGAGCCGCTGGGGCGACGGTCGCGTTGGTGGCGATCTTCCTGCCGTCGTTCCTGCTCATCTGGGGCGCCTTGCCGTTTTGGGATTCTCTGCGCAGCCAGCCGGTTTTCCGCGGGGCGTTGCAGGGTATCAACGCGTGTGTGGTCGGGATTCTGCTGGCCGCGCTCTATACCCCGGTCTGGACCAGCTCGATTCTCAGCCGCGCCGATTTCGGGCTTGCGCTCGCATGCGCCGGTTTGCTCATGATCTGGAAGCTGCCACCATGGTCCGTCGTGCTCTTTGCGGCTCTCGGCGGCGAGCTGCTCGCACGCGTTTCGTGAAGCCAGTCCGAAGAACGGCGCCCGCGCCAAACCATGTCGAATCAGGTCATCCGAAGGCGATTACTGATCGAGCAACGGTCAATAAGAAGGTACACACATGGCCAATTCGCAGCCAACCGACGTCAAGAATCTCGACCAATACGGCAATCCGCCGCTGGAATGGAATCACGCCCGCAAGCTGCTCGAAGCGCAACCGCAGCCGGGTCACGTACCTTCAGACGCTCCACGGGACATCACTCTACGACCGACTGCACAGTTGCTTCACCCTCACCCGGTAGGGCGAACTCCTGATTGGGATCGGTCGTTTGCTCCTGCTGGGAGCCGGGAAAGACCGGGTCGTCGGGTGGGCATCCATCTACATCGCAGGGAGTGTTGGTTGGCGACGGGGCAACGGTTGCACTCGCGCTCGCCGTTACTGTCGCCGTTGCCGTCGCTGTCGCCGAGGAGGTTTGCGTTGGCATTGGAGTGTCGGCAGGCGGTGGGGTGTCGATTGCCTCCACTGGCGTTACTGTCCAGGCAGGAGCGCGTGTCGGTAGAGCAGTGGGCGAATGAGTCGCCCGCTCGGTGACCTCGACGATCACGGTCCGCGTCGATCCTTCGACCGACGCCGTGATGCGGTAGCGGCCAGGATCAAGCTCACCGGTCGAAATCATTGCGATAAAATTGCCTTCCGAATTTGTGACCGGGTCGGGAAGCTCCAAAGCGCCGGAAGACTCGATGGAGATCATCGCAAGCCGAATGGTCGCTCTGGGTGGAAAGTCGTTACCCCCGAGCCGAATCTCGTCTCCACGCGGCACTAATGAACTCGCGGCGGTCAGGTTTGGCGATTTGCTGGTTTCCCCACTGGTCAGCCAAACCCCGCCGAAGGTGCAGACCGCGAAGGCAGCTGCTACCAGCGGGAGCCGGCCCAATTCCGACCGATTGGAGCCACGCTCCCATCCGGTACGAGAGCCGCGTTGCCGGGAGGCGGCGTCGGTGCGCCGCGCCGAGGCAATATGAATGGCGAAATAGGCGAAAAGCAGCGCATTGACAATCCCAAGAGTCAGACCGACAAGGCGGAACTGATCGGTTCGAATCGCAGTGAGAAGCGCCGAGATCGACGCCAGGAGATTGATTACGCTAATCACTCCTAGCGTGAGCAGCTTGCCGTAACGACCGAGTTTCCCGAGACATCCCGTCTTGGTGGCAGCCGACGTCTCAGCACAGAACGCGTGCGCGTCTGCGGGCGTAACTCCCCAGGAGTCACCAACCGCGCGTCCCCGCAGGCGATGGCGACGAATTGCACCAATAACGACCGGTTCCTCGACGTTGCAAAGCCTGGCGACTTGCAGCGTAGTCAGGTAACTCTCTGCCGGCGGCCTGAAATCAGTCCTGGTTTGTGCGGTAATCGGCTGGTCCGGTGGCTGAGGTGATTGGTGAGGGTGCCCCTCGATTGGGTCGCTTTGAGCGGCGCCGCACGAACGACAAAAGCGCGCATTATCGGGTAGGGGAATTCCGCACTGAATGCAATACATGGCCCGGCTGCCGTTCGAACGCAAGACAAGGATGGGGGTAACCGTGCGATTTGAATTGTTAGAGTGATAGTCGCGAGCGCCGGCACTCCATCTCCCGGGACGAAGGACAGATTCGCTATCATCGGGATCGAATAGAAGTCGATGAGCGTGCGCGTCGCTACGAAATTCGCTCGGGATCGCCGCCTGGATTTCGATTGCTCACGTTCAACGTAGCACAGCGAAGCCTCCACCGCTACGGGGACGGCAGCGATACACACGTTATCCACGCCACGCGACAACAAAAGAGTACCGAATGCAATGCCCCGGTTCCGACTGGAACCGGGGCATTCAGAATCGACAATGCGTCAGGCCGTCGGGGTTGCGGCTCCGCCGACGCCAGCCTCGGCCGCGCGCTCGGCCGCGGCCAGGTTGTCCTTGGTGATGAGAATCGGCGTCAGGTAGGTGTCGTGCTCGGTCGGCGTGGTGCCGTTGCGCAGGAAGTCGACCAGAATGTCGATCGCCTGGGTCGACTGCCCGCCCGGGAATTGCTCAACCGTTGCGGCCATCGTGCCGTCGTTGATGGCAATCAACGCCTCGGGCAGCGCGTCGAACCCAATAATGGGAATCGAAAGCCCTTGCGCCTGCGCGACCTCGGACACACCGAAGGCCATGTCATCGTTAGCGCAGACGACCGCCACCGGCTCCGGGTTCCCCGCCAGCGCCGACTCGAAGACCGAAACGGCCTTGTCCCGCGCGAACTCGGCGGTCTGGCTGACGGCCACATTGATCTTGTCCTGGCCGCTCAGCACCTCATCGAGCCCGCTGTGCCGGTCGATGGCCGGCGTCGCGCCGGGCTGCCCCTGCAGCTCATAGATATCCCCGCCATCCGGCAGGATCTCGATGAGATAGCGCCCTTGCAGGCGACCGCCCTCGACATTGTCGGCCCCAACATGCGCCAGCGTTTCGACATCGGTCACATTGCGATCGACGGTGACTACCGGAATCTCGGCGTCGATCACGGCCTGAATCGCCGGCGCCAGCGCGGCGACATCGTTCGGGCTGATCACCAGTCCATCGATTCCCTGCGCGGTTGCGGCTTCCAGGTCGGCGGTTTGCTTGGTCGAGCTCGGCGCGCCATTCTGCTGACCATCGAGCGGAATGAACTCGATGCCGCCAAGGTCCTTGGCATGCTGCTCGGCCAGATTCATCATGTGCACGAAGAACGGGAAGTTCAACCCCGGCACCGAGAAGGCAATTTTCAATGTGTCCTGTGCACCGGCCGGGCGTACCGCCGGCAGGGCCATTCCCGCCGCGCCGGCCATTACACCCGCCGCGGCCGCGCCTTTGATCAACGTTCTCCGGTTCATCGGTTTTTCCAACATCTCGAAACAACTCCTTTGTCATTCGTCCCCGTTTGCGGGGAAACGGACTGGTCGCCGCGCATCGTGGCGGCACTCCCGCAGCACGCTGGAGCCAAATTCGTTGGGGCAGCGAATCCGCTGCAATGTCCTCCTTCTGGTCCAGAGTCAAGAGTCCAGTGAATCGCTCTGGACACTAGACTCTCGACCCTCGTTCTACCGGCGGCGCTTCTTGGCTAGCTGATCGAAAAAGACACTGGCAACCAGAATGATGGCGACCACGATCGGTTGCCAATACGGTGAGACATTGAGAATGACGAGCCCATTATTCAGCACGCCGATCAGCAGCGTGCCGATGAGCGTGCCGATCACGCCGCCGACCCCACCGAAGAGACTGGTGCCGCCGATCACCACCGCGGCAATCGCTTGCAGCTCGTAGTTCTGCCCAGCCACCTGTTCGGCGGAATTGAGCCGGGAGGTGAGCAGGAATCCGCCCACCCCGGCGCAAAACCCGGCGATGGCATAGACGGAGATCGTCAGCGCAACCGTGTTCAGACCGGAGAGCCGGGCCGCCTCCTGGTTACCGCCGAGCGCGTAGATCCAGCGCCCGTATTGTGTGTATTTCAGAATGACGAATGCCACCAGCACGAAGAGCAGGAAGACGACCACCGGCACCGGCACCCGACCGACGAACCCCTGACCCCAGAACTTGAAATCCTTGGAAAAGCCGCTGATTGGCTGGCCGCTGGAAAAAACGAGGGTGGCTCCCCGCCAGGCGCCGAGACCACCCAGGGTGACGACGAAGGCCGGTATCTCCAGCTTGCCGATCAAGAAGCCCTGGAAGAACCCCAGCAACAATCCGAGACCGATAGCGGCCAGCGCCGCGAGCAAGACGCGGCTCCCACCCGGGTCGGTGGTGCCGCCCGTCAGGAGCGAGCGCGAGCCTTTGGCCGTCGCCGCGCAGACGATACCGGTGAAGGCCACCATCGACCCGACCGACAGATCGATGCCCGCGGTCAGGATCACGAAGGTCATTCCGACGGCCAGGATACCGATGATCGACACCTGCCGCAGCACATTCATGATGTTGCGCTCGGTGCGGAAACCCGGCTCCAGATAGGAGAGCACGGCGACGAGTCCAAGCAGGAAGATCAGCGGGGCGAACCGCCCCAGCAGATCGATCGGAGAGATCTCTCTCCGGTGAGGCGCTTCCGCAAGCGCCGCGTTGGTCGACATCGACTGCTTCCCCGTCCTTCCCGCGCTGGCTAGGCTGCCCGCGCGCTCGATTTCACACCGGTCGCCAGCTCCATAACCCGTTCTTCTGTCGCATGGTCCCGGTCGATCACCCCGGCGATCCGGCCTTCCCGCATCACATAGATGCGGTCGCTCATGCGGAGCACTTCCGGAAGCTCGGATGAGATCATCAGGATCGCCACGCCCGACTCCGCCAGCTGGCTCATCAGCGCGTGCACCTCGGCCTTGGCGCCGATGTCGATACCGCGGGTCGGCTCGTCGACGATCAGCACTTTGGGATCGAGCGCCAGCCATTTGGCCAGCACGACTTTCTGTTGGTTGCCACCACTGAGATTGATGACTTTTTGCTCCATGCTCGGGGTGCGCACCGAGAGCGCATCGATATAGCGCTGCGCGAGATTGCGCTCTTCTCGCCGCCGCACGAAGCCGAATTTGCTCAGGCGACCCAGGTTGGGCAGGCTGACGTTCTCCCGGATGGCAAGCGCGAGCACCAGCGCCTGAAGCTTGCGGTCTTCCGGCGCCAATGCGATCCCGTGCTTGATTGCCTGGGAAGGGGATTTGATGAACACCCGCTGGCCGTCGAGCAGAATTTCGCCACTGTCGAAGGGGTCGGCCCCGAAGATGGCGCGCGCCACCTCGGTACGGCCCGACCCGACCAACCCCGCCAGCCCGACGATCTCCCCGGCTCGCACTTCCAGATCGATGCCATCGAGCACCACGCGGGCATCGTCTTGCTGGGTGCCGCGGCGGCTCAGCCCCCGCACCTCCAGCACCACCCGCTCACCAGCGGTCGATTCCTCTTTTCGATAGAGGTCGGTAATCTCACGGCCCACCATCATCCGCACCACCTGATCGGGGGTCGCGGTGGCCGTGTCCAGCTCACCGGCGTTGCGGCCGTCCCGCAGGACCGTGATGCGGTCGCAAATCTCGAAGATCTCTTCCAAGCGGTGGGAGACGAAAACGATGCCCAACCCGCGTTCTTTGAGACTCCGGATGATGGCAAAGAGCGCCCGCACCTCGGTATCGGTCAGAGCCGAGGTCGGCTCGTCCATGATGACGATGCGCGCGTTGTACGACAGCGCCTTGGCGATCTCCACCATCTGCTGTTGGGCCACGCTGAGATACCGCACCATCGCGCGCGGATCGAGATCGACTCCGACCTGTTGCAGATACTCCCGAGCCGACTGGCGGAGCTGCCCACGGTCGACGAAACCGGTGCGATTTGGCTCGCGACCGATGAAGATGTTCTCCTCGATCGGCATGTTGGGGAAGAGATTGAATTCCTGATAGATGATCGACACGCCGAGCTGTTGGGCGTGATGAGGGTTGCGAGGAACGACGATCTGCCCGTCGATGGCAACCGTTCCCTCGTCCGGCGCGTAGACTCCGGAGAGAATCTTCATCAACGTGCTCTTGCCCGCGCCGTTCTCCCCCACCAGCGCCAGGCATTCGCCCGGCCGGACGTAGAGATCGACGTTTTGCAGTGCCTGTACTCCGGGAAACTGCTTGCTGATCCCGGTCATTTGCAGGAGCACCGGCGCTGGCTCGATCATCTCGACCCCGTCGTCTGCGAAGTGGCAACTGCAAGACGCCGTCGTCCTGCTCCCGAGATTTGTCGTACATGAGTAATGCAGTTCGATAGATACCAGTCCACCCGTCGGTCTGTCAATTGGAAGCGTGACCGCCAGGCAAATGTGCATACTTCCCGCGGTAGGGAGATCGTCGTCAGATCGCCGGTTGCAGCGTAGGATCAGCCAGTATGCATTCCTTTGTCGTCATTGCCAGCAAGACCGACCAGCCGGTCGATCCGCTTCTGCTGGCGCGCATCGATGATCCCGATCCCGCCGAGCTCCATTTCGTGCCGGAGGAGTACCGCAGCTGGTCGAATGCCAGCGGAACGGTGCACTACTTCGGCTGGCAGGCGTTCACCGATCTGCATGGCATCGGCTCGCACTGGCATGTGGACGAGGAGGGGCTGACCGCCTTCTCCGGGCACGTCTGGCCGCGCTATTCCGGCTGGGAGTGGGACAGCGCGCCCTGGGCCACACAGCTAGCCGAGTTTTTCGCCCACGCCGATATCCCGGAATCGTCCGAGGATCTCTACGGCATCTATACCGCCGCCCAGTTGCCCGCCGATGGGAAGGGCTATGTGGTCAGCGACCGGTTTTCGCTCGGTATTCTCTATCTGGCCGAAACCTCGGATGCCCTGATCGTCTCGACCCGCGCCAGTCTGGCCGCGCGCGCGGTGACGCCGCCGGGTGTGCTGCCGGGACGCGATGTGTTCGGAGTCGGCTGGCTGCCGGCCACTACCCAAACCCGCACGCTCGACACCGGCTTCGTCGATGTCAAGGCCATCCCGGCGCAGGGGCATGTGCTGCTCGATCCGATGAATGGCTCCCGCGTGGTGGAAGCGGACCGCTGGTATTGGGAATTCCCGAATCAGGACGAGATTCCGCACACGATCGAAGAGCTGCGGCCGATGCTGGAAGCCGATCTGCGCAAGGAGATGCGAGCACTGATCGAGCTGCCCGCCAGCATGCGGCAGATCCGCCTCAGCGGTGGCAAGGATTCGCGCCTGCTGGTCACACTCGCGCTGCTGGAGGGTGCGGCCGATCAGTTCGAGTTCATGACATTTGGGCTGCCTGGCTCGGGGGAGACCGAGGTCTCCGAAATGGTGGCGCGGCGGTTCGGGTTGAATTGGACCTTCGACGACCGCAGCAATCGCGAGGTCGAAGAGCTCGATCGCACGATTCTCACCCACGTCTTCCAGATGTCGGGGGTTCGCTCCGCCTGGGATATGAAGGGCGCCGTCGACATCGGCGATACGCTCACCCTCTCCGGCAATATGAGCGAGTTCTTCCGCATGGGTCCGGCCGCCTGGGCGACCCGGTTCGCGCTCACCCGCTCCGAGGCGTGGGACGCGCTCATCGCCGGGCAGAACTTCGACCGGATGAATCTGCTGCGCAAGGATCAGCGCGAGGTTTTTATCGAGAAGATCAATTCGTGGATGGTCGATCTGCTCGGCCGGGGTGAATCGCTCAGCCGCATCAGCTCGCATATGTTCCCCGAGTTCATCGCCCGCTGGCAGTACGGGGCCGGCACCGAAGCGAACGGCAAGCTCTGGAGTTTCCCCTTCTATACCCCTACGGCGGTGCGGGTCGTGCAGCAGCTGCCACCCGAGCTGCGCGTCAGCCATCGCTTCCATTTCGAGATCATGCAGAACCTGCATGAGGACATGGTCCGCATTCCGTTCTTCAAGGATCCGTGGCGCGAGCATGCCTATAACCATCTGCCGAATGCGGACGACTATGCCTCGATCGAGGCGATCCTCTCCGAAGACGAGGCGACCGACTGGCGCGTCGCCAAATTCAACGAGAACCACGCGCTCTTCGACCAGTTCCTGCTCGATCCGTCCAACCCCGCCTATGAAGTGCTCGACTTCGACCGCATCGCCGGTTTGCTGAGCCGCCCGGTGAATGGAATGGGCGCGGTGCGCTATCTCTATGCGGTCATGACTGCCGCCATCTGGATGGCGCGGGGCGAGCTCCCGGCCCGTATCAACCGCAACGGCGAGCTGGTGCTGGCGCCGGCGCCTTCGAACCGCGTCGAAGCGATCGCGACCGCCGCGCCTGCCACCGAAACGGTCGATGAGGTGGCGGACTATCTGGCCGAGCTGGGTGTCGACTCAGGGCAGCGCTCGGCCGGCAAGATTCTGATCGTCGACAACAACTTCCCCTCGATCTCGCAGACGTTCATCGTGGACAAGTTCCTGCATCTGCTGATCCGCGGTTGGGATGTGCATGTGCTCTCGGTCAATGGCGATTCGGCCGATTGGGACGCCTATCCCGAAATCTCGAGCTCGGCGGAACTGGTCGAGCGGGTGCATATCACCCGCGATTTCGAAGGACTCCTCTCCCGGCTCAAGCCCGATCTGGTCCATTTCGAATTCGGGCATTCCAGCGTGCCGCACCTGCTCACCTGCCGGGTGCAGGGGGTGCGCACGGTCGTCAGCTTCCGTGGGTTCGACATCTGCTACCACGGGCTGGAAATCCCGGGCTATTACAGCGAGGTCTGGAAATTCGCCGATGTGATCCATTGCCGCAGTGAGGGCATCTGGCAACGTTGCCTGCAACGCGGCTGCCCGGCCGACAAACCGCACACGGTCATCGTCGGCGGGATCGATGTCGAGTATTTCGATCCGGGCGGCCGCGCGCACGGGATGATCGCCGGTACCGCCGATCGGCCGTTCCGCATGCTCAGCGTCGGCCGGCTGGTCTGGAAGAAGGGTCATGAATACTCGGTCGAGGCGCTGGCCAAGCTGGTAGAGCAAGGGATCGAAGCCGAGCTGAATATCATCGGTTCCGGGGTGCAGGACCGCGCCATTCGCTTCGCCGCCTTCGATCTCGGGGTGCTGGAGCGCGTGAATCTGCTCGGATCGAAACCGCGCAACGAGGTTCGCTCCGAGATGCGCAAAGCCGATGTGTTCGTGATGCCCAGCCTGAGCGAGGGATTCGGCATCTCCGCGCTCGAAGCTCAGGCGATGAAGCTGCCGGTGGTTTGCTCCGATGCCGAGGG
>DASTFJ010000283.1:0-45769 GCA_035708745.1 Thermomicrobiales bacterium | reverse complement strand
TCCCGTCCATATCACTCGCGTAGACGGTCCCGCCGGCAACGGCCGGCGTGCTCCCCGTCACATACTCGGCTGGGAAGCGCCAGCGTTCGGATCCGGTCAATGCGTCGATAGCAATGATCGACCCCTGATCGACGGGGCCGCTGCCAATCTCCACTCCACTGGTAATGAAGACCGTTTCGCCGACAACAGCCGGGGCGCTGATGCCACTGCGACCCGCCTCGAAATGCCAGATCGATTCCAGGCCGTTTGCAACGCTGGGACCCGGCATGACCCCGCTCCGGGCCGCATCCCCGCGATCCATCGGCACATCGAGAACCGACGAGGGCGCCAGGATGACGGTGGAGTCCCGTGATTCACTGAAATGGCCACGGGCGTAATAGGCGATTCCAAGGGCGAGGAAGAGCAATAGTCCGGCGGCGATCGAGACGAACAACCGGCGACGCTGGACATGCGCGGCCGCAAACCCCACCGGCTCGCGCTGTGCTTCAACACCCTGGACCCGTTCGCGTCCTGCCGCGCCCCTGGTGCTTTTCGGCGCCGGTTGCTCCGAAGCTGCTCCTATGACGTGCAGGAACTCGGTTTCGAATCGCCGGGAAAATGCCGCGCTTGCCGGCTGCGCATCGTCAATTCGCTCCAGCCAGGCGATGGTCTGTATCAACGTTGGGTCGATATCCGGTTCCACGATCTCACCTAGGTTGCTCGATTCACCGGTCACCATCTGGTTCCAGTAGAGCGCAACCCGATTCGATTCCGAGGTCGAGCTATCTCTCCACATGGCTTGATTCCTTATTGGATTCGATACCCGCCAGCGACCGGAGGTGAATCAGCGCCCGGTATTGCGCGGCCCTGATCGCCTGGTGACTCTTGCCCAGAATGCCGGCGATCTCCTTGTCTGTCAGCCCTTGCAGCCGTAGCTCGACGACCTCGCGTTGCAGATCGGGCAGCTTGTCGAGCAGCCTGGTGATCTGCAAGAGCTCGGTCGCGGCGATTGCCAAGTCTTCCGGCGAGGATGCGCTGTCCGCGATCTGATCGGCCCAATCGATCGGGCTGGATGGTCTGGATGACCGGTAGGCATCGACGATGACGTTGTGCGCGATGGTGAAAAGCCAGGCGTGGAGTCGATCCGGGTTCTTGCAGGATTTCAGGTACGCAAATGCCCGCATGAAGGTCGTCTGCGCGGCATCCTCGGCGGCTTCACGGCTGCCGAGACAGCGGTGGCAATAGCGGTACACCGGATCCCGGTATCGTTGAAAGATCGCGAGAAATGCCGCGGGCTCCGCCAGCGCCTGCTCGACGAGCTGGCGATCGGTCGACTCGGCGATTTGCAAGCGATTGGTTGCCATCGGCTGCGCCTGCAGCGTGCTCACCGGAATGCTCCACAGGTACGGGCGGATTCACGCAGTCCACTGACCGTTAGACTGCCTCCGCGCCGATCTGTGACGCTGTTCTCTTATGCACACGTGCGTGGTGATTCTTACACATCCGTGCAGGCGCCGGCAGATATTCCCCTCGCCGCGTAGTTGCAGCCCTCCGTGGCTGCTCTCCAGGCCCCGACGGCAGCCAAAGAGGGCTGCAACTACGGTCCCGAGGA
This sequence comes from Thermomicrobiales bacterium, assembly GCA_035708745.1. Lineage (GTDB taxonomy): Bacteria > Chloroflexota > Chloroflexia > Thermomicrobiales > UBA6265 > JAMLHN01. The sequence goes on along the minus strand of DASTFJ010000283.1, from coordinate 44,178 downwards.
AGTTCGGACTAAACCGCTTTCGAGTCCCAGCGGAAGAACCGCACCGCAATGGCGACCGAGATCAGGGCAGTGACGCCGAGGATCACCCAGTCCATCCAGATCGCATCCAGCCCTTTGCCGCGGGTCATGACCTCGCGCAGCGCATCGACCAGATAGCGCAGGGGAAGGACTTTCGTGATCGGTTCGAGCCAGCCGGGCGCCGAATCGATATCGAAGAACACGCCGGAGAGGAACAACATCGGGAAGGTGATCAGATTCGAATAGCTGGCGGCAGTTTCCACATTGGGCGCGATGCTGGAGACCGCGAATCCCATCGCCAGAAACGCCAGCGATCCGATGAAGATCGAGAGGACCACCAGCAGAATGCTGCCCTGGATATTCACCCCGAAAAAGACATTCGAGATGAGATAGAGAATCAACGCCTGCGGCACCGCGATGATCAGCTGCGAGATCACCCTGGAGGTGATGAAGCTGCTCAGCGGGAAGGGCGTGATCTTTATCCGCCGCAGAATCCCGCGCTCGCGATAGGTGACGAACGAGGTGGAAAGACCGATGACGCCCGAGTTCATGATCGACATCGCCAGAATGCCGGGCAGCAAAAAGTCCATATACGAGATGTTCAAGGTCTGCACCGGTTGGGCTTCGACCGTGACCGGGCTCGGACCCTGGGCAACCTGATTCAGCGTTTGCTGGATCGCACTGATCGAAATCTGCGAATTCGGTCCGGCGGCCTCGTCGTAGTAGAGCTGCACAGTCGGGAATCCGCCATCCGCCGGGGCATCACCGAAAACGATCACGGCGTCGCGGTTGCCATCCTTGAGCTTGTCGAGTTGCTGATCGACCGTCTCGTCGGTGGAGACATCGAAGATATCCGAGCTATCCATCGCCTGCACGACCTCGGAATGAAAATCCGACGGGGCCCCGGCGATGCCAACATTCGCGCTGAAATCGCTCTCGTTGAAGACGGTGCCGAAGACCAGAATGAAGATCACCGGAAAGATGAGATTCCAGAAGAGCGCGGTGCGATTGCGCACCGTCATCTTCAGAAATCCCTTGACCATTGCCAGGAAACCGGTCATTTACGCCGCCTTTCGTCGTTGCCAGAAGCGGCGTTTGCTGGTTCCATCCTCGTCCTCGGTCGTTTCGGTGGCGGGTTCGAAGCTGCGCCCGGTCAGCGTCAGGAAGACATCTTCCAGCGACGCCTGGTTGCTGCGCAGCTCGGTCAGCTCGACATTGGCGGTCCGTGCCACCTCCAGCAGCCCGATCAGGGTTGCCTGCGGATTGTCGCTGCGCAGCTCGAGCTGATCGCCGTTGATGCTCACGTCTTTCGACCCCGGAATCTCGCGCAGCTGCGAGAGGGTCAGCGACCCATTTCGCGTGCGGGCGGAGATAGTCGCCTCGACATCGATCGATTCGATCAACCCAACCGGCGTATCGAGCGCGATGATATGGCCGTGGTCCATCACCGCGATGCGGTCGCACAAAATCTCGGCTTCTTCCATGTAATGCGTGGTCAGCACCACGGTCGAGCCGTGATCGCGCACATCGCGCACCGTTTGCCAGAGCTCGCGGCGCGCGCCGGGATCGAGCCCGGTGGTCGGCTCGTCGAGAAAGACCACGACCGGATCGTTGACCAGCCCGAGCGCGATCGAGAGCCGCTGCTGCTGACCGCCGGAGAGCTGATTGGCGGCCGCGTCGCGCTTTTCCCGCAATCCGACCATTCCCAGCAGATGATCGACCCGGTCGGGCGAGGCATCGACCCCGTAGAGACTGGCAAAAAGCTGGATCAGCTCGGATGCGGTCAGATAGTCGAACAGCGCGGTGGTTTGCAGCTGCACGCCGATCGCGCGGCGGACATCCTCGGTCTGGGTGCGGGTGTCATACCCCGCGACCGTGATCGTTCCGGCGTCCGGCGGGCGCAATCCCTCGATCATCTCCAGCGTGGTGGTCTTGCCCGCGCCGTTCGGTCCAAGGATGCCGAAGATCTCGCCGGAGTAAACCGTCAGATCGATCGCGTCGACCGCGGTCAGCGACCCATAGCGCTTGACCAGGCCGCGGGCTTCGATGATCGGTTGGCCCGCAGGAATGGTGACCTCTTGCCGGACGGTTCGATTGGAAGCGGAGGGCATGCATTTCCTTTCGCATCGACGCGGCGGCGCGTCCCGAATCGCTTCATAGCCCGCCAAAGATACGCCCTTTGCCAGAAGCGGACTGCATTCGATCACTCTCCGCCTTCGACCAGGACACCCACGTGCAGTCACCCCCGACACCCATAAACACGGCCGATGCACACCCTCGATGGAACCGTTATTTTGCTGTGAACGGGAGTGGGACCCTACGTAGGCGGTACGTAAGGAAACGACCGTTTCGGCTACACAGCATTGCGTAGGCAGCACCCGAAAACTAAGTGATTTTGCCGATGTTACCGTGCCCATACGCTGGCAAGATAGGTTCAGAGCAGAGGGAGACGACCTCTCGACAGGGTTCGAAGCGCGAGGAGGCAGCCAAACGGAAAACGACCAGCAGAGGGTATTCAGGTAGGAACGCTACCAGCTAATGGAACCACGGGCGCCGGACGGATGTGATACGGCCAGCACCCGACCTAAGACGAATTGGAAGGATTCAATACGTGAAAAACAATCGCTCATTTTCGACCGAAGCGCTGGCGCGCCTGAGCGCCCGGCGCCCCTGGCGCACCATCGGTCTCTGGTTGCTCGTTCTCGTTCTGGCCGGTATTTCGGCTTCGACGCTGAACGACGCCCTCACCACCGAGAGCCGCCAGCTCGATAACCCGGAATCGCAGCAAGGCGCCGACCTGCTCGAGCAACGCCTGCGCGGTCCGCAACCCATTTCCGAAACCATCATCGTGCGCTCAGAAAGCGCGACGGTCGACGACCCGGCGTTCAAGGCAACCGTCGACGGTCTGGTCGCGAAGCTGAAGGCCACTCCTGAGCTGACCAGCTCGATCGCCTCGTTTTACACGACCGGCAACGCCGCGCTGGTGTCGGCCGACCGCCATTCCACCATTATCTCGGTGGTCATGAACGGCACCCTCGACGAAGCCATCGAACGTGTGCCGGACTATGAAGCCGCCCTCGCCAGTGCGCAGAAAGACGACTACCAGATCCTGGCCGTGGGCGACGCGACCCTGAGCGACGAGTTCGGCACGATCGCCGAAGAGGACCTGGCCAAGGGCGAGATGATCGGGATTCCGGTCGCCATTCTCATTCTGATCGTGCTGCTGGGCGCCCTGGTTGCCGCCGGACTGCCGATCATCGTCGGCTTCGTCTCCATCTTCATCGCGATGGGCTTGGCGGCCCTGGCCGGGCGGGTCACCGATCTCTCCTTCTTTGTGGTCAACATCATCTTTATGATCGGCCTGGCGGTCGGTATCGACTACGCCCTCTTCATCATCTCCCGCTACCGCGAGGAGCGCGCCAAGGGCATCGAAAAGCTCGACGCCATCGCCATCACCGGCGGCACCGCCAATAAGGCCGTGCTCTTTTCCGGCGGCACCGTGGTGCTTGCCCTTTCCGGCATGTTCCTGGTGCCGGAGCTGACCTTCCGTAGCCTCGGTATCGGCGCGGTGCTGGTGGTGGTCGTGGCGGTGGCCGCCAGCCTGACCCTGCTGCCGGCCTTCCTCTCGGTCGCTGGCGACAAAATCAACTGGCCGACCCTGCGCCGCAAGAAGAGCTCGACGGCGTCCGTCGATCCGCACGTCATCACCTACAAAGGTTTCTGGGGCCGGGTGACCAAGCGCGTCATGGCGCGTCCGGTCGTGGCGCTGGTGCTGGCGGTCGGTCTGCTGCTCGCCTTTGCCCTGCCGGTGGTCGACATGAACCGTGGCTCCTCGGGCGTCTCCACCTTGCCGAAATCGACCGATGCCTATGCGGCGTACTCACTGCTCGAGCGTGATTTCCCCGCGGGCATGATTGCCCCGATCGAGATCGTGGTGGACGGCTCGGTGGCCGACCCGCGGGTGCAGGATTCCATCGACGCGTTGACCGCGTCGCTCGCAGCGGATAACCGCTTCGGACCAGCCTCGGTGCAGCACAACGAAGCGGGCGATTTGGCCCTGGTTTCGGTGCCCTTGACTCTGGAGCCGGACAATCCGGCTGCCTACCAGACCATCGAAGACCTGCGCGAGCAGATCGTGCCCACCGCATTCGCATCGGCTCCGGCCGACGTGATGGTCGCCGGCCAAATTGCCATCACGCACGACGGCAACACACTGAGTGAGGACTATCTGCCGATCGTCATCGCCTTCGTGCTGGCGCTCAGCTTCGTGCTGCTGACCATCGCGTTTCGTTCGATCGTGGTGCCGGTGAAGGCGCTGATCATGAACCTGCTCAGCGTGGGCGCCGCCTATGGGTTGATCGTGCTGGTCTTCCAGAAGGGCTACGGCGCGGACCTCTTTGGCTTCCAGACCGTGCCGATGATCGAAAGCTGGCTGCCGCTCTTCCTGTTCAGCATCCTCTTTGGGCTGAGCATGGACTATCACGTCTTCCTGCTCAGCCGCATCCGGGAGCACTACGATCTCACCGGAGACAACAAGGAGGCGGTCGCCTTCGGTCTGCAATCGACCGCGAAGTTGATCACCGGCGCCGCCTTGATCATGGTGGTCGTCTTCGCCGGGTTCGCCGCGGGACGCCTGGTGATGCTGCAACAGGTGGGATTCGGGTTGGCAGTTGCCATCCTGATCGACGCCACCATCGTCCGCTCCATCCTGGTCCCGGCCAGCATGGTGCTGCTGGGCGACCGCAACTGGTACTTCCCGAAATGGCTCGGCTGGCTGCCGCATGTCACCATCGAGGGCAAGGTTCCGGCGATGCCGGCGGCCGCTCCGCTCTTCGCCGCCACCAGCACCTCCGGCGACGACTAGTCGATTCACAGCCAACAGCCCGCTCCGGTTTCGGAGCGGGCTGTTTTTTTGTCCATCGAGTGTTGGCTCGATTGGTGGGTTCGCCGAGAAGCTGGGTGAACCACGCCGGGCGAGCGCCGCGGCGCCCGCCACTGGACGTCTCGCTGGGACGAAGAGCGCATGGCCTCCGCGTTGCGCGATCGGCGCTCGGCAGCCACTTGGGAGCTCGACAGCTTTCCGGCAAAACGCCGGCGAAAGAAGGCGTACGGACAGCCTTGTTACCGCTAACATCTTCCGGTACCCTAGCAACATCTCCATCGATCCGGGATCCTGGCGATCCTGCCGCAACACGACTGACGGGAAGATCGAACCATGGACCAGAACCGATTCGACGGGTTTACCCGCTCGCTCGCGACGCGCACGTCCCGCCGCAGGGCCGTTCGCCAGGTCGGCGCGGGAGGCGTGCTCGGTGGCCTGGGCGCCGTTCTGGGGGTGCATAGTTTGCGCGCGCAGGGAACCGTCCAGACCTGCTCGCTCCCCATCTACGCCAGGGTCTACCTGGGTCCATACCTCGACACCGAATACGAGGGAACCCTCTCGCTCGATATCGACGAAACCGGGGCGATCGACAGCGGAACCTTCCAGACCATCGACGGCCAAAGCTTCCCGCTGGTCGGGCAGGCGGACGGCCGCGCGCTCGATCTGCGCATCGACCTCGGTAATGACTTACTGCTGACCCTCACCGGGACGGCCGAGAACGACTTTTCGATCTGCCAGGGGGCAGCCGCGGGCAGCTTCGGCGGTCCGGAAATGGGCAATATGGGGACCTGGACCACGGTTTCCGATGGCGGAACCCTCAGTCCGCCGGGCACGACTCCAACCGAGACCCCCAACCCGTGTGCCGCCGTCTCCTGTTTCGCTCCGCAGACTCCCAACCCGAGCACCTGCGAATGTGAATGCGCAGCGCCTCTGGTCACCTGCGGCGGCGCGTGTTGCGCAGCAGATGCGGCGTGTGTCGATGCCGACGCCGGCATCTGCTCGTGTCCGGACGGAACCGTGGAATGCGGGGAGGGCTGCGTTGCCGCGTGCGATGGAGACGATGTCATCGATCCGGTTTCCTGCGAATGCGGTCCGGTCTGCGCGGGGGTCGATTGCGAGCCCGGCGAAACCCTGAATCCTGAAACCTGCGAGTGCCAAGCCTTGATTCTCTGCGAGGCCGGAATGGAGGCCTGCGGTGATGTCTGTGCGGACCTGGACACCGATCCGGCACACTGCGGCTCCTGCGGTCACGAATGCCCATGGATGCCGACCGCCGACGATCTCCTGCTGCCCAGCCTCTGTGTGGCGGGCGATTGTTGCCTGGACGAGAACATGCTCTGCGCCGCTGACGTCGATTGCTGTTCCGGCGCCTGCAACTTCATCTCGGGCGGCCTGCGGGTCTGTACGTAAGGAGTTCTTCGGATCGGTCGTCTCCAGTGAATCGTGCGATTGCAGTCCTCCGTGTCTGCTTATCTCAGCCGGCGTCGTTCTTCCCCTCGTCCAGCCAGCGGGTGCGGCGCCGTCTCAGTTCCGGGTCTGCCAATTCCTGCGGACGTGACGGCGTCAGGGGTGAAGCGGGCACGGAGGACTGCAATCGCACATCGAGCAACCACACGTGCCAGGGGGCCCGGACACATGACCGCCGCGGCGGTCATGCCGGAACGCCGTATCATGCGACCGCAGGGTTCGAATCGGCTTCCTTTACCAGTGCGGCCGAACCAATGATTCGCCATTGAAATCTATGCCCCGAGCCACCCGTTGCCAACGTGTCTCTTCGCCTCTCGCTGCCCCAGGCAGCCACGCGAGGACCATATGGCCGTAACGATCCGCGATGTTGCCCAGCGCGCCGGGGTTTCCGCGATGACCGTTTCCCGGGTCGTCAACGGCAGCCCGCAGGTGACGCCGGAGACTCGCGCTGCGGTCGAAACGGCCATCGCCGAGCTACATTACGTTCCCAATGCGTTTGCCCGCGGGCTGACCCGGCATCGCAGCGGCAGCATCGGGCTGGTGGTCCCAGATCTGGGCGATCCTTTTTTCACGCTCGTGCTGCGTGGCGCGGAGCCGGTGGCCCGCGCGGCCGGCTATCGCGTCATTCTCTGCAATACCAATAGCGATCTGGAGCTCGAAGCCGCCTATATCGACGATCTCATCGCCCGGCAGATGGAGGGTGTCATCCTCGCGCCGGTCGACGACCGTTCCATCGCCGCCATCGAGCGGTTGGCTGCGCGCCCGATTCCGCATGTGCTGCTCGACCGCTCGATCCCGAATGTGTCCGCCGATATCGTCCAGGGCGACAGCGTGGGCGGCGCGCGCCTGTTGGTGGAGCACTTGATCGCCGCCGGGCACCGTCGTATCGGGCATATCACCGAGCCGCAAACCGTCTCCACCGCGCGAGATCGCCATCAGGGGTATCGGAAAGCTCTCGAAACGCATGGCATTCCGTACGATCCGGCGCTGGTCGCCGAAGGCAGCGGCGCCACCATCGCCGGTGCCTGCGCCGCTACCCAGGAGCTGCTCGACCGGGGCGAGCCGCCAACCGCCATCTTCGCGGTGAACAACCTGGCCGCGGTCGGGGTGGTGCTGGCCGTGCGCGCGGCCGGACGCTCGGTGCCGGGCGATGTGGCGGTTGCCTGCTTCGACGATATCGAGCTGGCCACGCTGCTCTGTCCCTTCCTGACGGTGATGGCTCAGCCGGCGACCGACTACGGCGCCATCGCCACCCAGCTTCTGCTCGACCGCATCCAGGGCGTCGCCGCGGACGAGCGACAGGCGGTCATGCTTCCCGGCCACCTTATCGTGCGCGAATCTACGCTCGGCTGACCCGCATTCGATCTGGACGCGTGCGTCATCTGCGCTCGTGTCGCTCCGGTCACGAATCGGTTACTCCGGTGGCACGCCATGCCAATCGGTGCAGACCAGCGCGCCGTCCACGAATGCTCCCGTGGCGGTTGCGGTGTTGTCGAACATGTGCCCCAGGACGAATTCGGGGGTGATATTGGCGAAGAGCTGGGTCAGCCCGGAGGCCAGCACGCCGCCGTGCGCCACGATGACGAGCGTGCCTTCCTGACCCGCGTGCTTCGCGATGATCTCCCGCATCGCCGGCAGAAAACGCTGGAAGACTTCGCGCAGGCTCTCGCCACCGCCGGGTGTGGCCGCATCGATATCGCCCGCTTGCCACCGGCCCATCACCGCCCGTACGTCGTCTTCCTCGATCATCCCCATGCTGGCGGCGGGATCGACGAAGGCGATCTCCACCAGATCGTCCATAGGCCGCACCGGGATCTCATGAGGCAAGGCGATGGCGGTGGCGGTCTGCACGCAGCGCATGCGCGTGCTGCTGTAAACGGCGATCAAGCGCTCGCCGGCCAGCCGCTGGGCAATCGCGCTCGCCTGCTGCATTCCCTTCCTCGTCAGGGGATAGGTCACGCCGCTATCGGGCGGCAGCGCATGCCGGGGGATCTCCAGCTCCGGCATGATGTTGATCTCCGATTCCGCATGCCGCACGAAGCAGATCCGAAATGCCGGATTCTCCTCGATCCCGTCCCATTGCTGTCCGGCACGATCGCTCATCGTTTTCTCCTCGGTTCGTGCATCGAAGCGCCTTGTTTCGCCAGTTGTACTGTGAATGGCGCGATCGGCGCGGCGGTCATCCGGGCGGATTCCCATTCCAGTCGGTGCAGAGCAACCGTCCTTCGACCGAGCCTCCGGTGGCGATGCCCGCGTTCGGAAGCACGTTCATCAGCGTCCAGGCCGGTGAGAGATTCTCGAAGAGGTGGGGCAGCGCGGCCGAGAGCGTGATGCTGTGAGAGACGAAAAGGAGATCGCCGGGTTGGGCGGCGTATTGGGCAATCGTCTCCGTCACCACCGGCAGAACGCGCGCCAGCACCTGATCGAGCGATTCGCCACCGGGAGTGTGGGCCGCGCGGTCGCCGACCATCCAGCCCGTCATGGTTTGCAGCGCGGCGACATAATCGATCGTGCTCATGCTGGCTTCCGGATCGACGAAGGCGACTTCCACCAGACCGGGCGCGGGCTCGATGGTCATTCCTTTGGCGAAGGCGATGGCGTCGGCGGTTTGGGTGCAGCGCAGCCGGGGACTGGAGACGATTGCCAGAATTGGATCGTCACGCAGCGCGTCTCCCAAGGCGATCGCCTGTTCCACGCCCAGCTGGGTCAGGGGATACGTCACACCACTATCGGGGGGCAACGGCTGCCCGGGCACGTCGATCGTCCGGAGCACATTGATCTCCGATTCGGCGTGCCGGACGAAGCGCACACGGAAGTCGGGGTGCGCCGCCATGGGTGTGGCGACTGGTTGCGCGCGGACCGCGCGCTCCCCACGCAACAGCCCACCGATGGCCGCCCCGATGCCGGTCCCGAGCAGGCGGCGCCGGCTGATCTCCACCCGATCGACGGCTACCCGATTCATGATGTCCTCGCTCTCGTTCCCGTCGCGTTTCGCGGTGTGAGCCCGTCGATCCGGAGACACCGGCGATCTTTTCCAATAGAATGAATGAACACCCATTACTGGATTGGCGGCGTGTATGCGTGCTGCCAACGACGAAAGCTGAAAGGAGCTGCCCGTGTCACGGTTCATGTCCCGAGTGTTTGGCCTCGCCCTTTTGCTGGCGGTCATCGCATCTCCCTTGTTGGTGCGAGGAACCGTAGCGCAGGATGCGGCCACGCCGTGCCCAGCGTTGACCGAGGAAGAAGGCACCGCGCTCGCGACCGCCTACATTGCTGCCTGGAATGCTAAGGACACCGCCGCGTTGGTCGCCCTCCACACACCGAACACCCTGCGCCATTGGGGAATCGGCGTCGATAGCGAGGGAGCCGACGAGCTGGCGGCTTCGCTCGATGCCTTCTTTGCGGCCTTCCCAGGCGCGCATGCCACGCTCGATCAGGTCTGGATTGCCGGCGATACGGTGATCTTCCGCTATATCTCGCTCGGGATCCAGGAAGAGGATTACATGGGATTCCCCGCATCGCAGGAAACGACCACATTTACCGGAATCACGGTGCTGCGGCTCGACTGCGGGCTGGTGGCCGAGACCTGGGCAGAGGCCGACCACCTGGGACGGCTCCAGCAACAGGGCGCTATCCCGGTGGCTTCTCCCGAGGCCGAGGCCACACCGGCCGGCTGATCTCACGATCGCGTCGCCACATTGTTTCACAGTCGAACGCCTGGGGAGTCGACTCCCCAGGCGTTCGCGACTCGATCTCGCCACGCACGGAGCAACCATGCCAACCACCGCTACCGCCGAATTCACGATCATCTCGTGGGAACCCGTCCCGAATGACGAGGATGTGCCCGGACCCAGGATCGTCCGCACCGTGGTGAAAAAGACCTTCACCGGCGCACTGACCGGTGCGAGCGTGGCTGAGCTGCTGACCTGCGAATCGGAATCTGGCAGCGCGGGCTATGTGGCGATGGAGCGGGTGGAGGGTACGCTCGACGGGCTCGACGGGACGTTCGTCCTCCAGCATGGCGGGATCTTCGATGCCGTCACCGGCAAAGCCACCCCGTATGGAGCGGTCGTGCCGGGTTCCGGCGCCGGCGAGCTGTCCGGGTTGCGCGGTTCTGCCGAGTACAAGCACGACGAATCCGGCGCCCTGCTGACACTCCATTACGATTTGGAGCGGTAGTCACTCTCCTCCCACCGGCTCTCTGTTCCTCCGGTCCACCGGCAATCGGGGTATGCTCGACCAAGATGGTGGACTGCTCGAAGGGAGACGGTCATGTTCAAGGGCGAAAATCTGATCGGCGTGTTGCTGGCCGGGCTCTGCCTGATCGTCGCCGGCGTCATGATCTGGGCAATGGCCACCGACCGGGAGCTGACCTATAACGGTCCGAGCTGGCTGCCGTGGATTTTGATGGTGGTCATTCTGGGCGGCTCGCTCTGGGGGGTGGCCCAGCGGTTCCGCGGCCGCGGTAGTGGTGGTGGTGGCTCTCAGTGGCCCAATCCCAACACCGGCCAGAAGTCGCTCCTCGACCGCGCCCGCGGCAAGAAAGACGACTCGACCAGCTAAGCCGGTCTATTTACGAAGATAAGAGGCCCCAATACCCGCGTAGCTGCAGCCCTCCGTGGCTGCTCTTGGATGTAAAAGGTAGCCACGGAGGGCTGCAACTACGGAATCGAAGGAGTTAACACCGGTTCGGGGATAAACTGGGTTAGCTCCTCCGTCGCCACGGCTGCCGTTGCGGTTTCAGCTCTGGCTGGTTTGGCTACCGGGGACCAGCTCGCGCACCTTCTGGCCGAAGGTACGGCCGGCGCCGTTGGAGGAGGGGGGCGTGTTTCCATTCGACGACGAGGCGTCGTCGTTGCTGTAGTAGTAGTAATAGCTCTCGCCCTTGGCGCGCTTTTGGTAGTTGAGCGCAACCCCGATGACCCGCGCGGTTTCCGGCAGCGCATTGGCCGCCGCCTGCATGCGGTCGACCCGGGTTTCGTTCGCCCGGCAGACGAGCAGCACATCGCGCGCCACGTCGGCAACTACCAGCGCATCGGACACCGCCATCGCCGGCGGCGTGTCGATCACCACCATGTCGCATTCGCTGGAGATCGTTGCCAGCAGCGTTTCGAACCGGTTGCTCTTGAGCAGATCGCCCGGATTCGGCGGAATGGGACCCGAGGTGATCACTCGCAGCTTGAGATCGGCATTGGTGCGCGCGACTGATTTCCAATCCAGATCGGGCCGGGCCAGCAAGGTCGAGAGCCCGCGCTCGTTGGTGAGATCGAAGGCCTCGTGTTGGGCGGGACGGCGCATATCCGCGTCGACGACCACCACGCTGTAGCCGGCCTGGGCCATCGCCACCGCCAGATTGGCGGTCACGGTGCTCTTTCCCTCGCCCGGACCGGCGCTGGTGACCGCCAGGGTGTTGATCTCGCTGCTGGCGACCGCGAATTCGACATTTGCCCGCAACAGCCGAATCGCTTCCGATTCCGGTGACATTGGCTGATCGAGGATGAAGAGCTGGTGCGGCAGCCTGGCCATCGACGGCACGATCGGCACCGTTGTCATCAACGGCGCCCCGATCAGCTCGTTGTACGGCGTATCGACCTTGGTGGTGTTGTCCAGATATTCCAGCAGGAAGACCGCGCCGATGCCAATACAGAGTCCGGCCAGCACGGCGAGCAGGGTGTAGAGACGGACATTCGGTGCATAGGGCGCGCCCGGCGCGCTTGCATCCTGCACGACCACGACGCCGGTTTGGGCGCCCGCTTCCTGCAGGTCCATCTGGTTGGCGGACAGAATGAGCTGGCCGTAGGTGTTTTGCAGGTCGGTGAGGCTCGACCGCAACGTATCGATCTGCGCCGCGATATCCGGCGAGGTGACGTCCTCATTGGCGACCAGATTGTCGATGAGCTGCTGGGTCGTGCCGATCTTGGCCTGGGTCGAGGCGATTTGCTGATTCAGGGCTTCCCGATACGGGCTGGCTTTTTCGATCGTGCGCGCCTGGGCGAAGCTCTGGAATTGCGCGGCAATCTCATTTGCCAGCGTGGCCGCCGTTTGCGGATTCGGATCGGATACCGAGATACGCATCAGCCGGGTGCTGGTGATCGGCTCGGTCGTGATCTTGGCGCGCAGATCGCTTTCTGTCAGCGGTAGACCCAGGTTGTCGATAACCGGGTCCAGCACGCCCGAGGTCGTGATGAGCTGCTGGTATGTCGCCACAATGCTGCTGTCGTAGTAGGTATAGGTGTCGGTACCCATGCTGGGTGGGTTGATCTCGACCGTCGACGACGCGCGGTACATATCCTGCTGGCGCGAGACTTGAACGAACGCGACCGTGCCGGCAACAAGCGGAGCCAGCACCAACAACCACCACCAGCGGCGGGCCATTGCAGCGAGATTACGTAGCGTGAGATCCAAGGATGAGCCTCCCGGCCAAGTCGAGACCGGACGATACCACCTGTCTACCTGTGGGCTGTGCAGCGTCATCCTAATATGAGACAAGGCGTGACGGCAATCTTACGACGATATTGCGCGATTCGCGCAGAGTTTCGGACGAAATCACGGCTAACGGATCGTCGTTTTGGGCCGGTGGGCCAGTTTTACGTGTGGCCGGACGGCATGAGGCGGCTGCACCGGGTGCGATACTTGCGAGGATGAATGTCTCGCTCGATGCCGCTCGCCACACTCCGTCCATCTCGCCGATTCCGGCCATGCCGCGCCTGGCTGGGGCGGAGCAACTGCGCGTCGGCCTGGTGCACGACTATCTCACCCAGTTCGGCGGGGCCGAGCGGGTGCTGGTGGCGCTGCATGAGCTTTTTCCCACCGCGCCGATCTTTTGCTCGATCGCCGACCCCGCGGCCCTGCCGGAAATCTCGGCCAGCTGGGATGTGCGTGAGAGCGCCATTGCCAAGCTTCCGGGCGCGGCCAGCTATCACCGGGCGATGATTCCCGTCTATCCCGCCATCTTCCGGCGGTTCGAAGCCGATCTGCGCGATCTCGATATCGTCATCGTCGATTCGAGCGCCTGGGCGCATCATGTGCCGGTCGGGCCGGCCACCGGGCTGCTCTGCTATTGCCATAGTCCGGCGCGCTTTCTCTATGGCGACCGCGACTATCTCGAGCCGGCCGCGTTACCGCCGGGAGTGCGTCATCTCATGCACGCGGTCTTTGGCGGCTTGCGCCGTTCCGACCGGCGGGCGGCGGAACGGGTCGACCGTTTTATCGCCAACTCGCGCAATGTCGCCGCCCGCATCGAACGCACCTACCGGCGGCATGCCACGGTGATCTATCCCCCGGTCGATCTGCCGGCTCGCCGGCCGGAGGTTTCGCCGGAAGACTGGTTTCTGGTCGTTTCGCGGTTGGTGCCGCACAAGCGGGTCGATCTGGCGGTGCGGGCCTGCACGCGCTATGGCATTCCGCTCAAGGTGGTCGGCGCCGGCCGCTCCGAGCGGGAGCTGCGCGCGCTGGCCGGACCGACCGTCGAGCTGCTGGGCCGGCTGGACGATGAGGAGGTGCACGAGCTGATGGCGCGTTGCAAGGGGTTCATCCTGGCCGGCTCGGAAGATTTCGGTATGACGGCCGTGGAAGCGCAGGCCGCCGGCCGGCCGGTGATCGCGCTCGGAACCGGAGGCGCGCTGGAATCGGTCATCCCCGGCGAAACCGGGCTCTTTTTCGAGGAGCGGACCGCGGAATCGCTCATGGCCGCCATCCGCCGCTTCGATGCGATCGACTGGTCGCCGGAGAAAGCCCGCGCCAATGCCGAGCGCTTTTCCAAGGACCGGTTTCAACGCGAGATTCTGGAAGAGGTGCGCGCGGTGCTGCTGCAAAAGCAGGCGTCGCAGAAGCCAGCTTTGCAGCAGCACGCCTTGAAGGAAACCGCCTGATGCAATGGGGTGACGAACCGGTTGGGCTGGTGCTTTCCCGCAACGAAATCTGGTTGTTGCTGCATGCGCTGACTGCCGGCCCGCGACCGGCGGTTGGGTGGGATGGCACTCCGCTGGAACCCTGGGCGGTGGGCGAGCTGCGCTCGCGCTTGCAGGCGGCGCTCAATCCCGAACCGCTGGGCGCTGTCGATCAACGCCCGATCATCGATCTCGATTCCGATATGGGGCGCACCCTCGCGGCCGCCGGTGTGACGCCCCTGGTGACTGATGACGGGTTCGATCTCGGCGCGATCGTGGCGGCCTGTGCCGGGCGCGGCTGGGGCGCGCAGGTGAGCATTCCGCTGGGCGCCACCACGGTCACGCCCGCGGATGCGGCCGTGACGACCCGCAACGAACGAGGGGAAGCTCAGGTGCATACCGGGCTGGAGCGGCCGGTGGTCGCGCTGGCGCGCGCCTTTATCGCCGCCTGGATGGAATCGAGCCAGCGCGGCGCGCCGCCGCGCCCGGAGGCCGAAGCGGACCACTATGTGATCTATCTCGATTCGATCGGGCCCGGCGATAAGCCGGAAACGATCGAGCGCATGAAACGCCAGGGCTGGGAGCTGATACTCGACGAATCGGGGCAACCCGATGGCCGTCTGATCTTCCGCAACGTCGATGACATGAACGAAGGACGCGAGCAAAACGCATGACCGTTACTGTCGATCGAGCTCCCTTGCTCGAGCTGACCGATGTCTTCCTCTGGTTGCCGGAGGGGCTGCAGATTCTCCAGCAGATCGACTGGACCGTGCAACCGGGCGAACAATGGGCGTTGCTCGGACCGAACGGTTCCGGCAAATCGACCCTGATCTCGATCGCCGGGGCGATGCGTTTTCCCAGCAAGGGCACCGCCGATGTGCTCGGAAAACGACTCGGCACGATCAGCCTCTGGGAGCTGCGCGAGCGGATCGGGCATATCAGCCCCTCGCAGACCGTGCACGACTGGCAATCGGTCGAGGATGTGGTGCTGACTGGCGCCACCAGCACCGCCTGGGTGTTGCACGATCGGGTGGGCGAGACCGACCGGGCGCATGCCCGCGAGCAGCTGGAGCTGGTCGGTGCGCTCGATCTGGCCGAGCGGGAGTTCGCTACGCTGTCCCAGGGGGAAAAGCAGCGGGTGCGCATCGCCCGCGCGCTGATGGCCGATCCACCTTTGTTGCTCCTGGACGAGCCGGCGACGGGGCTCGATCTCCCCTCGCGGGAAGCGTTGCTATCCGCGCTCGCCACCCTGGCGCAACGAAAACCGGCGCAGGCGACCGTCTTCGTTTCCCATCATCTCGAAGAGCTACCGCCCTCCACCACTCACGCCATGCTGCTGCGCGCCGGCCAGATCGTCGCCTTGGGCCCGGCTCAGAACGTGCTTACCAGCGAAAACGTCTCTAACGCGTTCGGGTACCCGATCACCGTCACGTGCCACGACGGCCGCTGGTCCGCCCGTGGTTCCGCCAGCTGGCACACCCGCCGCGAGGATCTGGACGGGCACGAAGACTCGTAACGAAGAGGCTCTGTACTCTGCCGTCGCGGGGTCGTTTCATCGTATCGCCAATATCGGCCCGCGGCGGATTGCAGGGCGCGGAGACCCTGCACTACGAGCGCTTCGCCAGAGGCGCCCCAGTCGGTGGGGCAGCCCTCTGTGGTTGCCCTTGCCGGCCCGGACGAATTCCGGCGGCGAACAACTGCCGTTTCAATCGAGCTCCCAGAGATTCGGCGGCGTCGGGGTGATGATCTCGGTCGGACCGACCGCGTGGACTACCACTTCCTGTTCGATGGCGGCGCCGGCGACGCCGGGAATGAACAACCCCGGCTCGACGCACAGCACCATGTTGGGTTGGAGCTCGGTGGTCTCTCCCACCTTGAGATAGGGGAGCTCGACCGTTTCCAGCCCGATGGCATGCCCCAGCATGCCGCCGAAATAGTCGCCATAGCGGCCCGCGTGCATGACCTCGACCGCGGCATCGGCCACACGGCTCACCGGCGCGCCCGGCCGAATGGCGGCGACGGCCGCGTTGGTGGCCTCGAGGGTGGTTTCCAGCAAGCGGCGCGTTTCAGCATCGGGCTCGCCGCAGACGGTGGTGCGATTGACATCGAATTGATAGCCCTGATAGGCGCCGATGGCGTCGAGCGCCACGATCTCGCCCGGTTCGATCGGGCGGTTCATGGCTTGCGGCCAGCGGGAGCCGTAGGCCGACCACGGTCCGGAATGGACCCGGAAATAGCGCACGAAATCGGCTCCGGCGCGCATGGCGGAGGCGATGGCTTCGGCGCAGACCTCGCGCTCGGTAACCCCGCCCCGGCGGATCATGGCGTTGGCGGTCATGAGCGCGGCATCGGCGCACAGCGCCGCGCGCCGCAGGAGCGCCAGCTCACCTTCGCTCTTGATGGCGCGCAAGGCGGCCACGATGATGGGCTCCGGTTCGAGGGTGAGTCCGGGCAGCTCCTGCAACAGCTGGCGGTCGATGGCGGCGGGCAGGATATCGTCGCCAACCAGCCCGATCGTTCCATCTTCGAGAAACGTCTCCTTCAACAGGTCGATGAGACCGGCGCCCAGATCGCCGCTGGCGCGCACGTCGTCGACCACCACCAGATCGGGACGGTGCTTGCGCGCGTCGGTCAACAGCACCGGCTCACCGACGACCGGCAGGAGGAAGAAGGCGTGCCCCATACCGCGGTTGCCCTCGGAAAAGACCGCGGTGGGAAAGGGTGGGAAATGATTGGTGAGATAGGCAAGATCGCCCGGCCGGTCGTAAAACGAGCGGCCCACGACCAGCAGCGCATCGTATCCCGCACCGGCCGCGGCCTGCCGGGCACGTTCCTGCCGTCCCCGAATCTCCGCGGCGGAGATGGGGGTTACCTCTTCAAGGGTGGCGGGTTCGTGATGGTGAGCGTGGGGCATGGGCTCCTCGGGGCAAAAGGCAATAGGCAAGAGTTTACGGTCTCGGCCCGTCACGGCGGCATCTGAACGCAACTGCTGAGCGCGCTCTACTATTGCCTGTTGCCTTTTGCCAACATCATTTGCCTCGTCAATTCTCCTCGGCAAATTGTGGGAACTGCGGACAGGTCTGGGTCGCGGTGGTGATGGCGGCGGTGCGGGCGTCGTCGGCGGCGCCGAACGCGGTCCCGTTCGTGGCGCTGGCTTGCATGATGCCCTGGCCGTAGGCGCCACGGATGATGTCGGCAAAGGCCAGGTACGTATCGATCGTGCTCTGCAACCAGGCGGTGGCGTAGTCGGGCGCGGTGATGTGCTGGAGGTGGCCCGCCACGGCCACGTAGTAGTCGGCCAGGCTATAGAACTCGAGCTGGTTCCACTGTATCGACGGGTCGACATCGAAGTCCTCGGCGAACTCGGACAGCGGATGCACGGCGGCGGGAACATCGACCATACCCTGCAGGTTGGCGCGGCCCAGGGCGATCCCCAGATCGTCGAGCCCGGCGCAGCCAGACCATGGCGCGTAACCCGGCGCCGGACTGTCTGCTTCGCCATCGACCAAATCGAACTGAGTGGCAAAGGCAGCGAAATCCGGGCAGGCGGCGGCCGCGTCCTCGCGTGCCCTGGCGATCTCCTGATCGGAGCGGACCGATTGGTCGTAGTAGTCGACCAGAATAGAGAAGATGCCGTTCAACGCGCCGTCAGCGAAGAGCGCCTGGGTGAGATCGCCCGATTCGGCGACGGCCATCTGCCAGGTCTCGGCGAAGGTGGGCGCTTCGATGGCGTCGAGATTCTTGAGATGCTGGTCGATGATTTCGACGACGGTCGTCAACTGCTCAGGAGTGGCGGCGGCGATGGCTTGCAGATCGTCCAGATCCAGGGTGGCGGACATCTGGTCGGTGTAGCGCTGTTCCTCCGCCAGCATTGCCTGGGACCATCCGGTCAACCCGGCGCAGGGATCCGCCTGCGCGCGCGCGATCGAGACCTGCGCCCCTCCCGTCACGGTGGCGAGCGTCGCGAGCGCCATCACACCGATCATCAGCAAACGTCGAAGCACCATTCAGAAGTTCTCCTCTTATCTACACCACTTATCGACAGGTTCGATTGTCCCAGATCGTTCCAGATGCTGACCCGGAACGATGCTATTCCTCGGTCTCGCCGGTTGCCCAGGATTGAAAATCGGCGCAGACGGCGATGGCGCTGGCGAGCGCGGCATCGCTCCTGCCGGTCAGGTCGACCATGACCGGAGATGCTTGCATGGAAGCAATCGTCAATCCCTGGGAGGCGATATTGGCGGTGAACTCGCCAAGCGCACGAAAGATCTCGATCTGCGCGGCATGCCACTCGACCGCGAACGACGGTGGCGTGATCAGCTCGATCGCATCGGCGAGCGCGTAGTAGAACTCGCTCATGGCGGTGGCCTGCTCGGTGGTCATTTGCTCGAACATGTTTTGCGAGCTGTCGCTTTGCTGGAGCGACATGAGGAACGCGAGCGCGTCGCCGTTTTGCAGAGCGACATTCATATAGGCGTCGTCGAACGCGGTTTGGTACTCCTCCATCCCGTCGCAGCCGCTTCCACCGGTGTCCGGGGTTTGTCCAGTGGTCGACGCCGTTTGGCTGCCCGGCCGGGCTTGCGCGCCGGCGGTGGTCGGAACGGGAGTCGGCTGAGCGGTGGGAACGGCTGCGGCGGTGGCGGTGGTGGTTGCCGCGGTGACGACCGGACCGACCGGGTCGCCGCTCTGCCCGCCGGTCGCGAGGATCGACACATTCAGGAGAATCGAGGGATCGACCGGTTTCGATTGCTCTCCGGAGACATTGGCGGTGACCGCGCCATTCGAAATCGTCTGCACCACGTCCATTCCGCGGATGACCTGCCCGAAGACGGGATAGTCATCGGGGATCTGACCGGTCAAGTCGGCGATCGCGACGAAGAATTGCGAGCCGTTTTGATCGGGCGCGGCATTCGCCATGGCCACGGAGCCGCTGGGATAGGCGCCCACCGTCGGGTCGGACGGAACGGTATAGCCGGGACTGCCCAGCCCGGTGGCGGTCGGATCGCCACCCTGAACCAGGGTGCCGGCGAAGATGCGGTGGAAGTCGGTGCCGCTGTAATAGCCAGCCAGCGCCAGGCAGACGAAGTTGTTGGTCGCGATAGGCGCGTTGACGGGGTCGAGCTGGATGACGATGTCGCCGGCGGTCGTTTGCAGGGTTGCCTGGTAGGTCTTGGCCGGATCGATGACGGTGGCAGGCGGGGCGCTCCAGGTCATCTGCGCGCCGGAGACGCTGAGCTGTCCGGGTTGCCAGCAATCGGCGGCGGAGAGATCGCTTTGGGCTGAGAGGGGCGAGAGCGTCAATCCGGCGGGCGCCAGGGTAGCGAGCAGGACGACGAAGGTCAGCATCCGTCGCATGAAATTCGTCATCCTGGGTTGCCTTCCTCGTGCCGTTTCGATCGCTGATGCCGCTCATTCTCGCATGGGACGGAAACGGTGGGGGTCGGGTTGGAACGCTCTACCACTGGAGGGCCATGATTACGCGGCCGCCGTGGGACGCGGAGGGCTGGACTTCCAACGCGTCGTCCACCAGGAGTGTTTCCTCGAGCGCCCATGTGTCGAACGCCGGGCAACCGCTTCCTTCGGCAAGCAGGCTATCGGCCCGCTGTTCGAGATCGGCTGCGGTCTCGTCGAACTGGAATCCGGCGGCCATGATCCCGGCATCCTGCGCGGTTCCGAAAAATTCGGCGAGCAAATCGAACGCTTCTATCTGCAGTTGGTGCCATTGGCGGGCATAGTCTGGTGGAATCACCAACGCAAGGTTGTCGCTGAGATCCGAATAAAACGCTTCGAAGTATCCCAATTGTATTGGTGTCAGCGAGAAAAGCCATGCGTCCGAGTCCTCGTAGTCCTCGAACAGCGTCACGATGGCTGGATTTGCATCGATGGCATCGAAGTAAGCCTGGTCGTAACTGAACGAATACGCTGCGAACCCGTCGCAACCGGTTTCGCTCGTCGTCGATGCCGTGGTGGACCCGACGACGATCAACGTGCCGACCATGCCGGCTTCCTTGTGGCCCGGTACGTCGCAGTAGAAGTCGTAGGAGCCGGGCGCGGTGCCGGCGGGAATCACGATCTCGACTGTCTCACCAGGATCGGCATCGACACTAATGTCGAGCGCGTCGATCGAGAAGTTGTGCAGGGCCGCGCCCGTGTTGGTCATCTCGATCGTGACTGGCTCATCGGCAGCGTCGATGCTGATCTCGGTCGGCGCGAAGGCGATGTCCTTTGCGTCGAGCTCGATGACGGTCGATTCGGTGGGGGGAAGAAAAACGGTCGGCGCGGCTTCGGCTGTAGCTGTAGGAGAAGGACCCGGCGTGCTCGTGGTCGTGGCCTGGGCCGTCGGAAGTGGTGGCCCGACCTCATCCTCCTGCTCGGTAATCTCGATCGACTCGATCGTTATCGGATCGACCGGTTGGGAGAGCTCGCCGCGCGGATTGATCTCGACGTCCGCGCGCGAAATCTCGGTGACGACGTCCTGACCGGAAATGACCTGCCCGAATACCGGGTAATCGTCCGGGATCTCACCCGTCAGATCGGTGGCCGCGATGAAGAACTGCGATCCGTTTTCACCGGGATGGACGCTTGCGAGTGCAACGGAGCCCGCGGGGTAGCTTCCGGTGGTGGGATCGGAGGGTACGACATATCCGGGTCCGCCAGTTCCCGTGCCGGTGGCATCGCCCCCCTGGATAAGGAAATCGCTGGAGACGCGATGGAAGTCAGTTCCGTCATAGTACCCGGCATTGGCGAGGCAGATGAAGTTGTTCGTCGCGATCGGCGCATCGGCGGCGTCCAGCTCGACGACGATCGTTCCTTCGATTGTCGTGATGGTTGCCACATAGTCTGCCGCTGGATCGATCGTCATCGCCGGTGGCTCCGCCCAGGCGGGCGCGATATCGCCCTCGGTTTTCTGGTCAGCAGTCCAACATGCGGTGGTTCCGCTCGCATTCTCGGGCACCGCCGCGAAGACATTGTCCGGTAGCCAGCCCGTCGATGAACCATCGATGGTTTCTACGTGCCACCACGTCAGGCCGTCGGCCTGAACCGGTTCGCTATCGATGATGTTCAGGAGATCGCCTTCGACGACCGTTGTGACGACCCGCGAAGTTGCCGTTGGTTCGAGTCGTACCGGTTTGGATGAGAAGGTCACGACGACGGTTTGGCCCGCTTCGAATTCATGCGCTTGGGCGCGGGTCGAGAGTGGACCAATGGCAGCTACGAGGAGGAGGAAAATGAGAGCTCGTCGCATGAAACGCTCCATTGCGATTTTCAAGCCGTGGCGCCGAGGTCATTCGGTTGTCGTAATGCGGGCAGTTTCCCATATCGTTCGGCTTTTGCACACCATTTCCGAACCGCGGCCGTTCGACTCGGCGGCAGCGACCGATGACTGGCACGCGGTTCGGGTTGGCCGTGTGAGACTCAAATACCGCGATCGAGCTGCGAGATGGCCCATGCGAGAAAGGCAGGACAAGGGCCGCCTTCGAGCAAGACGTTTCGGGTAATCTCGGTGATCCCATCTAGTGTCGTCCCGAAGAGCAGGTTGGCCGCTCTCAGGCCGTTGGTCGCTGCATATTCGAGGAATGCCGCATAGGTTTCTGCCAGTTGGATCTGAAGTTGACTCCAGGACCGAGCGAACTCCGGCGGCTCGACGAGCGACATCTCGTGCGCGGCGTCGGCAAAGAACGTGCCTACCAGAATCATTTGCTCGGGGGTGAGCTCGGCGATCATCAGGGTTGGGGCATGCTCGCTGGAGCTCGGCGAGCCCGCGAAGAGTGCTTCCGATTCGGGATTTGCCGATGCAGCGCGATCGATTGCTGCCTCGAGGCGAGTCACATACTCGTGGAAACCGTCGCAGCCTGGCGGATCGACCGCTGCATGCGGCGAAGCTTCCGCCGCGGCCAGATCTGGAACGATGACGAGCGTGCCGGCCATGCCTGCTTCCCTGTGCCCGGGCACGCTGCAATAGAAGGAATAAAGACCCGCTGCCGTGCCGGCCGGAATCTCGATGTCAACCGTTTCGCCCGGCTCCGCTTCGACATCGATTCCGAGCTCATCGATGCGGAAGCGGTGGACAAGCGCCCCCTTGTTCGATAGATGGATGACGGTCGGTTCGTCGCTTTCGGCGAGGTAGAGCGTCGTTGGCTCGAAGATCAGATCCCGCGCTTCGAGGGTTGTCTCAGTCGTCGATGAAGCGATGGAGGGCGTCGGGCTCGCGGGAGCCTGTGTGGGGATATCCGAGGCGATCGCGGACGCATCGGCCGAGATGAATTGGCTGGCGATCCAACCCTCGATTCCGAACGCGTCGTCGGAGACGTTCCACCACTCGAAGCCGTTCGATTCGACCGGTTCTCCGTCGACGATGCGCAGAGGATGACCGGAGTCGACGGTATCCACCACAGGCGATTCCGGCGATGGTTCCACCCGGATCGAAACATCGTCTTCGGTGACAAACACTTGCTGCCCGGCGCTGAACCGATCACCTTGGGCCCGGCCAGTCCGCGGTGTGACAGGTGTGACAATGGAGAGCAGGAAAACGACCAACACGAGTGAGGTGAGAGCACGTCGCATGAAGCGCTCCTTCGCGAATCACCTGGACGGTGCACTATGGTGAGTTGTGCGGTAATCGCGCGGAGTGTCCCACATGATGGGGCGCTGCGTACAGGTCAGCCGTGGGCCAAGGTCTTGACGAGCTCTTGCTTTAGACGGCTGGCGAGGGCGTCGACGCCGGTGACGCGCTCCACGAGGGCGCGGGGAGCGCCGGGGAGGCGGGCGGTGTGCGCCATGGTGACAGTGACGCCGGCAGGATCGCGCGATTCGAGCTCGATCGGACCGCTGGTGGGAGCGATGCCGGGGGTGAGCACCCGGAAATACCAGCCGGTGCGGCCGTTCTCGACCATGGCCTTGACCACCCCGGGGCGGTGCAGCACTTCGGCCAGCTTGTAACAGGGGTAGCGTGGCTGGCAAATCTGAAGGCGTACCTCGCCCCAGCGCCAGATATCGCCGATGCAGGCCTCGTCTTCCAACATGCCGGCGAGGCTCAGATTCTCGCCGAAGCTACCGGGGCCATACGGTTGAGCGGGTTTCAGCTCCTCGGTCCAGGGACCCCAGTGCTCGGAGGGATAGGCGTAGACCGCTTTTTCCGGACCGCCGTGGGCGACCAGATCGCCCTGACCGTCGCCGCCGATATTGGTCGTAGAGACGGCGACGGTTTCGCTGGTGACAGGTTGCTTCCGAATGCCGCTTTCGATCAGCGCGCCGTGCCGCTCGCAGAGATAGCTGGGTAGCGCCACGTTCGTCGAGATCAGCGAGATCGTGGCGACCGCGGTCATGAGGCGATGACCGCGCGCTCGTTGATGGCGAGCACATGGTCCACGAGATCGTCGAGCCCGTGGAAGACCGGAACCTCGTGCATGGCGGGATCGAGCCGCCGGTAGCGATCGATCAGGGCAGCGCGCATCCCGGCATTGAGCGCGCCGACGACATCGGATTTCGGTTGATCCCCGATGTGCAGCGCTCGGGCAGGATCGACCCCGAGCGGGATATAGGCGGCTTCGTACGTTTTGATATGCGGTTTTTCATAGCCGATCAACGCCGAGGTGACGATCAAATCCATCCCTTTGGCGAAATCGAGATGCATGCAGAAATTGGTGACATCGCTATCGGCGTTGGAGATGATGGCGGTCTTGATACCGGCCTCATGCAGCCGGATCGTGGCGGGCATGACATCATCGAAGACCAGATAGCCGCCGTACGGGCTATCGGACACGGCCGGAGTTTCGAATTCGGCCAGATACTGCTGCCTCGCTTCGCGCACCAGCAGCTCGTCGTGCGGAATGCCGGCGGCGTCCAGCCAGATGTTCATATATTCGAGCCGGATGCGCTCGCGGTCGGCCGCCGGGCGATCGCGCAGAGGAATCGCCCCGTTGACGATCGTGAAATAGTCCTCGGCGATGACATCGGCAGCGCGCAGATCATCGAGATTGGATCCGACGCCGAGGCGGTCGAGCGCGTTTTTTAGCCGTTCCCAGCGTTTGGGATGCAGCTCGACGAGCGTGTCATAGAGATCGAAGGTCACGAGCTCGATCGGCCGGTCGTCGCGGGTTTCCATGAAATTCAGATCCATTCCTTCCAGGTGTCAGGCGAGCTCGTCGCGCAATCGGGGCATCACATCGGTCGCCAGGCGTTTGGCCGATTCCAGCCCCTCGCCGCCCAGCGGGAAATCGAAGAGGAACTGACTCGAACCGGCGGCGCGATAGGTGCGGATCAGCTCCTCGAACCCATCCTCACGCTCTAACCGGTCGGCGCCGAAGCTGGAGGAGACGGCGATCTCGCCCGGGTCGCGGCCGATCTCCTCGCAATTGATGCGAATCTGCTCCAGCCCCTCTGCGAGCTCTTTCGGGTCGCGGCTGGTGTCCCACAGGTCGGCATGCCGGGCGATCACCTTCAGCATCCGCGGCCGGGTGCCGCCGATCAGCACCGGCAGCTTTTCCTGCACCGGCTTGGGCGCGAACGGCGCATCGTCCAATTGGTAGTGCTCGCCATCGAAGGTCGTGCGTCGCTGAGTGAAGAGCGATTCCATGATCTGCAGCGACTCGTCCAGCATCTCCACCCGGTCGCCGGCGGAGGGGAAGGGAATGCCGTAGGCGCGGTGCTCCCGTTCATTCCAGCCGGCGCCGATGCCGAGAATGGCGCGGCCGTTGCTGACATGGTCGACGGTCACGATCTCCTTGGCGAGCACGGCGGGATGCCGGTGGGTGTTGCCATAGACCAGCACGCCGATCTTGGCGCGGCTGGTCTCTTTTGCCAGGGCAGCAAGCAGGGTGGACGTTTCCAGGCAGGGACCGTCCGGATCGGCATAGAGGGCCATGAAATGATCGAAAAGCCAGATCGAGTCGAACCCGAGCTCCTCGGCCAGCTGCCATTGGGAAACGAGCTCCGGCCACGTGTATTGATGCTGGGCGATGACGACACCGAAAGAGAGCGGATGGCGGTGGGCGGCCATGGGTTTGGTCGAACCTCGATCTGTTGGTGCGAGTCGATGACCGGTTGAGGGCCGGTCGTGATCGGTCGATTCTAGTCGACGAGAAGAATTCGATTGAATCGAGCCGCTGTTATAGGGTGGCGTGGAAGCCAACACGTCGTTGATCTCGACGGGATGAGATACAATGAAGGTGGTTGAACAGGCCAGTGACAAGGACCCCGTTGGGTGCTGCCAACTCACAAGGTTGGCTAGCTGGCCGCCCTCCCTCCCCTCTTATGCTTCCTCTCCCTTCGAAAAGAGATCGAACTCCGTGGCGATTTTGTCCGCGATCAGGACATAGGATCGTTCGTCGCGGCGCTCCCATTTCCGATGAATGGCCCAGCTGCAGTAGTCGGCAACTTGCAGACACGGTTCGATGGCGGCAGGCCAGAATGCGAAGCGAATAACGCTGCCCGAGGGCTGGATCTGATCGATGACGTCACGCAAGTTTTCCCGGTGGAGCTCGCGATCACGGCGCGTACCCAAGGCAGCACAGACGACCAACAGCGAATCTCCTGGCTTCACCACCTCCGCAACGACATGCTTCAAATGGAGATAGAGCATCTGCTTGTAGAACCGATGCTCATTCGAGCGTAAGTGACCGGCGATTTCCCGTTTCTCGATGATCGTGGCGTCGATGCGCAGCTCGTGCCGGGATATCGCGTCGAAAACACGATCGCGCACATGCTGGTAGTCCTCTGTGGCGTGGAACTCTCCAACCAGGTTGATTCCTTCCCAGGCGAGCATTCGACGCAGCTCGATCAGTTCGTTACCGCAACCGCAGTCAACGAGCATGACCGAAGTCAGCGTGAAATACCGTGTTCCTTTGGTCGTGAAATCCAGGTTCCCTGATTCGTCGAGAAACAGATAGCGCAGGTCCAAGGACACCCTCCACAGGGCGAATAGCGTCTGAATTGCTCGAAGCTGAGGCAGCCTACCACGGCACTCTGTGTCGCCGGCGGAGGGCTACACCGGACGTAGCTCGATCACCGGAGACGTAGTGAGGGAGACCGATTTGGCTTTCTTTTTGGGTGGAGCGATGGAGTACTTGGTGCAGTAATAGGGGCAGAAACGGTCGTTGCAGGGGGTGAGTGCGGCCATGCGCTGGAAGTCACCGGTGACGATATTGCCGAGCCGGGTGTTGTTGCCGCAGCGGAAGATGTTCCCTTTGCCATCGATGCGCACCAGATCGTGCCCGGCGGCGCATTGGCGCCCGCGGAAGCGGGGGATACCCTCCAGGAAGACCTCGCGGTCGATGACCGGATCGATGGTCGGGCGGTCGTCGCGCAGTGAGAACTGGTCTTTGTAGAATGCTTCGGCCTGCTTCGAGTAGTCGACGATCATGGCGCGCTCTTCGCCGGTATAGGCGTCGGGATAGCGTTTGCCGTCGTAATCGCCGCGGAATGCCTTCGGCCAGGGCATCAGGCCATTGGCCGCCAATTCGTCCCAATGTTGCAGGAAGAGCGGAAACGCCTCGGGGTACATGACAGAGGTGACATAGGCATCGAACCCGGCGGTGCGCAAGGCGCGCACGTGTTCGATGAACTGCGGCAGCCGTTTGCGCTGGGTGCGTTGCTGCAAATGCACGGCGCAGTTGATGAAATCGACATCGTCGGGATTGACCGTCTGGACGAATTGCAGCACCTTGGGGGAATCGACATTCGAATTGATGCTGATCAGATGATGCTTCGTCAGCAGGCGGCAGAGCTCGATGAACTTCGGGTAGTGAAAGGGCTCACCGCCGGTGAGATGCAGATTCCAGCGCAATCCCGAATCGTCGAAGAATTTGGCGAGCTGCTCGATCGGGGCCGGTGGATCGATCTTGGCGCCCAGGCGCCGGTTGGGATGGAAGCAGTAGGCGCAGCGGAAGTTGCAGGTGGTCATCAGGCTCCAGTCGGCCTCGATGTCGTAGGTGCGCGTCATGTGCAGCTCGCTGGGTAGATGCGGTTGTCGATGCGATTCTCTGCACAGTATGCCGTCTGGCTTGCGATTCGCATACGTCGATGGGTCGCTGGGCGTGGTGGAGCAGACGCGCTCGATCCGCCATCTCCTCTACGATAGGAACACAACGTGACTCAAAGGGCGCGAGCTCTTCGACGACAGGAGGAACTGATGGACAAGCAGTCGATGATCGAACAGATGAACAAGGTCCGGCAATCGCGGATCTATCTCGATAAGCCAGTGGCGAAAGACGATCTCGATACCCTGCTGGAAGTGGCGCAGTGGACGGGCAGCGCCCGCAATACCCAGCCGTGGCATTTCGTCGTGGTGACGGATAAGGAGACGTTGGGCAAGCTGGCGGCGCTGCGCAGCAATATCGATTGGGTGGCGAATGTGCCGCTGGCGATCGCGCTGGTGTTCGACGGGAAAGATACGGTGCTGGAGTCGTTCGACGAGGGGCGCATCTACGAGCGGCTGGCGATCGGTGCACGGTTGCTCGGGCTCGGCGCCGGCACGGCCTGGTTCCTGGGCGATGCGGAAGAGAAAAAGGCGAAGGAGCTTCTCGGGGTGCCGCAGGAGCGGACCATGCACTCGATGGTGGCGCTCGGCTATGTAGACGCGGGCGCGAATCAAATGCCGGGTCGCAATTATGTTGGACGCAAGCCGCTGGACGAGATCGTCAGTTACGACAAGATGTAGAGAATGGTCTGAGGACCAATGTAGGGCCTGGACTCCGCGGCCATGTTCAGGCCCGCGTATGCGCTCCGAACTCGGCACAAGAAAGGAATACCTATGACCTCGACCATCGAGGAGATTCGTAAGGTCCGGCAGTCGCGGGCGTTTACCAGCGAGCCAGTGACGCAGGAGCAATTGCGGCAATTTCTCGACGTGGCACAGTGGACCGGAAGCTCGCAAAACACCCAGCCGTGGCATTTCATCGTCATTCAGGACAAAGAGCTGCTGGAAAAGGTCAGTCGGGTGCGCGGCGAGATGATCCGCTGGGCGGCGAGCGCGCCGCTGGCGATTGCGTTGGTCATTACCGCGAAGGGTGAGATCAGCGGCGCCTTCGACGAAGGGCGGGTCACGGAGCGGTTGATGATCGCCGCCCGGCTGCTCGGGCTGGGCGCGGGAACCGCCTGGTTCGGCAATACGGATCAACAGGCGGCTGCCAAGGAGCTTTTGGGCATTCCCACCGATGCAACCGCCCGTTCGATGGTGGTGATCGGGCATCCCGATCCAGCCGCGGCAAGACGATCCTCGAATGGCGGGCGAAAGCCGCTGAGCGAGCTGGTGAGCTACGACCGGATGGGTTAGCGCGGGTTGGCGTCAGTTCTGGGGCGGTGTCGTCGGATGAGGCTCTCGGCGGTCACCTACGGTAGCGGTTTTCGCATGCGGACCGTGGTGAAGGCGGGGTTGCGTGGGTGGGGGCGCTCCCAGACGAGCTCGTAGCCGAGTGAGGTGAACAAGGCGCGGTTGCCGCCCAGATGGGAGCGCATTTCGACCTGCGCTTCATGGAGGCCGAAGTGCGGAGCTTCGGCCTCAGCGGCGCCCATGAGCGCAGCCGCAACGCCCTGGCGCCGCGCCGGGGGTGTGACCGCCAGCCGCGCGATATAGAGCCAGGTTTCCTGGGGTTCGAACCGGACCGAGCCAACCGGTTCGTCTCCCAGGTAAGCGATGGCCGCGCCGCCGCGCGCGATCGCAGCGGCGACGTCGGCCTCGGTTTCGCCGAAGGCGCTGGACGGCGGATCGAGATCGCGCAGCGATTCGAACGCGATCAGCATCAGCTTTCGCACCAATGAAGCATTGTCGATAGCGGCCGGGCGCACGGTGAGGTTGGCCCGGGGCTTGGACATCGGAATGCGCGCTCCTTGCGGCCGGCTCAGCTGGCGAACGCTAGCTGGCGAATGGCCGGATTGCGCTCGATCATACCGGAGCAGAGCGCGAAGATCTCCTCGGTGAGCTGGGTCAGCTCCTCGAAGCGGGCATCCCGCATCGCATCGTCACCAAACCGGCGCTCGATCAGGAATTGCTCCTGCCGTTGTGCGGCCCATTGCCGCTCCCGCGTCGTGCCCTCGCGCGCGAGCACGTCGGTGGTCGCCAGGAAATAGGGGAGCATCCAGCTGGCTGCTTCGCGCGGGAAACCCTCGTCGATCATCTGCTGGCAGCTTTCGATCAAGTACGGGCGCATATGCCGATGGAGCTTGTGATCGAAGGGATGCGGCGCCTGCTTGCGCACGAGCATCAAATCGAAGAAGCCGGCGGTTTCGGTTAGCAATTCTTGCGATTCGGGAGCGGAGAGGCGATCGAGTCCGTAGATGGCGAGCAGCCGCTCATGCAGGTCGAGCCGGTCGAGTTCCTGCAGATAACCGTGGATGGTTACGAACACCCGCCCGCCAATCCTCGGCGGGCGCAACGCCGCCACCGAGAACGCCCCGGCGAGGAACGTGCTGCCATACCCCAGCATCGAGAGCTGCCCGGATGGTCCCAGTAGCTGTTGCGCCAGTGTGCGCAGACCCAGCATCCGCTCGAAGCCACGCCGCTCGTGCTCCATGCGGCGGTCGACCCATTCGCGGTCCGCATAGCGAGGCATAACTTCACGGCAGAGACCGTCGAGCCAGCTATCCGGATCATAGAGGGCTGATTTGACCGTGAAATGAAAAGCCAACTCCGGGTTGGCCAGGATCACCTCCGGGGTGGCGTAGTCACTGACGGGTTTGATACCCATTTCGAGGGCGAGGCCATCGACGTCGATTTCCAGGATATTGGGCAACGGCCCGCGCGATTCCAATATCGGGCTGCCGTCGTCGAAGATCAGATGCAGGTCGACATCTTTGGTCCGTGGAAAGGGGGCCAATTCATCCATCGCGGTGATCCCACCGACCAGATGAGCTGCCCGAAATCCCGGCATCTCCTGGGCGTGCTCCTCGACCCAGCGACGCGCAATATCCTTCGTTTGCACTACGTTCACACAAATCTCCTTAGGTTCCAGTACCGAACCCATACGATAGATTGCCCGGCTTCCCATATCTCCGGGTCACATATGTATGGTAGGGATTACTTCGGGCGAGTACATCGGTAGAACCACTTATTTACGGGACCGATAGTTCGTGGCCGCCGGTCGGGTAGTCGGGCCGGGTTTCAGGATTGGAGAAGAGGTTCGCCGTAGAATCAGAGGGCTATGCGGCGTTCGCGGTTTGCAGAGGTATCGTTCATGCGCACCATTCGCTTTGTCTTTCTGATCGGCCTGCTGGCGGGGGTGCTCGGCGGATGGGGACTCGCTCAGCTCCAGGCGGACCCCGATCCGGTGACTGCCCAGGATCAGCCAACCCCGGCGCCGACCACGGCGGCTGCCGCGCCGAACGACGCCGTCGCGGTGGTGCAACAGGTGGGCAACTCGGTGGTCACGGTCGTCAACCAGCAGATGTTCCAGGGATTCGATACGGTCCAGCCGGTTGGCGCGGGGACCGGATTCATCGTCGATCAGCAGGGGCACATCGTCACCAATTGGCATGTGGTGCAGGGCGGCGATGATTTTCTGGTGATTCTGGCCAACGGCGAACGCCGGCCGGCGACGTTGGTGGGATCGGATGAGCTCAGCGATCTGGCGGTCGTGCAAATCCAGGGCGATCTGCCGGCGGTGGCAAGCTTTGGCGATTCCGATGCGTTGCAGGTTGGTGAAACCGTGCTGGCAATTGGCTCTCCCTTGGGCACCTATACCAACACGGTGACCGAAGGAATCGTGAGCGCGCTGGGGCGCGATCTGCCAGCGTCGAATTACAACAACCTGATCCAGCACGACGCGGCGATCAACCCGGGCAATTCGGGCGGTCCGCTGTTCAACCTGCAAGGGCAGGTGATCGGGGTCAATACCCTGGGGGTTTCCGAGGGAAACGGCCAGTCGATCCAGGGACTCTTCTTTGCCTTGCCGGGTAACCAGGTGGCCAGCATCGTGGCGCGCCTGATCGCCGATGGGCGGGTGGTCTATCCCTTCTTCGGCATCACCTATCAAACGATCAACTGGCAAAACGCGGCGCAGGCCAATTTGCCGGTGGACAACGGGGTCTATGTCACCGAGATTTCGGCGGGCGGTCCGGCGGAAGCCGCGGGTTTGCAGCCGGGCGATATCGTGGTTGCCATCGATGGGGTCGCGATCGACGCGCAAAATGCCTTTGCCGAGGTGCTCTTTCTACACAAGCCGGGCGACAGTATTTCGGTCGATGTGGTGCGCGGCGACCAGCGCTTGACCGCTACCCTGACCCTGGCGGAGCGGCCGCCCGACGCCTGAGCCTTATCGCTCCGGGGTTCTGCGTCCTGAGCCCTGAAACGCCTTGCAGCGTGCAGCACGCGGTCTTGGATAACTGAGGCGGGAGGACACAGAGGTCCTTCGCCACGATGGTCCCAAAGCTCAGGACTCGAGGCTCAGGTCCGTGATTTGCGTACGTACGAGCCGTAATTCGGTTCCGGATGGTGCCTGCCGGATCACTTTGCGACCGATAGAATCGAGACACGGTCCGATTCGATGTCGCGCCGGAAAGGATAGGCATGTTCTCGCTGACAGAGATCGATCATGTCGCCTGGATCCTGTTGCTCATGATGGCAGGCTGGGTGGTCGTCAATGCTCTGGTCGATCTTTCGGGCGGCTGGACCCCCTTCCGCAAATCGAAGGAATCCGCCGAGGACCATTCGGAACCGCGAGACTAATCGCCAATCATCGATGCTGAAACGAACACCGCCGCCGGACATTCCGGCGGCGGTGTTTTCATGGGCAGCTGGGACGCGCGGGTTATTGCAGATGGGCTTCCAGGAACCAGAGGCCCTTGTCGATCCCGCGGGAAACCTCGGTGAAAAGATCGGCGGTGGTCATGTCGCCTGACTTGTCGGACTCGTCGATCGCGGCGCGCGTCGAGGCGGCATAGGCTGCATAGCGCTCGACCAGCGCTTTGACCGTATCGAGTCCCTGAATCGCATCGACCGGGTATTCCGGCAGGCGCGAGCTGGCAGCAGCCATGCGCGCGGTGCCCATGGCATATCCGCCGAGCTGGGTCACACGCTCGGCGATCAGATCGACATACCCTTCGACCTCTTCGGCCAATTGGTCGTAGAGCTCATGCAGGGCGATGAACTCTGGGCCCTTGATATTCCAGTGCGCTTGCTTGATCTGCGATTGCAAATCTGCGGTATCGGCAAGCTGCTGGTTGCAGAGATCGATGATTTCGGCGCGAGTGCCGGCCGGCAGATCGATACTGGTTTTGAAGGTAGGTTCCTTTTTCGCCACGAACTCGTCCTTTCTTCCATAAAGCGCGAATGTTCGCTGCGTCGAGTTTACCCGTACGAACAGTGCGGACGGGAATTCGACCGCCCGGAAGCGGGAGTTGCGGCGTGTGAGAGAATGCGGCCAACGTTTGCAGTTCATCGACCGGCAGTCCGTGGGGCCCGCGTGCCCGCTCGGCGCCTGCCGGCAGATCGGCAGGACCTCATGCAGACCGGACGTCGTTCCATCCGCCGGACGCCAGACCGCTGGCGCCATGCTCATTCGATCCTTTCAGTCGTCGCCCTGGCGGCACTGCTCGGTTGGGGGCTTGCGCCGGCGCTGACCGGCGCGCAGGATGCGAGCTCGCCCATTGCCGGCTCTTTTGAGACCGCGTCTCCGATGGCCGCCAGTCCCATTGCCTATCCGTCGCCCGAGATGTTTCGCAACGATCCGGAGCGCAATGGCGAGTCGGGCGGCCCCGGGCCACTCGAGGCCGATGAGGTCGAGGAAATCTGGAGCTTCGATGCCGGTGGCGATGTGCAATCGTCGCCCGCGGTCGTGGCGGGCACGGTCTATTTCGGCAGTGGAGACGGCTCGGTCTACGCGGTCGATGTGCAGTCCGGGGATGTCGAGTGGCGTTTCCGCACCGAGGGCGAGATCTTCTCCTCACCGGCCGTGGTCGATGGCGTGGTCTATATCGGCAGCGAAGACGGCAAGCTTTACGCGCTCGATGCCGCCGATGGAACCGAGCTCTGGCACTTCGCGACCGGCGACATGATCGTCGCCTCACCGGCGGTGGACGGCGAAACGGTCTATATCGCCAGCTATGACAATCACCTCTATGCGCTGGATCGGACCGATGGATCGAAACAGTGGGACTACGCGGGAAGCGCCAGCTTCTACGCTTCGCCGACGCTCGCGGAGGGACTGATCTTCATCGGCGCGGTCGATGGGTCGTTCTATGCAATCGATGCCGCCAGCGGTGGATTGCGCTGGTCGGCATCTGGGGCGACTGCCGTTTTTTCGACGGCCGCGGTCGCGGACGGCATCGTCTATTACGGCACCATCGACGGCGCGCTCCTGGCCGAGGATACGGCCAGCGGCACGGTCATCTGGGCTCAGCAAGTCGGCGGGTATGTGAACTCCTCGCCGGCGGTGGCCGATGGCAGAGTCTTCGCCGGAAGCTCGGTCGGGCTGCATGTCTTCGATGCCGCCACCGGTGCGCCGCTCTGGAGCTACCCGATCGATCAGGGCTTCTACGCGTCGCCGACCGTCGCGGGCAATACCGTCTACGCCGGGGCCAACAGCGGCGCGTTGCTGGCGATCGACACCGCCACCGGCGAGCTGGAATGGTCGTGGGACGACGCCGACGAAATCCTGTCCTCACCGGCGGTTGCCGAAAGTGGCGTTTTCTTCGGCAGCCGGGACGAGCATTTGCATCTGGTGGGCGTGCATGATGAGGTCATCATCCCGACTCCAACGATCACGCTGACCCCGAGTATTACGCCGACCCCGAGTAACACGCCGACGCCGACCGCCACCTTTACCCCCACGGCCACCTTCACGGTGACGAATACGCCGACCAATACCGCCACGCCGAGCAACACGCCGACGGCGACCCGCACCCCAACCAGCACGCCGACCCATACGCCAACCCGGACTCCGACGGCCACCGCGACGCCGACCCGCACGCCAACGGCCACGAACACGGCCACGCCGTCGAATACCCCCACGCGGACCAGTACGCCCACCCGAACGGCAACGCGCGTACCGACGCGGACGAATACGCCCACCCGTACGGCAACGGCCACCCCGACGGCGACCAATACGCCGACGGAAACTTCGACCCCGACGGATACGCCAACGCCCGTACCGACGGAGACACCCACTCCGGAGCCGACCGAGACGCCGACACTGTTGCCAACGGAAACGCCGACACCAGTTCCAACCAATACGCCGTTGCCAACGGAGACGCCCACTCCGCCGCCGACACATACTCCGGTCCCGACGGAAACACCGACTCCGGTTCCGACCGAGACTCCGTTGCCGACGGCCACCAATACGCCGGTTCCCCCAACACCGACGAATACGCCGGTCCCGCCGACGTCGACACCGGTTCCGCCGACATCGACGCCAGTTCCGACCAGCACACCGACGACCGCGCCGACCTCTACCCCGACCGAAGAGCCGGTCAGCATCTTCCAGTCGGGTGGCTCCGAAGCCGGCGCCAGCTTCCGGTCGGCCGCCTCGGCCACGCCGACGCCGACCTCTGTGGCGACGGCAACCCCGGCGCCCACCGAAACACCGCAGCCGACCGCCACCGCCGAGCCGGAAGAGGACACCCCGACCCCCGCGTCCGTTTCCAACGCCGCGCCGGCGGAAGCGACCCTCGCGCCCGAGCCAACCGAAGGAGCCGAGGCGACCGAGACTCCCGAAGAGCCCGAACCGACCGAGGAACCGGAGGCGACCGAGGAAACCGAGAGCACCGAGCCATCTGGCGAGTCCGACCGCTACGTTTCGGCCGAGGAGGTCGCCCGCTTCGAGGAGCTACGCGATCAGGCCACCGCCGGCGGTGCGCTCTATGGTCCGGTCGGCGGCGATCTGGTCGAAGGGGTCGGTGTGATCCAGGGGATCTATCCCGAGATCGTGACCGCCAACTCCTATGTCCGGGCGACCTTCACCAATCCGGACGATTTGAGCGTGCCGTACGACATCGGGTTCGGTATCCGCCACGTCGAGGGGAACAATCAGCTCCGCCTCATCATCTCCACCGACGATCAGTGGATGCTCGGCATCGGCGACCAGGCGGCCTACCAGACCGGCAAAGCGCACGGCTTCCAGTCGGAGCCGGGCGAGCAGAACACGATCGAGATCGTGGCCGACGGCGACACCGGCTATCTGGCGATCAATGGCACGGTGGTCGGCATCCTCGATCTGTCAGGGTCGTCCGCGGCCGGGGATGTCTGGGTGGCGGCCGGGCTGAACGAGTCCGACATCGTCAGCGGCCGCACCTCGACGGTGACCGATTTCGAGATCTGGCCGCTGCCGTAGCGTCTGGAAGATCCGGCCGGTCGAAGCAGATTCACGAAGCCGGGCTCCCATTGAGGCGCCCGGCTTCGTGCCTCTCCCGTGCCGTTGCGGGGAGTGGGCGGGCGATTTCAGGAACGCGCGGGAAATTGGCGGTCCCGGTATACTCCCAGCAGTGTTCCCCAAAGGCGTTTGCGTTTATTTGTTTGAAGGAAAGGTGGAGAAATGCATCGGTTGCTGCGTATTGGTCTGATCGTCGCGTTGCTTGCGGTCCTTGGTGGTTGGGTTGGGGGCGCTCAGGGCGTTTCGGCGCAGGGCACGACCTATACCGACACGATGGACGCGTCTTCGACTCAGCTGCTGAGCACGGAGTCGCCGGATGTCGCCAAGTACCTCTATTCCTATCAAAACAACCAGTTCATCATGCAGATGCTGCAGCCCGGTCTGTCTGGCGATCTGCTGGCCTTTACGGCCGTTCCGGATCTGACCGACTCGAGTGTGGCCGTCGATTTCGCGATCGCCGGTGATCTGACCGGGAAATATGCCTTCGTCGGGTGCCGCGGTGGCGACCAGAACACCGGGTATATCTTCGAAGTTCATCCCGATACCGGCCAGGCGAATCTTTGGCGTTTCGATCCGGACGATGCGACGAACCTCGGCACCGCGACCGACACCTCGGTCGTCAATGTCGGCAGCGGCAACAACCGGATCGAGATTCGCTGCCAGGGCAGCACCATCACGGGTCTTGCCAATGGCACGCAGCTGCTGACCGCGCAGGACACGACCTTTGTCGCGGGTGACTCATTCATCGGCACCGGCAAGTCCAATGCCACCAGCGACACACTGCTGACGGGATTCGACAATCTGACCGTCACCGACCTCGGCGCTACCGCCGCGCAGCCGACCCAAGCCCCAGTGCAACCGACGACGCAGGCGCCGGCGCAGCCCACGCAAGCAGGCGGCTTCCCAACCGCGATTCCGGCGCAGCCGACCGAGCAAGGCGGAGTTTCGACCGGTGCGAGTGACACAACCCTCACCGACCCACGGGTCGATCCGGACGGCACCCTCAGCGATGCGTTCGTCATCTCGCTGCTGGCGACTCCGGCGGCCGGTCCGCTGCAGGCCAACGACAACCTCGCGACGTCGGACTTCAAGTACCTCTCCAGTGGAGCGAACCTCTCGGACTTCTACACCAGCCTGTCCTATGTGACCCCGCCGGCCACCCCGGCTGGTTCATGGACGGTCGGCTTCGCCTTCTGGTACGACGCCCAGGGCAATTCCTACGACGTCTTCATTCAGGCCAAGAACGGCGCGGCCAAATGGGGATTCGGCCAGCAGACGGCAGCCGGATACGACATCCTGCAGTCGGGCGATCTGGCTGCCGGCGCGATCGATTACACGCCGGGCGCCACGAACTACCTTGGATTGGTCGTCACGCAAGGACTGGCATTGCTGACCGGTAACGATCTGGAGCTTGCCGCCACCATCGACATGGCCGGCGCTACCGGCACCGGCGACGTTCAGGCCGAGGTTGGCTTCCTGGCCGATGACACTACGACGACCGCCACCCTGCCGGTTGCGCTGTCGAGCTTCAGCGTCTGGGATCTTTCGCCGGCCGCGGTCGCCGCGTTCTTCGCCGACGTGGCTACCACCCCTCCAGCGGAACCGACTCAGGCCGCCGGCTTCCCCACCGCCATTCCGGCCCAGCCCACGCAAGCCCCGCTGCAGCCAACTCAGGCTCCCGCGCTGCCGACCCAGGCGCCGGTGCAACCGACCCAGGCCGGCGCCGCGCCGACCGTGGCATCCTCGACTGGCGTCGATCCGATGCTCACTCAGGTGTTCAACCAGGAGCGGGCGACAGCAATGGCCACCGCGCCGCTCTTCACGAGCGCATCGGGCGTCCTTCCGCAGACCACGACCGGATTTGGCTACACACCGGCCGGTGTGGCGGTGGCTGATTTCTATGCGACGGTGACCTTCGTGAATCCGACCGATCTGTCGACCCGGTCCGATATCGGCATCGGCTTCCGCGATCTCAATGACAACACCGAATTCCGCTTCGTCCTGCGCTCGGATAGCGAATGGGCGCTGGCGCAGGGCACCGGCTCGCCGCTGGTGCAAGGCACCGCAACCAACTTCGATGCGACGCCGGGTGCGAGCAATACGCTGGAGATCGTCGCCCACGGCTCGACCGGACTCATCGCGCTCAATGGCGTCGTGATCCAGCAGGTCGATCTGTCGGCCAATCTCAATGCCGGCGATGTCTATATCGCTTCCGGTATGTATGCCTCGGATACGGTCGATGGACGCCAGGTCCCGTATTCGAACTTCCAGGTCTATCAACTGACGGCCTAGCGGCGGGAAGGGCATTCGAAACAGGGCGGCCCGATTGGGTCGCCCTGTTTTCGTTGGGGACTCCGGCAGCTATTCAAGAGTGACGTCTATAATGAACACAGCTTACTGATCGGAGTGTGCTCACTACGCTCTGATAGCTGCCCTGAGCTCTTGTCGACGATCTGCGATCGTTCCTGAACACGATCCGCATCGCCAAACCATCAATGTGATGTCTCCAACCGGCTCGGGGCGCCGTCGCCGGGAGGAGTGCGTTATGCGCCGGGTTCGATTCGTTGTCGTGCTGCTTTGCGCGGTGCTTGCGGCCGGGGTCCTGATTCAGCCGGCATCCACGGCGGCTGTGCAGTCGACAGCGACCCCTGAAGAAAGCGGCGTCGCACAAGTCGAGCCGGACTCGGTGTTGGCCGATGCGCTCTTCGTTTCCCATTTTGGGGATCCAAATACCATTCCGCTGAACGCCAGCGCCGATCTGCCGAGCGGGGAATTCCAATATATGTCCAGCGGCGTGCACCTTTCGGAGTTCTTTGCCGACGCCGCATTTGTTACCCCACCGAGCACGCCCATAGGTTCCTGGACGATTGGGTTCGCATTCTGGGACGGTGACGATCAGTCCGGCAGTCCCTCCGACTTTTTCATGCAGGCCAGGGACGGCGTGGCCCGGTGGGGATTCGGCCAGAAGATCGACGGAACGTATCGAATTCTGCAACAGGGCAATCTGGCCCCCGGCGCAATCGATTTCACCCCGGGCGCCCGGAATTTCATGAGTTTGGTCGTGGCTCAGGGATTCGCCATCCTCTGCGGGGATGATCGGACCATCGTCGCGACGGTCGATCTGGGCGGCGCTACTGGGCTTGGAGATGTCGAGATCGAGGCCGAATACCAGGCTGACGACCCCGCCACGACGCAAACGTTGCCGGCCGAGATTCCGGGCTTCGTGGTCTGGGATCTTTCTCCGGAAGCAATGGCGGCAGCCGCTGCCAATGCCACGACTCCGACTCCCACCGAGCCAGCGCAAAATCCGATCTCGCCGACGGTTGCGCCCCAACCCACCCAGGGTTCGGTACAGCCGACACAAGCTCCGGTCCAGCCCACCCAGGCGCCGGCGCTGCCGTCCGTAACCGCTTCTGCCGGCGGGGACGCGCTGCTGACTCAAGTCTTCGAGCAGGAACGATCGGTCGCCATGGCGAGCAGTCCGATCGCCTCCCTGCCGCCAGGTACATTGCAACAACAAACCGCGGGAATCAGTTTCGAGCCGGCCGGAGTCTCGCTCGCGAATGTCTACGTCACGGCCACATTCGACAATCCAGCCGATCTGTCGACGAGTTTCGATATCGCGCTCGGATTCCGGGACCTGAACAACGATACCGAATTCCGGTTCGTGGTGAGCTCGGATGGAGGGTGGGCATTGTCGATCGGCACGGGCGCCCCGGTCGTGCAGGGAACCGCGACCAATTTCGA
Source organism: Thermomicrobiales bacterium (assembly GCA_035708745.1). Lineage (GTDB taxonomy): Bacteria > Chloroflexota > Chloroflexia > Thermomicrobiales > UBA6265 > JAMLHN01. Next base: position 4,876 of record DASTFJ010000283.1, on the reverse strand, counting down.
TGCGTCGGCCGGAGGCAGCAATACGCTGGAAATCGTCGCGCAGGGCGCCATCGGCTTGTTGGCGATCGATGGCGTGGTGGTGCAGCAGGTCGACCTCTCGGGAAACCTGAGTGCAGGCGATGTCTATGTCGCCAGCGGGATGTATGACACGTATACGGTCGAGGGTCGCCAGATTCCGTATTCGAGCTTCGCGGTCTACCAGCTGCCGTCGTGAGAAGAAGTGAAAACGGGCTAGGCAAATCAGGAGCTACGGTAAGGGGCGAGCCATGCGTCATTTGCGAATCATCGTCGCACTGCTTTGTACATTCGTTGCGGTTGGAGTCTGGGTGCAGCCGCCCTTCACGGGGGCAACGCAATCGCCTGCGACCCCGGCAGGGAACGGCAAGCCAATTGCCGACCCATGGGACGATCCCTCCGGGACGGTGCGCGATCTCGATCTCCTGTCGCACACCACCGATCCGGTTGCCGGGCCATTGACCGCCACCGGCGAGCTCGATGCGAACGTGCCCCAGTTCCTTTCCAGCGGCGTTCACCTCCAGAATGCCTATGCGCGCTTTTCATTCACCGTTCCTGCGGCGCCGAGCTGGACGATGGGATTTACCATCGGCGACGATGGGCAGGGGAACTATCTCGATATTTCGCTTCTGAACGAATCCGGAACGCTCTCCGTGAACACCGGATTCGTGAGAGACAGCCAGTATTTCCTCGTGCGGTCCGAGCCGGTCACGACTTCGTCGAATCTCGATTCGACGCCCGGCGCGGTCAACATGCTGAGCGTTGCGGTCTACCGCGGTCTCATCATCGTCGAAGGGAATGATTCCGAGATCCTGGAACAGATCGGGTTCGAGCTGTCCGTTCCGGGCGACATCCGGGCCAAGGCTGGCTGGGACGCCGGAGAAGGATCCCCGGCCTCGCCCGTGAGCATGACGATCTCCGATTTTTCTGTTTGGGCTGTTCCTCGCGGCGGCATCGTATGGGGCATCGCCCCGGGTCCGGACGCGACACCCGAACCGTCGCCCATGCAGACACCCGGCAGCTTTATCACCTCGGCTGCCGGAGCCTGAGCGAATCTCCAGCACAGCGGGACCGGCTGCCGCATGGCAGGACGGGCGATCGAAACAGGGCGGCCGGATTGGCGGCCCTGTTTTCGCCGGGCTCCCACTCCAGCGTTCACAGACACGTCCCGGACATTTGGGAAAGGGGCATTTGCCCCGGTCAGCGTCTCATTTCCCGCTCGCTCGAGGGAGGAATTGGGGATAAATGCGTATGGGCAACGAGCGGATGCTCCCCTAAGCTCGGTTTATCATCAATGACGGTGGGCAGGTGACAATCACGTAGCGGAGGGTCGGTGAATGACTCGGGGATTGCGAATCGTTTTCGCGCTTGCATTGGTCTCGACGTTCATGTTTGCCGGGGGACGGCTGACCCTGGAGGCCGGGCCGGTGAGCGCCGCGCAAACGACGAACGGAGGAGCGGAGATTGCCGATCCACGTATCGATCCAGCGGCGACGTTGCAGGATGCGGTGTCGATCTCGCATTCGACGCCATCCGCCGCCGGACCGCTGGCGGCGACCGGCGAGGTCGAGTCGAATATGCCCGAATATCTCTCCAGCGGCGTGCAGCTCGAGGATGTCTACGCGCAGTACTCGTTCGTGGTTCCGTCGTCTCCCAATCAGGATTGGATGATGGGTTTTACGTTCTGGGATGACGGTCACGGAAACTACTACGATCTTGCGATCATCAGCGACCCGGGTTCGGTCCTTTGGGGCCTGGGAGTGACGACCGGGTATCAGTACGATGTCAAGCAAGTCGAGGATGTCGCCGATGCCAGAGGACTCGACTTCACACCGGGGGCCGTGAATACCCTGAGTCTGGTGTTCTATGACGGGTTCGTGATGCTCGCCGGAAATGACACGATCCTTGCCCAGGTCGATATGGGCGTGAGCGGGTCCGGTGATGTGCGAGCGAAGGTTGGATGGGGCATTGGGCGAGGAACGCCGGTGCCCCCGGTGACCATCTCGATCTCGGACTTCTCCGTGTGGGAGCTGCCGGCCGACGGCGTCATGGCCGCCGGGACATCGAATCAGAGCGCTCCAAGCCCTGGGGCTGCGCCCATCCAGACACCCGGCGCATTCGTCTCGAACGACGACCAGACCGCGGCCGCGGCCGCAAGTCCGACCGCGGCTCCTGCCCAGCTCACACCCACGACGGCTTTCGCGCCAGACGACACCGAGCTCGAGCTGTTGACCGGCATCTTCGACAAAGAACGCAGCGATGCGATCGCCGGGGGCGCGCTCTGGTATTACGAGGGGCACGTGCTGACCCAGAACGGCAGCGGTTCCTTCGATGTCCAATCGGAGGGCACTCCGCTGACCGATTTCTATGCCATTGCCACGTTCGTCAATCCCGACGACATGTCGACGGTGTCCGACTATGGCATCGGTATTCGGGACAACAACGACAATCGTGAGTTTCGGTTTGTGGTCGACACTACCGGCCAGTGGAGTATTTCCCTCGGCAGTGCGGCGCCCTTTGCGCAGGGAATGACCACGGTCGATGCTTCGCCGGGAGCCAGCATCACCATAGAAGTGATTGCCATGGGAGCCACCGGCATGCTGGCCGTCGATGGTCGGGTGGTGACGCAGGTCGATCTCTCTGCCAATCTCAATGCCGGATATGTTTACATCGCCTCCGGCATGAATCCCTATGCACTCGTCGATGGGCGCCGGGTGACGTCGTCGCTGGTTGCGGTCTATCCGCTCGGCGCGTGATGCGAGGCAGTAACGGACCAGCCGATATCGGCTGGTCCGTTTTCGTCGTTCGCGATCGGCTGTGGTTCGTTATGCTGGCGCAGCCGGCCATGGATGCCGGAAGAGACTTGAGCCAGTCCGCATGCGTGTGGCGCGTCGCGGATCGAGGAGCGCGGTAGCAGAGATGATCGTCGATGTTCACAGTCATACCCCCCGCCACCGGGTTGCCCCGGAAACCACGAGCGCCGCGCTCGATAGCAAGTGGCGGCCCGATCAGTCGGTATCGACTGCCCATACCTGGGACGATCACGTCCGGGCGATGGAATGTGTCGATCGGGCGATCGTCTTCAATATCGCCTCCGATCCACGCGGAGATCTGCCCGACGACGGCCAGCTGATCTACGAGACGCCGCGCGTCAATGACGATACGGCGGCTTTCGTGCAGGCGCATCCGGAAAAGTTCATCGGCTTTCTGACGGTGCATCCCTTCGATCCGAAGGCGCTCGACGAGATCGAGCGAGCCACGCAAGACCTGGGATTGCGCGGGATCAAGCTCGGTCCGAACTACCAGAACTTCGATCCGCTCGGCCCGGAGGCGTTCGCGGTTTTCAAACGCGCCGAAGAGCTGGGACTGCCGATCCTTTTCCATCAGGGCACGTCGCCGGTGCGCTTTGCCGATCTCGATTTTGCGCATCCGCGCCATATGGACCGGATTGCCACCGCCTTCCCCGATCTCAAAGTCATCATGGCCCACATGGGGCACCCATGGCAGACCGAATGCTATGTGGTGATCCGCAAGCATCCCAATGTCTACGCCGATATCTCGGCCAACTTCTACCGACCCTGGTCGTATTACAACGCGATGCGCATCGCCACCGAATGGGCAGTGCTGGACAAGCTGCTCTTCGGCTCGGACTATCCGATCGTTTCGCCGCAGGAGACGATGGACGCGCTCTGGCGGGTGAACGATCCGATCGAGGGCACGAACCTGCCCCCGGTGCCGCTCGATGCGCTGGAGCGAATATTGCATCGAAATTCGCTGGAGCTTTTGGGTCTGGAGTAGGTATCATTCGGCGGGATCCGCGAATGAGCGGATCCCGCTGGCGCACCCGGCCGTCGCAGCGCAATCGGCCGGCAGGAAAGGAGGCGGCCCGGACCATCGGACAGCGCGTTCTCAAGTAATGGTGTTCGAGAACGAGATCATTCGTCGTTTAGTTTCTGTTCGTATTTTGTTCGATAGCTATTCGAGGAGATGTGATTCGCTATGTGGCGTGTATTGTGTGGATTCGTTTTCTGTTTTCTGCTGATTGCTTCTTCATTGACCGGTGTTTCGCCGGCGCTTGCCCAAACGTCCACCCCAACAACGGCAACTCCCGCTGAAGAAAGCGATGTCTCTGGATGGGAGCCGATCACGGAGCCGTGGGTCGATCCCGACGACACGCTCGGGGATGCCTTCTTCGTATCGCTCGAATCCGATCCCGTCGCCTCGGAGATCGAGGGAACCACCCAGCTTCAGCCAGATGAATACAAGCTGTTGCCGGCCGACGTGGCGCTCACCGATTTCTACGCCGAGCTCTACTATCTGACCCCCGCGCTCCCGGAGGGAGGCGAGTTCTCGGTCGGATTCTGCTTCTGGGTCGATGCTAACGGCGGGTGCTATGACATCGTCATCCAGGTCGATACCGAGGGCAACGCCATCGTTGGGTCCGGGTTTATGCCGGCCGTGGGGCAGGGCGACTATCGGGCGATGACGATGACGACCACCCTGGCCGCGCCGCAGATGGACCCGACGCCCGGGGCCGAGAACACCCTGAGCGTGGTGGTCTACGACGGCTACGCGATTCTATCCGGCAACGATTTCGACGTGATCGCGATGGTCGCGCTTCCGGATGACGCGCTCGCCGGAAAGGTGAAGGCGCAGATCGGCTTCGTCGATTGGGGGCTAGCGGCCAATACCCCGCCGCTTTCGGTCACGATCACCGATCTCGAGGTGTGGGATCTCTCCTCCGGCATGACGCCGATCTATGACTGGCTCGATGAGCCGGCGGCCACTCCGGCGCCGGGCAAACCGCTCGGGACCGAAGCGACCGACCCAGGCCGCTAGCCGCACGCCGGCAACCTCGGAT
>DASTFJ010000282.1:0-4868 GCA_035708745.1 Thermomicrobiales bacterium | reverse complement strand
AGGTCCTCGTTCCCAGGTCCCAGTTCCTAACTCTTGAACGGCAGCTCTTCGGCGGTGCGCATGAAGGTGTCGACTTCGGCGCGGGTGGGGATGCTGTGCATACCGACCTCACGCAGGCTCATGCCGGAGGTGGCGGAGGCGAAACGCGCGGCCCGGGGTGCAGAGACCGCGCGGTCGGTGGCGCCGATGAAAAAGGCGGCGGCGAAGGTGTCGCCCGCGCCGGTATGATCGGCGACATCGACCTTGAAGGCCGGAATGTTGGCGCGCTGGCCGCCATAGATCACCCTGGCGCCATCCTGTCCCATGGTGATCACACCGAGGCGGTTGGCTCCGACTGCCTCGACGGTGTCGCGGCAGAGCGCGATTTCCTCCTGACTGACGATGATGCAATCGAGCCGGCTGACCAGCTCTTTCGGCAAGCGCAGGTGATTGTGGGTCACTTTGCCGCCGTTGGGTTTCGGCCAGTCGCGCATCCAGCCTTGCGGGGTGGCGCCGAGGAAGAACGGGGTGAGCGAGCCGGTTTGCTTGGCATCGATTTCCTGGGCGATCGGCCCGAGATGGATGATGCGCGCATTGCGCCAGTGAGGGGGCAGGCCGCGCAGGTCGATCGGCCCGGCCCAGTGCGGCAGCTTCTGGGTGCGGCGGCCGCCGGTGTATTCGTTGACGAACATGGTGGTGGTTTCGGCGTCCTGGACGATGATGCTCAGCTCACCGGCGAATTCCTCGAGTGACGGAATGTCGTATCCGCTCACCTCGCGGCCATAGACGCCGCGGGTCAGGACGGCGGTGCGCCAGCCAAGCCGGGCCGCGGTGAGCGCCGAATAGAGCGCGGTGCCGCCGAGCACCACCGATCCATCGGCCTGGATATCGCCGCAGATATGCCCGATGACCAGATATTCGGGCGTGCGCGAGGTTTGCATGCCGGCCAGGGAGCGGGCGCCGGTGAGGGACTGCCGCCTGGGCGCCGATCCCGATCGGCTCGATGACTTGTGGTCGCTCGAAGGTGTCAAGTGATGGACCTCGCTTCGTGTGGGCGGCTGTTCTGAGTTCTGAGACGTTTGTCGAAAGTCCAGAGTCAAGTGTCAAGAGTTCTGAGCTGATCGTAATGCAGCCATGAGAGGGCAGAGACGCCCTCCGCTACGACCGCCTATGGATTCGCCGCGAGAGGGCAGAGACGCCCTCCACTGCGACCGGTGGTTGGCCCGTCAGTTTAGCGGAGTCAGGCGCGGGGCATGACGGTGATGCGGCGGTCCTGACCTTCGCCGTTGCTTTCGGTGGCGACCTCGGGATGCTCCCGCAAGGTCATATGGACCACGCGGCGCTCGTTGGGCGGCATCGGCTCCAACACGATCGGGCGGCCGCTGCGCGACACCTGGCGGGCAACCCGCTCGGCCAGCGCGATGAGCGATTCCTCACGGCGGGTGCGATAGGCCTCGACATCGACGATGACGCGGGTGTAATCCCCGAGCCGCTTGTTGGCAATGAGATTGACGATGTATTGCAGATGCGCCAGATGCTCACCGCGACGGCCGATCAGCAATCCCAGATCCTTGCCGAGCACATCGATGAAAATGGTCGGCGGGTCCTCTTCGGTCGATGCCATCGACGATGGGTTATCGGTGGCGACGACCTCGGCATCGATACCCATGTGGGTCAGAAGCTGGGAGACGATCTCTTTGGCGATCAACTCGTCTTCCGTATCGGGGCGATTGGGATCGTAGACGCGCGGCGGCGGAGCCGGCTGGCGCTCGCGACGGGGACCCTCACCCCGCTGTGACGGGCGATCGCCGGGCGCGCGCCGCGGCGGTTTCGCACGATTGCCGGCGCCGCTCTGGCTCGGTTTGGCGCTGGGGACCGGTTGGGAGGCCATGCCTTTGGCGGTGACGCGAACCAGGGCCTCGGCGTCCTCATCCGGTCCGGCATCGGAAAGGACTTCGATATCGACGTCGTCTTCGTTCAGGTCGAGCTGCTCGAGCGCGAGGCGAATGGCCTCTTCGACCGAGTAGGCCTGAATTTCGACACTGGTCATCCGGTTCGCCATCTGCTTCGAGCTCCATCGATATCTAGGTTTACGCCCCCAATCGATCGCTCCTCGATCGGGGGCGTCTGGCTACGCGTGTTCTTCGTTACCCGGACTGGGTCGTCTTGCGGGTGGAGCGGGTGCGCCTGGGCGCATCCTTGGCCGAATGCCCGTTGGGTTTGACCGGTTTGGCCTCTTCCTCGCCTTCGCTGTCCACTTGCTCCTCCAGCGACTTGGCCGGTTGCTTTTTACTGGTTTTCTTGACCGGGCGCGGCGCTTTGACCGGGGCCTCCTCTTCGACATCGGCATCGACGGTCACGGCGCCATGCCGGGCGGCTTGCTGCGCCTGGGCTTCTTCCATCTTCGCCTGGAACCAGCTCATGACGCCCTTGGGGCGAATCGGCGTGCCGTCCTCACTGAGGACCACGAATTCCGATGGATCGCGCGGCGGCCGGTAGCCGAGACGGCGGTGCTCAGGAAGGTCGGGCAGGAATGGAACCCAGTCTTTCATCGAACCCCAGCCGGTGATCAGCCATTGCTGCACGACGGAGTAGAGACTCTGCGTGACCCAGTAGATGACCGGTCCGGAGGCGAATCCCCACCCGAACAGCACCACGGTGAGGGGCAGGAAATTCATCATCGTGTTCATCATGGCCTGCTGGGGATCGGAGGATTTCCCCATCCCCTGCGGGCGCATCATCTTGGTTTGGACGAACTGGAAGATGCCGGCCAGGATCGGCAGGATGTGGTAGGGATCGGCTTCGGCGAGGCTGGGCAACCAAAGAAACGACCCCAGCCAGTAGTCGGACGCATCGAACGGCACATTGCCATTGGACAGGTGCAGGATCGCTCGATAGAGACCCAGGAAGATCGGCGCCTGGATGAGCATCGGCAAGCAGCCGGCCATCGGATTGGCCTGATACTGCCCGTAGAGCTTGGTGGTTTCCTGGTAGAGCTTTTGCTTGTCTTTGGCGTACTTCTTTTGCAGCTCCTTGATCTTGGGCTGCAGCTCCTGCATGGCGCGGCTGGAGCGGGTGGCCTTGACCGTCAGCGGCAGGAGAATGGTCTTGATGATGATGGTGAAGACGATGACAGCGAGTCCGGCGCTGTGCAGGTGGACGGCCAGGAAATCGAGCATTTTCTCCAGAAGCTCGACATAGGCGTTCCAGCCGGGAGGCGCCGGGAAAGAGATCAGCGGTTGCAGGAAACCGCCGATGAGATCAAACGAATCGAGCACGAGGCCTCCGGACGGAAATCAATGCGTTGGTGGAATCTGACGCCAGAACGAGTACCGCGGCAGCGTGGGGCACGGCAGACCGGGGCCGTGATACGAAACGAACCATGAATGTCACACCGTCAGAGTGCCGGAATCGGCAATTCCCTACCCACCGCTGCTCGCGAGCGGAACCAGGACGCGCGCATGCGCGTAGGATCCGCCGGTCCAGCGGCTGAACGGTAAGCATAAAGAACGGCGGGGAATTGTTCCAGCGGAATGTGACGAGCAGGCAGCAGGCAGCGAGAATATCCATTCTGGTTCCTGCGTGCCGCGTGCTGCCTGCTAATCCGGCACCGGGTCGTAGCCGCTGTCGCCCCAGGGGTGGCAACGGGCGATGCGGCGCAGGCCGAGCCAGCCGCCTTTGAGCACACCGTGTTTTTCGATCGCTTCGTAGGTGTAGACCGAGCAGGTCGGCTGGAAACGGCACGCCGAGGGAAACAGCGGCGAGAGAACGATCTGATAGAAGCGGATCAGCGCCAGCGGCACCACACGGATGGCTTTCATGATGGGGAGATGATAGTTCAGGGTCAAGGGTCAAGGGTCAAGGGTCAAGGGTCAAGGGAAGTGTCTCCTCTTGACTCTTGACACTGGACGCTTGACTCGACATGAGGCGGGCACGCTGAAACAGCGCGCAGAGGGTGTCGTGCGCCAGGCCGTAGCCGGTGAGCTCGTCCGGGCCGCCGCGCAGGATGACGACGATGTCGTGTCCCGGTTTCAGTGAGGGATGGAGATTGCGCAATGCTTCGCGCACGAGGCGTTTGCAGCGGTTGCGCTCGTGGGCTTTGCCGATTTTCTTGCCGGCTACGACCGCATAGCGGTTGGCGATCGGGTTGTCGGGGTGCGGAAAGACGCGAATGACAATCGGGCCCTGGGCAAATGCCTTGCCCCGGGCCCGGGCGTTGCGGACCTCCCAGTGGTCGCGGAGGCGGAGGGAGCGGTCCATAGGTGTAGGCAATAGGCAAAAGGCAGTGGGCAATAGTGAACGTCGCGACGCTCGTACTCGTGCCTTTTGGCTACTACCCTTTGCCTCGTCCTATTTGTTCTGCGTGAATTTCTTCTCGTCGCGCACGGTCAGTTTCCAGCGGCCCTTGGCGCGGCGGCGGCGCAGGACGTCGCGTCCACCCTTGCTGGACATGCGGGCAAGAAAGCCGTGCTCGCGCAGGCGCGGAATGCGCTTGGGTTGATAGGTTCGCTTGGTCATGGTCTCCGTGCTCCCGTCGCTCGATGAGCTGAGCGATCTTCTTCTAGAACTGGTCTCGAGCGCCGATGGTCACAAAAGTGTGCCGCTGCAGATTCGCAGCGGCAGAAAGAAATGATACCGACTGTCGGAGTCTTTGGTCAAATTGGCTGATGCTCGAATTCAATTTCTACCGGAGCAGGTTGCCTCTGCATAGACCAATTGCGGCGGGCATCCTCAGGTTTGAATTCGGTTTTGCACGAGGTAGTGCCGCCACCCAAACGAAAAATGGTGGTCTTAGAAACTCGGGTCGGAAAACTGCATCAAGTGTATCGTCTTGCCGCATTTCGCTGGCCAAGCAATCGATGAGATCGAGATCCTCCGAGCAACCCGAT
>DASTFJ010000281.1:0-4439 GCA_035708745.1 Thermomicrobiales bacterium | reverse complement strand
GGTTCCAAAGGCACCGTCTTCCTGATGGACGAGATCGCTGCCGGGCGGCTCATCAAGCCGGACTATTGCCTGATCGGCGAAAAGAGCGACCTGAAGGTGCGCAACGCCGAACGCGGGCTCTTTCAAATGCAAATTCTCTTTCACGGTCGCGCCAGTCACACCGCCGCCGCGCGGGCGACCGGCATCAACGCGCTCGCCAAGGCAGCCAAGGGCATCCTGGCACTGGAGGGCGATATCGACCGCTTTCATCCGGCGGTTGGCAAGCCGGTGATCAGCGTCAACATGATCGAGGCGGGCGTGGCGCATAACGTGGTGCCGGGCGAAGCCAAGATCCATGTCGACCGCCGCCTGATTCCGGGCGAGACGCGCGAATCGGTGGTGGCTGAGATCCGGGCCAAGCTGGACGCGGTCGCGGCCGAGGACCCCGAGTTCAAATACACCCTGATCGAGGACCCGCACGGCGATTTCATCCCGGCCAATATCACCGAGGAGGATTCGCCGCTGGTGCAGGCGGTACAGCAGGCGGTCCGTGACGAGCTGGGCATCGCACCCGAGTTCTTCGTGGCCTGGGCCGGCGCCACCGACGGCCGCTTCTACCGCCAGGCCGGGATCGACACCGTCGGATTCGGCCCGGGCGGCGAGAACGCCCACGGCGCCAACGAAGCCGGCTATATCGACGATCTGGTCGCGCAAGCGAACGTCTACGCCGCGACGATCGAAAAACTGCTGTTGTCCTGAGTCCGGAGCCCTGGGTCCTGAGACGATTTCGAGCAGTCAGCAGTCAGCAGTCGGCACTGGACCCTTGACTCTTGACCCCAGCGGGCAGAGACGCCGTTCACTACGATCGTCGCAGGGCTCTCGGCTCAGGGCTCAGTCTCGACCTCCGGCATCAACCATTTTTCGTACCACTTTCCGATGCGCTTTAGCAGATCGATCTGGTGGTTGCGCTCCTTGAAGCCATGCGGCTCGCGCGGATAACGCACGAACTCGACCGGCACCTCGAGCGTCTTCAGTGCCCGATACATCTCTGCGCCCTGGGTGATATGCACCCGCTCGTCCGATTCGCCATGCACGATCAGGGTGGGGGTGACGCAATTGGTCACATGCTTGATCGCCGACGATTCCCAATAGACATCGAGGTGGTGATACGGCTGCCCCGGGTAGTAATAGAGATTGGCCGACGGGATATCGTCGGTGCCGTGGTCGGAGATCATATTGGACAAGCCGGCGCCCATCACCGCCGCTTTGAACATCTGCGTGCGGGTGACGGTGTAGGCGGTCAGATAGCCACCCCAGCTCCAGCCCCCGACGCCCAACCGCTCCGGATCGGCGATGCCACGATCGACCATCGCCTGCGCTCCCGCGATCACATCGCGCATCTCGCCGCCGCCGACATCGTCGATCAGCCGTCGCTGGAATTCAGACCCGCGCCCGGTGCTGCCGCGCGGATTCGGCGTCAGCACCGCGAATCCGCGCGAGACGAGATATTGAGTCCAATCGTGCCAATCGAGAAAGCAATTGTCCTGCCACTGCCAGCTCGGACCGCCGTGGATTTGCACCACCAGCGGTAACGGAGCATCATCGGCTCGCTCCGGCAACGTCAGCAGCCCGAAGATCTCGAGATCGTCCGAGGTCCAGGAGACGACCTCGCTGGTGCGCAGCTTGCCCGCCCAGTCCTTGCCGAAATCGGTCAGCTTCACCGGCTCGCCGGCATCGCGAACGAGATAGATCTCCTCCGGGGTGTCGCTGTCCGACCATTGCAAGGCAACCGCATCGCCCTTCGGCGTCACGCTTGGCGCATAGGGAAACGCGCCGTTTCCGGTCAGCGATCCGGGCAGGAGCGTCGTTCGCTCACCACTGGCGACGTCGAAGCGGTAGAGGTTGCTGTGCACTCCTTCGGCGGTGGCAACGGCGATGGCGCCGTCGATCCCATCGAGCGGGGCGATGCTCTCGACATTCGCCGCCAACGCTTCCAGCAAATTGACCGCGTCGCCGGTTTCCAGATCGATCAGGAAGACCGATTCGGCCGGATGCTCGCGGAAACCGCTCTTGCGCACCGCCAGAGCCGGTCCCTTGGGCCCCGTAACGAAAACCGGATAGATCGGCGTCTGATCGAGTTGGGTCAGATGGCGCGGATCCTTCCCCTGGATATCGACCAGCCAAACATCACCCCGCCGCATCGGCGCGTCTTCGCCGACCTCCTCGGCCGTGACATAAGCCAGCTGGCTGCCGTCGGACGACCAGACGTAATCCCAGACTTCCCGTTCGCCGGATTCGACCTCGCGCTTCTTGCCGGATTCGGCATCGAGGATGACCAGGCGGTTGTAACGCGGCTCACCGTCGACCACCACCGCGTCGTCCTGTTTCTTGTTCCGTTTCTTGCGTTGCTTTGATTCCGGCTGGCGGCGCAATACCGACAGCTCCGCGCCATCGGGTGACCACTTCAGGTTGTCCAGCTCGCCCTCCAGCTTGCCCAGAGGCGCCGCTTCACCGCCCTCGAGCGACATCAGGAAGATCTGGCGCTTTTCTTTGTCGTTGCGGTTCGAGAGAAACGCCAGCCTCGTCCCATCTGGCGAAAGAGCCGGATTGGCATCGAGCGCCATTCCCGCGGTGAACTGTTTCGCCGGTTGCCCATCGCGCGACAGCCAGATCGAGCGTTTGGAATGCTCGCCCTTATAGCCGACCGGTCCCACCTGAAAGGCCACGAACCGCCCATCGCGACTGATGACCGGCGCCGAGGGCACCAACCGGTCGACGATCGCTTTGGCCTTGATTGGGTTTTCAGTCATAGATGCTCCAAGGTTGTCATTCTGGATTCTTGTCATTCTGAACGAAGCGAAGAATCTCTCTCGTTCGGCGCCCTACCGCGTCGAAATCGAGGACATCGACATTCCAGCCGAGATGTTTTCCGAATCGACCGCGACCTCGATGACGCTGATGCCGGGATGCTCGATCGCGGCGGCGACCGCCTCGGCAGCTTGTCTATTGTGTCCGATCCGCAGACCGAGCCCGCCGAACGCTTCGGCGTATTTGACCAGATCGGGCGTCCAGAGATTGGTGCCGCTGACCCGGCCGGGGAATTCGCGCTCCTGATGCGCGCGGATCGTGCCGTAGATGCCGTTATCGAAGACTACGCAGATGACCCGCAGGTTGCGCTGGGCGGCCGTTGCCAGCTCGTTGGCGGTCATTAGAAACCCGCCGTCGCCCGAAAGCGAGACTGACGGCACGGCCGAATCATTGACGATCGCCGCGGCAACCGCGGATGGCACCGCGTACCCCATCGCTCCCGAAACCGGACCGAGGAAAGTTCCCGGATGACGGAACGACCCATAGCGCTGCGCCCAGGTAAAGAAGTTGCCGGCATCGCTGGTGAGGACCGAGCGATCCGGCAGTTGGCGGCTGAGCTCACGCATGACCACCGCCGGATCGACACCCTTGCCCGATCTGACCGACGGCCCATCCAGCAGTTTCGCCAGCTCGGCCCGCAAGCCTGCCTGCTCGGCGGACCTATCCGGCCAGCGCACTTCCTCCGCGGCGTTCATCAACGCGCCGATGGCGATCGCCGCATCCGCCGCGATGCCGATCATGGCCGGATAGGTCTTCCCCACGGTTTCCGGATCGATATCGATATGGATGAGTGTGGCGCCCGGGGTTGGAATCGAATAGCCCAGGGTGGTCAGCTCATCGAGCCGCGAGCCGATCGCCAGGATGACATCGGCAGCCGCCATACGGTCCTTGATGAGCCTGGGCGTGCCGAACGAGAGCGATCCAAGCGAGAGCGGATGATCGGTGGGAAAGGCGTCGAGCCGGCGGAATGCGGTGGCGACCGGAATCCCGGTCGTTTCGGCGAGCTCGATCAACGCGCTCGTCGCGTTCGCCCGGAGCACCCCGCCACCCGCCAGAATCACAGGCTGCTTCGCAGCTCGCAAGAGGGTCACGGCCTGTTGCGCTATCGCCGGACCCACCGCCGTCAGGGGCAGGGCGGTGATGGGCAGGTTCGGCTCGGGGATATCTTGCTGGAGGATGTCGCCACGGAGGACGATGCCGACCGGGCCCGGCCGCCCACTGATGCTGCGGCGGTACGCCTCACTCACCAGTCGCGGCAGCTCGGCCGCGCTGGGCGGCTCGATCGACCATTTGGTGATCTCACCCAGAAATGCGGCCAGCTCGACTTCCTGCAGCGCCTCGCGATGCCGGAACGGGGTTTCCACCTGTCCGACCATCGCCAGCATTGGAGTCGAGTCCTGATATGCCGTGTGGATGCCGACGGCCAGATTGGCGCTCCCCACTCCGCGGGTGCCCATGCAGATCGCCGGTTGCCCGGTCAGCTTGGCGGCGGCATCGGCCATGAAGGCCGCTCCTCCCTCGTGCCGGGTGGTGACCAGCTCGATCTCCGGCGTGTCGTAGAGCGCGTCCAGCAACCCCAGAAAGCTCTCGCC
>DASTFJ010000280.1:0-2565 GCA_035708745.1 Thermomicrobiales bacterium | reverse complement strand
CGTCTCCGCCATGTCGCTGCTCCTCCCGACGGCTTTGTCACATCGTCTCCGCATCTTCGCAGAAGACACCCGGTCATATCAATAGAAGATCGTCGGCGTGCGGTGATACGGCTCGCTGCCGGGTGGCAGCGACTGCCCGGTCAACCAGAGCGCCCAGTCGATCTCGAACGCCCGCAACGCAATACCCTGCTCCACCAACCGTTGCCGGATCAGCTCGCATGCCCAGATGGTGCCTGCCCGAATCTCCAGCTCCCAGCGGCTATTGGCCGGTATGAGCCGCTGCTCCCGCAATGCCGCTTCCAGCTCGGGCGCATACTGCAGCACCCCGAAACGGCGCAACACCTGCGGTACCTTGTAATCGGCGAAGGCGGTCAGCTCATCCAGATCGGAAAACGCCCCGAGCCCCTGCCCCTCGAAGGCGCCGTGCAGATCGCCGATCAGAATCTGCGCCCGCTTGAGAAAACGCACCTCCCGGCCGTCGACCCAGGTCACATCGTCGAACGAGGGAAAGCGATGCCGCACTCCCTCGACCAACGCCACCGCCGAGCCATGTGCCCCGCCGATCAGTTCTTCGATCGGTTGCTCACGCAGACCAGTACCGACCTCCCGGAAATGCGCCACCCGCCGTTCCAGCATCGGGATCGGCGCACCGCCCGGCTCGGCCGGCTCGAACACCGCCGCCAGCTCGGCATCGGACACGCTCAGCAAATAATCCGCGTCCCAGAGTGGTTGACCACGATCCACCGCCCGGCGCAGCGCCGCTGCCAGCGCCCAATAGCCATCGTACCGCTGCCCGTCATAGTCGACCGTCCAGCGCGCATCGCCGGCGCCGGCCCAGCTCCAGAAGCAAAAATTCTGGGCGTCCAGCACCAGCACCCACGCCGCGGTGCGCCAGCTCCCGTCTCGAAAATGGAGCCCGGCTTCCCATTCGGGCGGTTCCAGCGTCGCACCCGCCAGCAAACCGGCGGTGCGCTCGACTGCCGCCGGATCGATCCGCACCGCGCCGCCATGCTGGATAACTGGCCGCGTGGACCGCAAGACACGAAGCGAATCTGGACCGATACTTCCCTCGAACATGCCCCTAGTGTAGCGAGCGAGACTGAGGCCCTATGTCGAAGCGCGAGCATCTGATATTCGAAACCCGTCATCTTCCGGCGGAAGTCGATGTGCTGGCCCCCGATACCTCGGAGATTCGGGTGCTGCTGCGCAACGAGCATGCCAGCATGGCCCACGGCACCCTGCCGCCGGGCAACGTCTCCCTGGCCATTCGCCACAAGACCGTGCACGAGATCTGGTACATCCTCGGAGGCGAAGGGGAGCTCTGGCGCCGCACCACCCATCAGGAAGAGATCGTCCATCTGCGCGCCGGAGTCTCGGTCACCATCCCCGTCGGTGCGGATTTCCAGTTCCGCACCCTGAGCGATGAGCCGCTCCGTTTCATCATGTGCACCAGCCCGCCCTGGCCCGGGCACGACGAAGCGGCCCCGGCAGACGAACACTGGTCGACCAGCGAAGGCTGACGAGCAGCCGTGTACGAGGAGCAGAGCCGAGATGAGCCAATCGCGATTCGACTCGGTCGATGACTATCTCGCCGCACTCGATCCGATCGAAGCCGGAACCATGCGGTCGATCATCGATGCGATTCTTACGGAATTCCCGGAAACCGAGGTGAAGCTGGCCTGGAATGTGCCCCAAATCCATCGTGGCAAAGACTATGTCTTCGGTATGAGCGCGGCGAAGAACCACCTCTCGCTCAATCCCTGGAGCGAGAGGGTCTTGAATGACGTCCGGTCGCGTTTGGAGAAGTCCTACGTGGTGCTGCAATCCATCTTCAAGGTGCCGGTGGATTGGGATGTCGATCGAGCGCTGCTGGGAGATCTGGTCCGCGCCCGGCTCGCCGAGCTGGATGCCGCCTGACACACGTTTGTAGCCGGAGACCTCCGTGTCTGCATCTCGCAAGCCGAGTGATCGTTCCAATCGCCTCCGGAGGTCTGTCATGACTGCCACATCGCAACCACCATCACCACTGATCGGAAGCTGGCGGCTCATCTCGTTCGAGCTGCGCGATGACACCGGTACTGTGTCGCGCCCCTGGGGAGATGACGTGACCGGGATCAACACCTACACCGCCGATGGGTACCTCTCCGAGCAGTTCGGCAGCGCGCACCGCCCGGTCTTGATGCACGACGACTGGGTCAGCGCCACCCCCGAAGAGATCGATCTGGCCGCCCGCCACTACTTCGCCTATGCCGGCACATATGAGCTCGACGGTCAGACAATCACCTACCATCTCGAAGAGAGTCTCATGCCCAACTGGATCGGCAAAACCGAGCGCCGCTTCTGGTCGGTCACCGGTGACACGCTCACCATCACCACCCCGCCGCTGCTCGTCGCCGGGAAGATGCAGGTGTCGACGCTGATGTGGCGCCGCGCGCCGAACCGGTAACCCGGATCGGAGGTGTCCACAAAGCCCATTTCACGGATGTAGTGCATCTACCTGTGATTGTGTAGCTCCACTCTCGGCGCGCGACCCGCCCCCATTGTCATTCTGAGTAGATA
This sequence comes from Thermomicrobiales bacterium, assembly GCA_035708745.1. Classification (GTDB taxonomy): domain Bacteria; phylum Chloroflexota; class Chloroflexia; order Thermomicrobiales; family UBA6265; genus JAMLHN01. The sequence goes on along the minus strand of DASTFJ010000280.1, from coordinate 6 downwards.
GTGCAA
>DASTFJ010000279.1:0-32106 GCA_035708745.1 Thermomicrobiales bacterium | reverse complement strand
CCGTATCAGCCCTACACCGAGAAGGCATCCGAGCGCCCGGCAAACGATGGGGACATGACACGGTTAGGGCTCAGTTCGCTGGCGAGCTCATTCGGAGACGGAAGCTGTTTCCATCGGACCTGAGAGATACATTCGAGCGGCTTGGCGAATTGCGTCAACGAGCTGACTACGCTGCATTGCCCGTACCCGAACTGCCCGTGGTTAGGGCCGTGCGCAGGGCAAGGCAATTTGTCGATGCGGTTCGAAAGAGTCAGGATGAGCGGTTGTGATTGATATCCTAAAAGCTGAGCCAGACGAACGAATGCAGTCTGCGATCGAGGAGATCGAACAGCTCATTCTTCAGGAATATCCCGAGGCGGACTTCGAGGTCGATTTCGATGAGGAATCGGGCGCCACGTGGGTCACCGTCCACGCCGACTTCGAAGACGATCACTGGGATGATGTCGTGGATATCTACATTGGCCGGCTTCTCGACATCCAGGACGAATGGGGCCTTTGGCTTCACTTCATGCCAATATCAACTCGTGCACAGCAAATTCACTCTTCCGCCGCCTAACTCCACGGTCAACTCACCCAGCGGCGTTTGTTGGCGACGTAGTCGACCAGGATGTATTCGCCCAGCCGGTCCGGCGTGGCGTAGAAAACCCGGCCGCCGTTGATGCGCATCAGGTCGTTGACGAACTCGATCATCATCGGGGTGCGCTCGAGCATGAAGGTATTGATCTTGATGCCATCCCGCGTGCAGCGAACCACCTCGCGCAACGTCTCCTGGAAGGTGCGCGGCATCGGCGGCCAATTGAAATAGACCTGGCCGTTTTCGATGTGCGCCGTCGGCTCGCCATCGGTGATGATGATGATCTGCCGGTTCGACCCCTTATGTCGCCCCAGCATCTGCCGCGCCAACTGAAAGCCGTGCTGCATGTTGGTGCCGTACTGATACTCGTTCCAGGTCAGGGTCGGCAGATCGGCCTGCTTGAGCTGCTCTGCAATGTACGAGAAGCCAACCAGCTCCAGCGTATCGCGCGGGTACTTGCTGCGAATCAATGAGTCGAGGGCCAGCGCAATTCGCTTCGCGCTGGTGAAGCTATCCGAATAGAACATCGACCGGCTCATATCGATCATCAGCACCGTCGACGAGCGGGTCGAATATTCGGTGCGATAGACCTCGAAATCGCTCGGCACGATCTTGAGTGGCGTACCGCGGCCCTCGCGCTGCACCGCGTTCATCACGGTCGATTCGAGATCGAGCAGGAACGGATCGCCGAACTCATACGGTTTGGAGGCGTCGGTGCGCTCCCCCGCTCCGCCCTGCCGATCGATCTCGTGTGCGCCGATCCGATCGCGCTTGAGCTGCGCGAAGATATCCGTGAGTGCTTTTTCCCCGATCTTGCGCACGCCTTGCGGAGTCAGCTCGAAACCGCGACGGGTCTTCTTTATGAAACCCGCATCTTCCAATATCTTGGCGAGCTGCCCGAGCTGGTCCATCTGCTCGCGGGTATCCTCACCGAGCAGCTCCTGGATTTTGTCCTGATCGAGATCGGCGAAGTCATTCCAGTCGCGCACATCCTTGAATTCGCGCTCGAGCTCGTCCAGCTCGGTCATGCGGTCCATCAGGCGCATCGCCTGTTGCAATGACAGCGACTCGTCACCCGAGAAGTCGTAGCTGCGGCGCCAATCCTCTGGCCGCATCATCTGTCCCAGGTTCTGCTGCATGCGGGACATTTCCTGCTGCAAACCCGGATCTTGCATGATCGCCTGCATCAACCCCTGCAGCTCGGAACGCTGCTCCTGGCTCATCGAATCCATGAGCTGCTGCATGGCAGCGGTCTGCTGGCGCATGTGCTCGATCAGATCCTCGAGCGAGCGGATGTTGTCGCCGAAGTAGTGCCCCCATTTGTGCATGAACTGCTCGAAACCGGGATCTTCGCCCCGGTTCTTGGCTTCGAGCATGTCGTTCAGCTCGCTCATCATCTGCCGGGTATCGGCGATCTGCTCCGGCGACATCTGGCTGAGCGATTGCTGCATCCCCTGGAACGTCTGGTTCATCATCTGCTGTTGCAGTTGGGCGAGCAGATCCTGGAACTTCTGCCGGGCCTGCTGATCCATGAAGTCGTATTGCTGCAGACCGCGGATCTGACCGGCGGGATCGGACGGCAAATCGTCCAGCTGTTGATTGCGCTTCTCGGCAATCGAGTTGAGCAGATCGCGCAACCCCTGCTGATCGCCCCCTTCTCCTGCGCCGGCGGGAGTCTCGCCGCCATCCCCCTGCTGGGAAGATGCGTCGTCCTGCGAACCATCTTGCTCGGAAGGTGATTGGCTCGCCTCGTCGAGTCGCTGTTGAATGCCGGTCCGCTCGGTGTCGATCACATCCTGAATGCGCTCCCGGATGTCATCGAGCATCGAACTGAGATCGTAGCGTTGCATCTGGTCTTGCCGCGCCTGTCGCACCCGGTTCATCAGATCGCGTAAACCGGGTAGGCGCTCGGCGTCGGGCCGGTCGACTCCTTCCCAGAAGAGCCGCCGCAGGGCGTTCATGAGATCGCCGTCGCGCACCAGCTCATCGGACATCGCGCGCATGAGGTCCTCGGCGCTGAGATCATCGACTTGCTGGGTGCCATCCCAGCGGGAGTACCTGGTTCCGTATCGTGGGAGAGCCATAGAGTTGGTCCTGAGTCCGCAGTCCTGAGCCCGGAGTCGTTTCCCGGGCGCAGAACGGCTTGGATCGACGAGAGGTTATCGGTGGTAGCGGGCCGGGCCCAGGCCGCCGTCTTTATTGAGCTTACGGTTGAGATGCAATCCTTCGAGGACGAATTCCACGGCCGAGGCCACCGCGGCCGGATTACCACCAACGTGCAGCTTGTCGACCGCCTCTTTCATACCGTCGAGATGACTGAGCTGGTGGACATAGTCCATCGACGGCATCAGCTCCGACGCATCGACCACCAGGCCGTTCTCGAAGGCCTGAACGAGCTGGTCGAACTGCCGCACCGAGAAGTGCCGATTGAAGGTGGCAATGACCGCCCCCGCCAGTAGCTTGCCAACGATCTGCTCCTCCCGGACTTCGCCGATGGTCTCCAGCTCGATCTTGCCGATGGTCGAAGACTGCACTGCCGCCAGGTCGGAAATCCGCGGCACCGCATTCCGTTCCCCCAGGCGCAACGCGCGCCGCGTGGCATTGGAGATCAGATTCTCGTAATTCGCCGAGCTCATGCGGACAGACACGCCGGAACGCTGCGAGACATCGGGTGAGCGGCGCGCCAGGTGGGTCAGCTCGGCCACGATCTCCTTCATGAATGCGGGTACCGTCACCTCGATGCCCTCGGTCGGGAAGGTGGCTCGCTCCTGGTCCATGATCTCGATTTCGAGCTCGATGGTCTCCGGGTAGTGAGTGCGAATCTGGGAACCGTACCGGTCCTTCAATGGAGTAATGATGCGGCCGCGGTTTGTGTAGTCCTCCGGGTTCGCCGACGCGACCACGAAGACATCGAGGGGCAATCGGATCTTGTACCCACGGATCTGAACGTCGCGCTCTTCCATGATATTGAGCAGGCCGACTTGAATGCGCTCGGCCAGGTCGGGCAGTTCATTGAGAGTAAAGACGCCGCGATTGGTGCGTGGAATCAGGCCGTAGGAGATGGTCAGTTCGTCCGAGAGATACCGTCCCTCGGCCACCTTGATCGGATCGACCTCCCCGATCAAGTCGGCAATCGTCGTATCCGGCGTCGCCAGCTTCTCGCCGTACCGGCGGGAACGGTGCACCCAGTCGATCGGCGTGTCGTCGCCCAGCTCGGCCACCAGATCGAGCGCAAAACGCGAGATCGGGTTCAACGGATCATCGTTGATCTCCGAGCTGGCGATGATCGGCATCCACTCGTCCAACAGCTGGATCATGCTCCGGGCCAGCCGCGTTTTCGCCTGCCCGCGTTCACCGAGAAAGATGATGTCCTGACCGGAGAGAATGGCGTTTTCGATCTGGGGGATGACAGTCAGCTCGTAGCCGACCACCCCCGGAAAGAGCGTGTCTCCCTTGCGAATCTTCGCGATCAAATTGGCGCGCATCTCCTCGCGCACCGAACGCGAGGTATAGCCGCTCTCCTTCAATGCGCCCAGCGTCGCCAGTGCGGGTGCCTCGGTATGGACAATGGTGGGATCGAGTGGAGTGCTCATCTATCAGGTTTGCCTCGTGGTGGATCGACCAATGGAGCGGTGCGATTCCACGCTCGGCGCTAGCCAGGGTGGCACGCGCGCTCCGGGGCCCCGTTGCCTGGGAATCGTCCTCTAAGGGTACCCGTAGTCGGGTTTTCGAGGGACCTGTCCGTATGAGCAGGAGTCCTGAGGACGGTCCGGTGTCAAGTGCCCAGAGCGCACAGACTACTCGTCGATTCTCTGGACCCTGGACCCGAAAGGGTTACGCCTCGACATTCTCGTGGATCGAGGCGATGCATGGTTGCTCGCTGAACTGGGGATACGAAGAGAGGCCGTATCCCACCAGCACTTCGTCCGGCGCTTTGAATCCGACGAAGTCCAGCGGAATATCGATGATGCGCGCGTCCTCGCGATCGAGCAGCGCACAGACGCGCACGCTGCGCGCCCCCTTGCGGCGCAGCCACTCGGTAACCGAGACCAAGCTCAATCCGCTGCTGACAATATCTGCCACGAGCACGACATCTCGGCCGGCAACTGGCAGCTTCAATGCACCGCCGATATGCACTCGGTCGTTTCCGTCATCACAGCCGTAACGCGAAAGTTGCAGCAAATCGCGAGTGACGCAGCATGCATGGCTGTCGAGCGCCCGGCCCAAATCGCTCAGCACATGTTTCGATCCAGAACCAACGCCGATCAAATGGAGTGGTTCGCGCCGCGCGCGCCACGGACGTTCTTCATTGGTGAGGTCCGAAAACCGCGCGGTCGCGTCCGTCAACTCTTGGGCCAGCTCGCGAATGCGCTCCTGAATCGTCTCGGATTCGAAGAGCACCGGCCCAAGCTCCGGTTCGGCGATATGGTCGGGCGCCGGATACGATCCGATCAGCCGGTCGTAATCCCGCCGATAGAGCAGCTTGATATGGACCGACGGAAAAGACTCACGCAGCCGCCGGATCTTGCGATTCTTGCGGGTGACCAGCCGCTGCCGCATGGTGGTCAGCTCGATGTACAGATCGTGATCCGGCAAATAGAAATCCGGCGTTATCTGCTCGGCCGGGCGGCCATCCTCGCGAAATTGGAGATGAAAGGTGGTTGGCTCGTAGACCCAGCGGATGCGATAGAAAGAGAGAATCCGGGCGAGATCTTTCTCGGCGGGATGTGCGAAATCGTGCTGGCTGACCGGCTGAAAAAGCCCGGGCGGAATCGGCGCCATCGATGCCCCCAGCGGAGCCGGGTCGACTCCAATGCCGGACGCCGCCCCCATCAAGCTGCCAGCTTCCCCTGTCCCCACGTCCCTACCTCGATTTCTTTCACATTGGCGGCGCGCCTGTGAGATCCTGCAAGACCGTCGAACAGGAGCCCGATCGTCAGTGGTCGACCATCGAGCAGCACCGTACATTGGCTGGTTTACGCGGGGGGCGTTTCTGGATTTTGGCACATGTTGTAGCGCGCCGCAACAAGTGTCATTCGGTCACCCGGCAGTTTCCGGCTCACAATGGGCCCGTACGTCTGAAACGAATCAGGTTCGCTGCGTCCGGACGCGGCGCTTCACAGCAAGGTCCCAGCCTGGCGGCGTTCGTTCGAATTGGTGTAGATGACTTTGCGACACAGCGATCGACTGCGGATTTCGTGACTCTGCACTTCCATGCCATATCATTCCGCCGGCTCGACCAACCAGGAGTGAATTGGTGATCGTCAACAACGCCATCTACGTCGACGGCAAGCGAGTCGCCAGGCCGGCCACCATCGAGGAAACGTCCGAGCTCAACGACTCCCTCAAGGGCATGGCCTGGATCGGTCTCTTCGAGCCGACCAAGGACGAATTCCAGGCGGTCGCGGACGAGTTCGATCTGCATGAGCTCGCGGTCGAGGATGCGGTGCTGGCCCACCAGCGGCCCAAGATCGAACGCTACGGGTCGATTCTTTTCGTCGTCCTGCGCACCGCCCACTATGTCGATCCCAAAGAGATCATCGATTTCGGCGAAATCCACCTCTTCATCGGAAAGGACTTCGTCATCTCCGTACGGCATGGCGACTGCCCCGACTTGAACCAGGTCCGCCTGCGGATGGAAAACAACCCGGAGCTGCTGGCGCTCGGACCGCCCGCGGTGCTCTACGGCATCATGGATCAGGTGGTCGACGAGTATCACCAGGTCGTAGTCGGGCTCGAGCACGATATCGACGAGATCGAGATCGAGGTGTTCGGCGGCGAACCCGATGTGTCGAAGCGCACCTATTCGCTTGCTCGCGAGGTCATCGATTTCCAGCGGGCGGTCGAGCCGCTGCATGGCATGCTGGCGGCGCTTTGCGATGGCCGCACCGGACTGGAGATCGTTCCAGCACTGGTCGCCTATTTCCGCGACGTACAGGACCACGCGGCCCAGGTGCAGGAGCAGGTGCAGTCGTACCGCGACATTCTGCAAAACGTGCTTAGTGTCAATATCGCCATCATCGGCCTGCAACGGAACGAGGAGGTCCAACGCCTCTCCGAAATTCAGCTCAAGCAGAACGACGAGGTCAAAAAAATCTCTGCCTGGGCAGCCATCATCTTCGCGCCGACATTGATCGGCACGATCTACGGGATGAACTTCGACCACATGCCCGAGCTCCATTGGAGGCTGGGCTACCCCCTTGCCCTCCTGATGATGTTTGGAGTCGGGTTCGCCCTTTGGGCAGCGTTCAAGCGCAAAGGCTGGCTCTCGTCGGAATAGCGCACGTCCCAGGCCGGCATGCAGTGCAGACTCGCCCTGTTCGGGGACCAGGAGTACCACAAGGCGACCGATCGTTTCTCCTTGTTCGTTCGACAGCGTCCGGCAAGTATAGGAAGATGGGCTCTCAGCGAATGTGGGCGTCGATCGCCCGAAATGAACCAGTGAGAGGGCTTCTCCGTGTCCGACACCTCGACGACGAAATATCTGCTGGATGAAAACCAGCTGTCCCCAGCCTGGTACAACGTCCAGGCCGATCTCCCCAGCCCGTTGCCGCCACCGCTGCACCCCGGCACCCGTCAGCCGATCGGCCCCGAGGACCTGGCGCCCCTCTTCCCGATGGAGCTGATCGCGCAGGAGGTCAGCCAGGAACGGTATATCGAAATCCCGCGGGCGGTGCAGGATATCTATCGTCTCTGGCGCCCGACTCCGCTCTACCGGGCGCGCGGTTTGGAAAAAGCGCTCGATCTGCCCGAGCGCGTCAAGATCTTCTACAAGTACGAAGGCGTCAGTCCGTCTGGCAGCCACAAGCCGAACACCGCCGTGCCGCAGGCGTATTACAACAAACAGGCGGGCGTCACGCGCATCGCCACCGAAACCGGCGCCGGACAGTGGGGCAGCTCGCTGGCAATGGCCTGCGCCTTTTTCGGTATCGATCTCAAGGTCTACATGGTCAAGATCTCCTACGCCCAGAAACCGTATCGCCGGGCGATGATGGAGACCTGGGGCGCCCAGTGCGTTCCGAGCCCGAGTATGGACACCAATGCCGGCCGCGCCATCCTGGCCCAGGATCCCGATTCCACCGGTTCGCTGGGTATCGCCATCTCGGAAGCAGTCGAGGACGCCGCTACCCGCGAAGACACGAAATACTCGCTCGGCTCGGTGCTGAACCATGTGCTCATGCACCAGACCGTTATCGGCCAGGAAGCCATCCAGCAGTTGGAAATGGCCGATGCCGAACCGGATGTCATCATCGGTTGCGCCGGCGGCGGCTCGAACTTCGCGGGCCTGGTGCTTCCGTTCATGCCAGCCAAGTTCGCCGGCGGCAAGACCCGCATCATCGCGGTCGAGCCGGCCGCGTGCCCGACACTGACCAGGGGGGTGTACGCCTACGACTTCGGCGACACCGCAGGCATGACGCCGTTGCTGAAGATGCACACCCTGGGGCACACCTTCATCCCTGCCGGCATTCACGCCGGCGGTCTGCGCTACCACGGCATGGCCCCGCTGGTGAGCCACCTGTACGATCTCGGCTATCTCGAAGCGCAAGCGGTCAAACAGGTGGCGGCCTTCGAAGCGGCGATTACGTTTGCTCGCTCGGAAGGCATCATCCCGGCGCCGGAGCCGACCCACGCCATCCGCGTCGCCATCGACGAGGCGCTGCTGGCCAAAGAAGGCGGCGAGGCCAAAACCATTCTCTTCAATCTCTCCGGGCAGGGCATGGTCGATATGGCTGCCTACGACACGTTCCTCTCCGGTTCGCTGCAGGACTACGAGCACCCAGCGGAAGCAATCGAGGAAGCCAGGACCCATATCCCGGCTGCCGGCTGACCGCGAATTCGAAAAACCGGCCTCTCCGTTTGGAGGGGCCGGTTGTCATCTCGGATCGGTCACCCCGACCTGCTGGCACATTTCGAGCAGAAGGCATGTCGAGCAATGCGGTCGCAGGCGCGTGCAAATCGACTTGCCGAACGGCACCAGGCGCTCATTGAGCTCCAGCCAGTATTTGGATGGGAAAACCTGCTCCAATGCGATCTGACTCTGTTCGGGCGTTTTGGTGTGAATGACACCCCAGCGATTCGCCACGCGATGAACGTGGATATCGACCGGCAGCCGCTCCTGGTCGCAGGCGATACCCAGCGCCAGCGCGGCGCATTTTGGCCCGATCCCGGGAAAGGCGAGCACGGTCTCTTCATCGCACGGCAGCGTGCCTCCATGTTCCACAACCGTAATGCTGGCAATCTGCCGGATCTGCGCCGCCTTGCGCTCATGAAAGGTCGAAGGGGAGATCAGACGGTCGATCTCATCGGTAGAAAGCTCGGCGACCGCAGCGGCGGTGGGCGCTCGCTCGAAGAGCCGGATCGACGCCGGCAGGCTGACTTCTTCATAGGTGCGCACGGAGATCATGCACGCCACCACTTGCTGAAAGAGCGTGCCGTAGCCGCGATTGCGCAGCTCGAACATCGACGGCGCCGGCAGCCCCTCCACCGCCTCGCGCAGCAACTCGATCGCCCGCACCGGCTCGAATGGTTGCTTCGTTGTCGATCGCCCGGCTTCCATCTGCTCAGGCTACTGCCGAATCCGATTTGGAGTGGATTCGCTCTATCTACAAAGGTCCAAAGAGAAACGGACGCCCAAATGAGGCGTCCGCTCTCGTTCCATTCCCTCGCGAATCTGGCTAATCGGCTTGCTCGTTATTGACCACCGGAGTCTCGGGTTCGCCCTTGCCGAAGATCTCCCGAAACTGCGTGCGGGTGACATGTTTGATCTGGGTACCGTTTTCCTTCCAGATGTGATAGGCGGACGGCAGCACCGAGATGAACAAGATCAGCGCGATAACTGGCAGCAGATAGGTATCGACACTCGGAATTGCATGACCGAGGAAAAACCCGAGCAGCGTGATGCCGGCGCCCCAGAGCAGCGCGCCGATGACGTTGAAGGAAGCGAAATGGCGGTAGGGCATATGCGAGATACCGGCGATCACCGGCACGAACGTGCGGGCGAACGGGATGAAACGCGCCAGGATGATCGCGCGGCCGCCATGCTTCTGGAAGAACTCCTCGGCCAAGGCGAGATTCTTCGGTTTGAACAGGCGGGATTCCGGCTTCTTGAACAAACCACGACCATAGCGTTTGCCAAGCTGATAGCCAACCGCATCGCCAGCAATTGCCGCCACAACACAAACGGGCACCAGAATCCAGATATTCAGAATGTCCTGCGAGGCCAGAAACCCGGCGGTGAAGAGAAGACTGTCCCCCGGAAGAAAGAAGCCGATCAGCAGACCGGTTTCCGCGAAGATAATGGCGAAGATACCGATATAGCCAACGGTTTCGATAAAGTGATTCAGATCGCCAGGGAACATGTGGGGGCCTTGGTGGGACGACGATTCGCGTCAGCGACTGCCGCGGAAATCGCCGCGAAAGCCAACGGAGTATAGAGCAACCCCCAGCCCGCGCCTATCGAGTCGAATACCGCGGCAGCGACGCTGGACCGAACAGATCGATCCAAAGCAATCGCGACGCCCAGGCGCGACACCCGGCCCAATCGCCGGAGCGCGCATCCAGGTCTTTCATCGTCATCTCGGGTTCGTCGTATGCCCGCCGCGCCGCCCGCAGCAACGCGACATCGCCCGTAGGAAAGGCGTCATCCACGCCGATTCCCCACAGCAATGCCGATTCCGCGGTCCATTTGCCGATCAACGGCAATGCGAGCAACATCGAACGAAGCTGATCGAGCGTTTCAGACTCTGGCTCGATCAGCCGCCCATCGAGCGCTGCTTGCCCAGCCGCGACCAGCGCCTCGGCTCGTTTCCAGGTCACACCGGTCGCGCGCAGTCGAAACGGATCGGCATTGGCGAGATCGACGGGCCGGGGGGACGGCCAGAAAATCCGGCCTTGCAGCTCGACGCCGGGATGAAAATACGATGCCAGCCGCGCGCTCACCACCGCGGCAGCCAGCACCGTGATGCTCTGCCCCACGATCGAATCGATCACCCCGTCGAACAGCGAGCCGGAGGCGTGCGGGCGCAGTCCGGGATGCCGCTCGGCGATCTCCGCCAACACCGGATCGGCCATGTGCGGCATCGACCGTTCGGTCCCCAGCACTCGAGCCGCCCAATCGAGGTCGCATGAGGGGTCGGAATCGCCATCGACCAGCAACTCGTGCTCCTCCGATCCGGGCCGCAGGACACGATGAACGACGTCGTTTCCTTCCCATCCAACCCAGACGAGCGCGCCGTCGATCCAGTCCTGATTCGCCCAGCGGCCGGAAGCCCAGGCGACCGGCGCGCAGGTGTCCGCCAGAGAAAAAGGCGGTTCGACAACGATTGCGCGCAACACGCACCTCCCAGGCATTCCAAATTGCTCCCGCGTCCCGGCCTTCTTGACTCCCGTGGCGTCCCATCGTGAGACCGGTCACGAACATCAGCTGTTCATAACCCTGCTGGTTTGGAGGCGCCCACTACAATTGGCGGAACGATTCGACATTCCCGCGGCGTAGGGCCGCGGGCGATGATAGTGGAGGTTGCACTGATGCGCGCATGTTTCTCGCGGGCAACGTCGCTCCTGCTTGCCCTCGTCCTCGTGATGTCATTCGTCCTGGCCGGGCGTGCTCCGGCGGCGGCGCAAGACTCGGGAACCATCACCCTCTGGCACGGCTGGACCGGGGTGGAAGCCGATACCCTCAACAAGCAGATCATCCCGGCGTGGCAACAGGCGAATCCCGACATCAAGATCAATGTGCTCGCCGTGCCGTTCGATCAGCTCAAGAACAAATATCAGACCGAAGTTGCAACGGGCGGTGGTCCCGACTTGCTGATCGGTCCAGCCGACTGGGTGGGCGAGCTGGCTGGCGGAGAGCTGATCAAGCCGCTGGACGATCTCGTCACCGCGGACGATCTCGCCGCCTATGTGCCCTCGGCCGTCGATGCCCTCAAATACGACGGCAAACTCTACGGTCTGCCCGAAAGCATCGAAACCGTTGCTCTCTATTACAACAAGGACATGGTTCCCACTCCGCCGACGTCGACGGCCGAGCTCGAGCAGATGTCCGCCGATATCAATGCCGCGGATTCCAGCACTTATGGGCTGGCATTGCTGACCGACTTCTACCATCCGGCCGGGTATCTCTTCGGTTGGGGCGGACAAATTTTCGACGAGAACAACCATTCGGCCTTCGGCTCGCCCGAAACCGTCTCGTTCCTGAACTGGATCAAGGATCTCACCAGCAAGCCCGGCATCTACCAGCAGAACGACGATGCCAGCATCAGCTCGCTCTTCAAAGAGGCCAAGGCCGGTATGGTCATCAACGGCCCATGGGCGCTGGGTGACTACCAGGCCGCGCTTGGCGCGGACAAGGTCGGTGTGGCCGAGTTGCCGGTCATCAGCGAGAACGGCGATGCCCCGGCCAAGCCCTTCCTCGGGGTGAAGCACATCATGATCAACTCCAACGATGGTGACGATCAGGCTGCCCTTGCCATGAAATTCGCCCAGTTCTTCACCGGCGCCGAGGTCGGCAAGATTCTGGCCGACAGCGCCGGTCACCTGCCGGCCAATACCGGCGTCGATGTGTCGGACAATGCGATCGCCAGCGCCTTCGTCGCGCAGGCGGAGAACTCCACCCCGATTCCGACCATCCCCGAGATGGGCCAAGTCTGGACCCCGGCCCAGGACATGATCAGCAAAGTCATCTCCGGTGATTCCACCGCGGAGGACGCATCTGCCGAAGCGGTGAAAAACATCAACGAGGCGATCGACCAGATGGGCGCCTGACACGCCGGCTGGGGCGGTTCGATTCGAACCGCCCCAGCTCCCACATCGATGTTGCGCGGCGCTTCCTTCCCAGCGGAGCGGCGTTCTCGACCACGGCAGAAGGTGAGGCGCAATGGTCGCACCGACGAGCTCGAAGAGCACTACCGGGCCGATCGAAGGGCTCGGCAAAGCCGCCGGCGCGAGCTGGTGGCAGCGGTACAAGCTTCCGTATCTCTATATCCTGCCGGCGTTCATCGTGCTGGCGGTGGTGACCTTTTACCCGATCGCCTATCAGGTCTATCTCTCGTTCACCAGCTTTACGATCAAGAACCTGCGCACCGGCGATGCTCCCTGGATCGGTTTGCGCAACTACGAACGCATCATCCGCAACCAGGTGCCGCTTCCAAATTTCGATTTCTGGCACATCCTGGCCTTCAACATCGTCTGGACCATCTCGAACGTCTTTTTCCACGTCATCATCGGGGTGGCCGTGGCGCTCTTACTGAACCGCAAGCGCATCGTCGGCCGGCGGGTTTGGCGGGCGATCTTCGTCATTCCCTGGGCCATGCCGCCGCTGGTGGTGGCGACCGTCTGGAAGAACATGTTCGATACGCAATTCGGCGCGATCAACCAGCTGCTGGGCAAGCTCGGTCTGCCGAATGACATCGCCTGGCTGAGCTCCACCAAACCGCCGATCCCTGGGTTGGATTTACTGCCCCTTGCGTTCTTCGCGGTCCTGATTGCCAATGTCTGGCTCGGCTGGCCCTTCATGATGGTGATCGCCACCGGAGCGTTGCAATCGATTCCCGGCGATCTCTATGAGGCCGCCCGCACCGACGGCGCCTCCCGCTGGCAGCAATTTCGGGATATCACCGCGCCGCTTCTGCGTCCGGCCATGGTGCCCGCCATCATGTACGGCACCATCCTCACCTTCAATCAGTTCAATATCATCTACTTCATCACCAACGGCGGACCGTACGGCAAAACGGAGATTCTGGTCACCCAGGCGTTCAAGCTGGTGAACCCGAATGGACTCTACGGGCTGGCGGCCGCCTTCAGCATCATGGTCTTTTTCATCCTGCTCGTCATCACGCTGGCGCAAAACCGGGTCGCGCGGGGACTGGAGGGCTGGTCGGATGCTTGATTCGAGTGCCGCGCAGGTGCAAACGCTCGCAGCCGAAAGCGCGATCGAACGCACCGACATCCGGCGGAAAGCATCGCGCCGCTTCGGCAGCGGATCCCTCTTCGAAGACATTCTGGCGCATATCGCGCTGGTGTTCATCGCGGCCACCGTGCTCTTTCCAGTGGTCTGGGTCGTTTCCATGTCGCTGGATGGCCGCAATATCAGCCGCCCCACCAGTCTCAACATCATCCCCCCCAATCCATCACTCGCCGCCTACAAGCGCGTGCTCACCGAGCCGCAGGCCAACAATGTGATGTTCTCGACCATGCTGAAGAACAGCCTGGTGCTGTCGATCGGCGTGAGTCTGATCGTGGTCGCATTCGCGGTGACCGCCGCCTATGCCTTCGCGCGCTTTCATTTTCCCGGTCGTAAGTGGGGACTCTTTCTCTTCATCGCCGTGTTGATGTTGCCTTCGGTAGCCACCCTGGCTCCGCTCTTCGTGCTGCTCAGCCAGATCAAAATCCCCGGCACCACCGAAAGCGTGCGCAGCACCCTCTTCGGAGTCGGCATCGCCTACACCAGCGGCGCCCTCCCATTCGCCATCTGGAATCTGCGCGGGTACATCGACACCCTTCCGAAAGAGTTGGAAGAGTCGGCCCTGGTCGATGGCGCGAGTCCAAACCGGGCATTTATCGATGTCATCCTGCCGCTCATCGCTCCGGCAATCGCCATTACGGTGCTCTTCGGATTCATGGCATCATGGACGGAATTCGTGCTGGCCTGGACGTTCCTCACCGATCCAAACCGCTTCACGCTCGCGATGGGCCTCAACGCCATGGTCGGCCAATATTCCTCCAACACGCCCTGGTCGGACTTCGCCGCAATGGCGATCCTGATCACCCTGCCAATCCTGGGACTCTTCTTCCTGCTGCAACGCTGGATCGTTTCTGGGCTCGCCGTCGGCGCGGTCAAGGGATGATCGAGTTCGTCTCCCCGCCGCCCAATCCTGGGACGGCGCGACTCTCGATCGCGGCTGGTTACGATCTGGACGACGCCCTCGCCCAATTCGGGCGGCTCGATGATTGTGTCGGGTGTTCCACCGCCGCGGCTGCGCCTCCCTGGACGCCGGATGGCTCGATCGAGCGGGTCTTGAATACCTTTAGTCCGCTCGCATCCCGTGGGCCGGTCATTCGGCCGGATTCCGGCCCGGGCGGCATATTCCGCCGTGGCGGCCACTGGACCGAGGTCGATATCGACGCGGGCGCGCAACGCCTGCACGCGGTAAAGATGCCCGCGGCCCTCATCGACGCGCAGCGGCTGATCGCCATCGTTGACCTGCGCGGCATCGACGATCGACGTCCCGTGGTCGCGCTCGGTCTGTGGACGCTCTTCGCGCATCCGATCGTTCGCGCGGGCGCGCGGTTTGCCGGCGCGCGGGACGGTCTGATTGCCGAGATTGCGCTGGCCGTGCATCCGGACCGTTACGTGGTCATCGACAGCGATCGTGCGCACGGGCTCACATTCGTGATCGCGACCGCCGATCCAATCGCCGCTGATCTGATGGTGCTGGCGTTGCGCCAGGGCCGCGCCCGCGTGCGGGGGGCCGGACCCTGGGAGGATCCGCTGGTGCAGGCCGCCACCGAGCTCGACCTCGGCGTCCGCACCTTCGACCAGATCGACATCGATGCCGTCATCTCCCCTACTCTTTCCTCCGATCGACAGGAACGGGCGGCCGAAATCCTGACCGAGGCCGCCGAGCTGATTGGCATCCGCCGTGGCGCATAGCGTACACTTGTTCTAAGAAAACATTATGACGACTTCCAAGGAAACCCTCTCGAAACGGCTGTCCGCACTCCCCACCGGTCCGGGCATCTACCAGCTCAAGGACGACAATGGCGCCGTGCTCTATGTGGGCAAGGCCATCGTCTTGCGCAACCGTGTGCGCTCCTATTTCCAGTCGCTGCGCGGCAAGGATCCGAAAACCCGCGAGCTGATGCGACATGTCACCGATTTCGAGTTCATCCGCACCGATTCGGCAGCGGAAGCGCTCATCCTCGAAAACGAGCTGATCAAGAAACTCCAGCCGAAATACAACGTCATGCTGAAAGACAGCAAGACGTATCCCTATCTCAAGATCACCAATGAAGAGTGGCCCCGCATCATCTCGACCCGTCGCATCGTGCAGGACGGCGGCCGCTATTTCGGGCCGTATACCTCCGCGGGGTCGGCGTACAAGGCGCTCAATCTGCTCAACCGGCTCTTTCCCTATCGCAAATGCGAAAAGAAGATCACCGGGCATGACGAGGTCTGTCTCTATTTCCACATCAAGCAATGCCTGGCGCCTTGCATTGGCGAGACCAGCCACGAGGAGTACCAGCAGGCGATCGAAAACGCGGCCCTTTTTCTCAACGGCCGCGGCGATGAGATTCTGCGGCCACTCGAAGAAGAGATGCAGCAAGCGGCCGACGCCTGGAATTTCGAACGGGCGGCGGAGGTGCGCGACCGGATCGACGCGGTCAAGCACGTACTGCAACGCCAAAAGGTCGTCAGCTCGGACAATACCGATGCCGATGTGATCGCGGTGGCCCAGGGATCTGGCGGCGACGCCGGCGTACAGGTCAGCTTTCTGCGCAATGGCAAGTTGCTCGGCTCCGAGTTCTTCCCGATGAGCGCCCGTATCGAGGATGAGCCGGCCGAGTTGATCAGTGGGTTCGTCTCCCAGTTCTATGCGGAAGCCGCGCTGATCCCCGCCCGCCTCTTCCTGCAACATGCATTGCCCGCCGCCGATGAGGAAGTCATCGTCGAATGGCTGCGCGAGCGGCGCGGCGGCAAGGTCGAGATCGTCGTGCCGCAACGCGGGCAAAGGCGCGCCTTGGTCGAGATGGTGGCCAAGTCGGCTACCGACAACCTCGAGCAAAACAGGGTCAAGTTCCTCTCCGACGAGATGCGTATGACTGCCGCACTGAACGAGCTGTCCGATGCGCTCGATCTCCCACGACTACCGCGCCGGATCGAATGCTTCGACATCTCTCACATTCAGGGGACGAACAAAGTTGCCAGCATGGTCGTATTCGAAGACGGCCGTCCGGCGAAAAAGGACTACCGGCGTTTCAATATCAAAACCGTCGAGGGATCGGACGACTTCGCCAGCATGAACGAGGTCATCCGCCGCCGCTTCAAGCGCGCGGCCGAACGGGATGAGGAAACCGAAGGAAAATGGACAACGCTCCCCGACTTCGTCATCATCGACGGGGGGAAGGGCCAGCTGAATGCGGCGCTGGCGGCCATGGAGGAAACCGGTTTGAATGTCCCCATGGCCGGTTTGGCCAAGGAAAACGAGGAGCTTTATCTCCCTGGCCAGCCGATTCCGGTCATCTTGCCGCGCGATTCGCAAGCGCTCTATCTCGTGCAGCGCGTCCGGGACGAGGCGCATCGCTTCGCGGTGTCGTTCCACCGCCAGAAGCGGTCGAAACACGCGTTCGCTTCGAGCCTCGACACGATTCCGGGTATCGGCCCCAAGAAGAAAAAAGCCCTCATCAAGCAATTCGGCTCGGTGGCGGCCATACGGGAAGCGTCCGAGGAGGAGCTGATCATGGTGGATGGCATCAACGCCGCGCTCGCCGCGCAAATCAAGGCTAACCTCTGATGCGGGCGGAAACCCCAGCGCCCGACGATCGATCGTTCGAGCTCGCCGGGGAACACCAGCTCCCACGGTCGAATGACGACCACCGGGTGGTGATCCTCGAGCAAGCCGCACCGCGCGCGATCGAATGGACCGCTGAGCGAATCTCTTCCGGTGGTGTCGTTGCGATCCCGACCGACACGGTCTACGGCATAGCCGCCTCGCTGGCTCACCCGGCCGCGCTCGACCGCATCTACGAGATCAAAGGACGTCCCGACCGTATGCCGCTCCCGGTGCTGGTTTCGTCGGTCGATGCGCTCTCGCATCTCGTCCTGCTCGAAGACGCCGTCGTTCCGCTGCTCGACGCCTTCTGGCCGGGACCGCTCACGGTCGTGCTGCCCGCAACCGCGCGGGTGCCCGAACGCGTGCTCGGTCCAGGAGGGACCGTCGGCGTGCGCCTGCCGAATCACCCAATCGCCATCGAAGTGATCGACAAGGCCGGTGGCGCGATTGCCTGCACCAGCGCCAACCGTACTGGCGAAGAACCGGGGCACACCGCAACCGATGTCGCCGAATCGATCGGGGACCAGCTCGACCTCATTTTGGACAGCGGGCGGGCCCCCGGCGGCATCTCCTCGACCGTCGTTGCGATCGATGGGGTGACTCTTCGCTTCATCCGCGAGGGCGCCATTTCCATGATCGAGGTTATCCGCATATGGGACGAGATTCGTCTCAATACGTGACGCTAGGTAAACTTCCGGGTACGATGAGAGCGGACGGGAAGGGTTGGGCAGCGATGTCTGCAGGGCGTGAAATCACACCGGCGCCCACGGAAGGCGCGCCGGAAGAAGACGCCAACAAATCCACCACGGGATTATCGAGCCGCGCCGAGACCCCGGTCGGCTCGACGATGGATCGTGCCCGCCAACCGGTCTACGGCCAGGGCATTGTTGTCAGTCTCATCGCTGCTGCCTTTTTGTTGATCCTTGCGATCCTGGCCGTCCGCGAGCGCGAATCGGTCACCGGCACTCCCGCCACCGAAACAACCGGTCCCCTCTTCTGGGGGCTTGCCGTGCTTTTCACCATCCTGATCGGTATCGGCGCGCAATTCTCCGAGATTTCCGCCGCGCGTTCCGCCGCGGCCCTTGGTCATCCGCGCCGCAAGCGCGACTACCCCACTGCCTGGATCATTCCGGTCGCGGGCATGTTCGCCGCCATTCTGCTCGTCGCAACTCTGCATAGCACAGCCATGTTCGTGGCTGGCCCGGTGATCGCCTTCTTCGCGGTCGGCGGTTCATTGCTGGCGCGCGATCTGCTCGATGACGCCACCGACACGACCATGCGCACCGCGGCCACGGTCCACACCATCGTCATCCATGTCGTCGCCTTTCTCGGACTCAGCGCCATCTACCTCAACAAGATGTCACTGTGGGGCGCCGTGCCGCTGGTGGCGATTTTTTCGTTCTTCCTCATTCTGGAAAACCTCGAGCGCGGTAACGCCGAGATGCAACAGCGCGCCTTCTATGCGTTCCTGGGGGCAATCGTTCTTTCGGTCGTCACGGTCTTCCTGAACTGGTGGCTCACCTATGGTTGGACTGGCGGCGGGGTGCTGCTGGTTGCGTTTTATGCAGTAGCCGGTATCTTGTTGGTACAAACACAACACGGCGTCGTGCGCCGTCGTGATTTGGTCGAGTTTTTGGCGGTCGGCGCCATCGTCCTGGCGGTTTTGATCATTACGATGTAGCTGGCTAGTAGTTGCGGTCATGGCAAATCCCAAACAATCAACATCTAACGAGCTCTACGAACATTATGAGGAGCTCGACCGGCTCGAAGAGCTGCTGGAAGATATGAACGAGCTGGGTGTCTCGTCGCTCAAGGACATCGAGGCGCGCATGTTGCTGCTGAACGAGCGTATCGACGAGCTCGAAGCCGACATCGAAGCGCCGTAGGCTTCCGTTGCGCTCCTCCTCGTCCAGCTCCTATTCCGGCGATCTCTTCAGCGCGAACCGGGAGGATCAGCTCGCTCGCAAGGCGCCCTTGTCCGCCCGCATGCGGCCACGCACGCTCGATGAGCTCATCGGGCATGAGAAGCTGCTCGGTCCGGGCACCCTGTTGCGCCGGGCCATCGAAGCAGATCAGCTCTCGTCGATCGTCCTCTGGGGTCCGCCTGGCACCGGCAAAACCACCATCGCCCGCATCATCGCCAACGCTACCGAAGCGGCGTTCGTGGCCGTCAGCGCGGTGTCGTCCGGCGTTGCCGACCTGCGGGCCGCGATCAAGGAGGCCAGCGACCGCCTAGGTATGCAGGGCCAGCGGACCGTTCTCTTCATCGACGAGATCCATCGCTTCAACAAAGCGCAACAGGACGCCATTCTGCCGTACGTCGAGGATGGCACCGTCATCCTGATCGGCGCCACCACCGAGAACCCCTCGTTCGAAGTCAACTCACCCCTCCTCTCCCGCTCGCGGGTGATCGTCCTGCAATCGTTGACCGACGCCGATGTCGAAACGATCGTGCGGACCGCGCTGGTGGACGCCGAACGTGGCCTGGGAAGCCGAAAACTCGCGATCGCCCCAGACGCACTCGAGCTGCTGGTGAATCTCGCCAACGGCGATGCGCGCTTCGCGCTGAACACGCTCGAATTCGCCGCTGCCGGGATGGACGGCGGAACCATCGATGTCGATCTCATCCAGGAGGCCGCCCAGCGCCGCGCCTCGACCTACGACAAGACCGGCGAGGATCACTACGACACCATCTCCGCCCTGCACAAGTCGTTGCGCGGGTCCGATCCCGATGCCTCGCTCTACTGGCTGGCTCGCATGCTGGAACGGGGAGACGATCCGCTCTATGTGGCTCGCCGCCTCGTTCGCTTCGCCAGTGAGGATGTCGGTCTCGCTTCACCGCAGGCGTTGCAGCTGGCGATGGCCGCGCAGCAGGCGATTCATTTCCTCGGCATGCCCGAAGGCGCGCTTGCGCTCGCCGAGCTGGTCGTCTATCTCGCACTGGCGCCCAAGAGCAACGCCGTCTATCGCGCCTACGGCGAAGTTCGGCGCGATGTCGAGCAGACCCGCAACGATCCAGTGCCCATCCATTTGCGCAATGCCCCAACCGGCCTCATGAAGGAGCTTGGCTATGGGAAGGGGTATCGTTACGCCCACGACTTCGAGGAAGGGGTCGTCGCGCAGCAGAACCTGCCCGAAAACCTGGCCGGGCGGCGCTATTACGAACCGACCAATCGCGGATTCGAACGAGAGTTGGCGGAACGACTGCAGCGCATACGCGAGATCTACGAATCGACGCAGCACACAGAGGAGCACGGATGAGCTCGGGACGGTTGGGAGGACGCGGAGCGGAGGAGCTTCGCTCGCTGGACATCATTGCGAGCGTCGCGCCGCATGCGGAGGGTTCGGCGCTGATCAAGATGGGCAATACGCACGTCCTCTGCACCGCGACGGTCGAGGAAAAAGTGCCCGGCTGGATGAAGGGCAAAGGCAACGGCTGGATCACGGCCGAATACGCCATGCTCCCACGCGCCACCAAGCAGCGCACCCAACGAGAAGCCGTCCAGGGCAAGCAAGGCGGCCGCACGGTCGAAATCCAGCGACTCATTGGCCGATCGTTACGCTCGGTCGTCAACCTCAAAGCATTGGGCGAGCGGCAGATCATCGTGGACTGCGATGTCATTCTGGCCGACGGCGGCACGCGTTGTGCTTCGATCACCGGCGGCTATGTCGCCATGGCGCAGGCCATCCGCAAACTGCGCGAGCAGGAACGTATCGGCCGCGATCCCATCGAAGCCGCGGTTGCGGCAGTCAGCGTTGGCGTGGTCCGTGGTCAACCGCTGCTGGATATCGACTACTCGGAAGATTCGAGCGCCGATGTCGATTTCAATGTCGTCATGACCGACCAGCACACCTTTGTCGAAATTCAGGGCACCGCCGAGAAATCGCCCTTCACCCCCGCCACCCTCGATGAGCTCCTGGTCCTGGCCAGCAGCGGACTCGACACGCTCTTCGAAGCCCAGAAAAAGGCGCTTGCCCGCCTCTGAGCTTGCCCCTCGTCTTCCACCATGCCGCCCGCGGTGCCTCCACCCGTGAGAACGCTCCCCAAAGGCAGGGGCGGCTCCCTGTGGAAGCCCGTCCTCGCCCGCGTCCCGGCCGTACGAGAAACCCATTTCCGAGAAGAGATGGGCCCCTCCACCTTTCCAATCTCGTCAGTCGATCACAGTTCGGCTGATATCGACCAGGGCGGCCTGTAATTGCCGGGTCGCTGCCGGGGAAATGGCGGAAAACCGTAGCGTTCGTTCCAGTCGCGGCAATCGCGGGCTGAACACGGCGATCTCGCGGGCAGCCAGGGCTTCCGCGATCTCGTCCCGATCGCCGCGGGTAACCTCGGCCAGCACGTATCCTGCGTCGCTGGGATACGGTTTCAAAAAATTCAGCTTGCGCAGCATGCGGTAAAGACGTAGCCGTTCGAGCCTGACCCGCTGGGCTATTGCATCCAGCGTCTGAGCACCACTGACCGCGGCCAGAGCGCCATGCAGGCCACTTGGGGAAAGCGCTGCCGACCGGTCGATCGCCGCGGCGATGCGATTGGTCGTAAATGCGTAGGCAGGAGCATCGAGCGCCAATCCAGCCCAATCGGCAAAGGACCGCACAAGCACGATCGAATCGAACTCCTCCACCAGCGGAATCATCGACCGGCGCTGCATCTCGGCTGAGCGCTCGTCCAGGATCAGCAGCCTCGAGCGCCGCGCTAGCTGCGCCGCCGTGGTCAGGGCGATGGCATTGCCGGTCGGACCGTTCGGCGTCATCACGAGCGCGATCGAATCCGGTCGCAGCGCTTCGATCTGGGCAGTTTCGATGCGAAACCGCTCGCTTCGCTCGATCTCGAGGATCTCGACTCCACGCCCGAGCAGTCGGCGATCGAGATCCGCTGGCGGAAAAAGTGACACCTGACCCGCACCGCCGACTTCCAGCAAACGCTCGAAGCGATTGGCATCGTCGGGAAAGAGCGCGATTCGGCCCGCCTCGACCCCATGCAGTAGAGCCAGCCGCTCGCGCAACATCCGCGCCAGACCGGCGGCGTCGCATTCCGATCCAAACGGTCCCTTCAGCGCGGCCAGAATCTCTCTGGTCGGCAGGTAGGGGGAGCGGGATCCGTCGAGGGCGAGCATAGCCGGGCTCAAACGTGCGCCATCAGCAGCGGCGACATGGAAATCGGTTCGGTTGGATCGAGCGGAATCCGATGGATCGAAACGCCCCCGGTCACGCCGGCCGCGACATTGAAAACCGGCACGCCACCCGGCGTCAGCCCGTAGGGCGAGCCGATGTGCGAGTGCCCGTGCAGCACCAGATCGACATGATGCTTCTCGACCACATGCCCCAACGCGGAATTGCCCAGCAGCCAGTATTTGATCGGCGGTTCTCCGACAAGTGTCGAGGTGGTCGGTGCGAAATGCAGCAGCGCTAGCTTACGGCTGGTGGAGAGATTGGCAAGTGCATCGTCCAGCCGGGCGGCTTCCCGCCGGGCGCGCACGGCCAGGGCTTGCCAGGCTCGATTCGACACCGGATCTTCCGGCTCGTCCGGCCAGAATCCGCCGCCGGAACCGGAGACCCCGGCGATGCCGAGACCCTGGAATTCCCAGGTTGCGCCGTCGAGCATCCGCACGCCGGCTTCCTCCAGGATCGAGATGAAGCGCCGGCGCCGCATGGTGCGGCGGTCGTGATTGCCCATCACCCCTACGATCGGGATACCGATCCGGATGAAGAGCTCGGCCGCCAGCTCCGCTTCGCGAATGAGTCCACCGTTGGTGATGTCACCCGGCACGATCAACAGATCGGCCACGTCTTCGACGCCGATGAGCTGGCGGACGTAGGCGGAATCGATCGTAGTTCGAATGTGAAGATCACCGATTGCGGCGATCCGGACAGCGTCGGTCATGCAATTGGTTCGTCATGGTGAGAATAGCGCTGGCGGCGCAGAGACGCGCGGCGACTCTGTTTATGGTACCCCACCCCCGAAATGATTCTCGGACCGGTCCAAAAGTCGCCAGCGGACTCGCTATACTCCGCACGTGCGTGCGCGATCGCCTCCGATCGCGCTGGTCCCGGCTGGGGGATGGGGAAGCGATATCGATGAGCGTCAGCGTGCGAAGTGACCGAGTAGCCCGAATAATTGCGCTGTTGCTGGCGCTCACGGCGATCGCCGGAATCGCCCTTCCCCAAGCTTTCGCTCAGAACGACGCCGGAACCGATCCTGGTATCCAGCCGCTTGCGCCCCCCGCCGGCGTCACCGCCAAGGCGGTCTATGTCGAAGATGCCACCAGCGGCGCCACCCTCTATTCGCTCGATCCCGACGCGCGCCGCTCCCCAGCAAGCACGACCAAGCTCATGACCGCCCTGGTGATCGCCAATAACACCAGCGACTGGCAAGAGCTGGTGACAGCCGACGCCAGCGATGTGCTGACCGCGGAAGACGGCGAATCGTTCATGGGTTTGCTCGATGGTGATGTCTTGACCGTCGAGCAGATGATGTACGGGCTGATGCTTCCGTCCGGCAACGACGCCGCGCATGCCATGGCGCGCTTCATCGGCGGCAAGCTCCTGGCCCAGGAAGGCGCAACCGGCGATCCCTACGACCGGTTCATCCAGGAAATGAACGACACGGCCGCCGACCTCGGTCTGCAGAATACCCACTTCACCAACGCGGCCGGACTCTATGACGAGGAACACTACACCTCCGCTCACGATCTGGCGGTTATCGCCGCCCACGCCTATGCCGTGCCCGAAGTCGCAACCGCGTCCGGCGCCAAAACCTACGAATTCACATCGCAAGGCGCGAATCCTCGCGTTTTCACGCTGGCGAACACCAATAAGCTGCTCGGCGAAGACGGCGTGGTAGCCGGCAAAACGGGCACCCTCATGGAATCGCTCGCCTGCCTGGTGATCGTGCGCTATCAGGGCGACAACATGATCGTCGGAGTGCTGCTCGGCAGCGACATCGATTTCGGTGAGGATCAAATCCAGATCCCCGAGACCGACCACCGGTTCGACGACATGGGCGCCATCCTGACCGATATGGACAAGCAATTCCGCTGGGTGCAACCCGGCGATCGAGATTTTCCGGGGTTGACGCAGGAGCTGGCCGTCTGGGATGTGCGGCTCGGCGATGACAATGCGGTCGTGCTACCGGCCGCCAATTCGAGCTCGCTCCGCTATCTCTTGCAGCTTGGTCCCCCAGCGCAACCGGATGCTCCCGTCGGCTCGTTGCTGATCTTCAGCGGCGACCGGATGGTCGCCGAAAAACCGGTAGTCCAGGGGGGAGCAGCGTGAACATGATCATCCCACCAGGCGGCCATCACTAATGGAGCGATTACAGCGGATCATCGCCTCCCACGGAATCGCCTCCCGGCGCGCGTCCGAGCAGCTCATTCTCGATGGCAAAGTCCGGGTCAACGGCAAAGTCGTACGCGAGCTCGGCACCAAAGCCGATCCAACCAAAGACCGTATCGAGGTCGAGGGACGGCTGCTGCAGGCGCAAGCCCATCGCTATCTCATGCTGAACAAGCCGTCCGGCTATATCACCACCGCCAGTGACGAGCGCAGCCGCCGCACCGTGATGGACTTGATCGACATTCGCGAACGTGTCTACCCTGTGGGGCGCCTCGACCGCGAGACGGAGGGGCTGCTGCTGCTGACCAACGATGGCGAGCTCGCCAACCGCATCACCCACCCCCGGTATGAGATCGACAAGGAATATCAGATTCTCACGCATCTGCGGCCATCTGGACCAATCATGGGGGAAATCCGCAAGGGTGTCCGCGTCGATGGCACGGTGGTGGTGCCGTCCGAGTTCCGCATTCTGCGAGAAACCGCTGAAGGGATCGAGCTCAAGCTGGTGATCCATTCGGGACTCAATCACGTGGTGCGCAAGATGATGGATCGCTACGAAATAGAAATCGTGCGCCTTCGCCGCACGCGGGTCGGTCCCATCTCGCTGGGCCGGATCCCGGTCGGCAAATGGCGCGAGCTTTCTGCCGGCGAAGTCGGCGGACTCTATGAGGCGGTCGGTCTCGATGACGCGGAAATGGTCCCCGGCGAATGAGCGTCGGTCCCTATGCCAACGTCGTTGCCATCGACGGGCCGTCAGCCTCGGGCAAGACCACCGTGGCGCGCGCGGTCGCGGAAAAAATCGGCTCGACCGTCTTCGATACCGGCTCGCTCTATCGCGCGGTGACCCTTGAATCGATTCGCCGCGGGATCTCGCCGTCCGATGGCGAAGCACTCGAGCACCTGACCGCGACGATGAACATCGAGGTCTCGGAATCGGGCAAGGTACGCGTCAACAATGAGGACGTATCCGGCCAGCTGCGCGCACCTGAGGTCGATCGCTGGGTGTCGGAGGTTTCCGCGCATCCGGAGGTACGCGAAGCGTTGCTCCCGGTTCAGCGCGCGATCGCCAACGGGCGCCGGGTCGTGATGGTCGGACGAGATATTGCGACCGCCGTGATTCCGGAAGCCAGCCTCAAGGTCTATCTCGACGCGAGTGTCGATGAACGCGCACGTCGCCGTTTCGCCGACCAACAGGCCGCCGGCGGCTCTCTGACCTTCGACGAGGTGCAGAGCGAAGTCGAGCGACGAGACGCGTTCGATTCCTCGCGCGAAGCCTCCCCCTTGAAGCAGCACAAAGACGCGCTGGTCGTGCATACCGATGCGATGACGGTAGATCAGGTGGCGGAGATCATTGCTTCTGCCTATCGCGCGGCCCACAAACCCGCTGCTCCGAACCTGGTGCGAGCGCCCTTCACTGTCAAAACGAAGCCAGAATATTTCGTCGAAAGCGCCAAACGACGCAAACGGGGCAAGCTGGCCTATTGGTTGATCTGGCCGTGGCTGAGTCGTGTCACCCATTTGACCCAGGAGGGCGTCGAGAACATCCCGCCCTTTGGCCCGCTGCTCTATGTCTCGAACCACCTGCACAATCTCGATCCGGCGCTGGAGTTCTACGCTTTCACCCGCCCGCTGAATTTCATGGGCAAACAGGAGCTCTTCGACACGCCGGTCGTCAAGCAAATCTCCGCAGCGTCGGGGGGCTTTCCGGTCGATCGCGGCAAGTTCGATCGTGAGGCGCTACGCCAGGCCGAGGAGCGCCTGGAAAAGGGCCTCACGGTGGGTATCTACGCGGAAGGCACCCGCAGCCTGACCGGCTCGCTGGCCGAGGCGAAGGCCGGGGTCGGCCTCATCGCGCTGAAAACCGGCGCACCGGTCCTGCCGGTGGCCATTACCGGTTCCGAACGGCTGCCGTTCAACGGCTCGAAAGGCGAAACCGCCCACGCCCACGAAGACGCCGATGCGGCGGCCGGGGTGCATATCGTCTATGGCAAGCCGTTCGTTTTACCACGGACTGTCGACGGAAAAAAAATGTCGGCCACCGAGGCGACCGACGTCATCATGTTGGAAATCGCCCGGTTACTGCCGGAGAGCTACCGCGGGGTCTACGCCGAAAAGCTCGCGAATCAAGAGGATCGATTGATCATCCCCTATGATTCGTCGTCGGCATCGTCTGCATCCGCGAGCTCGTAATCGCTGAAATCGATCTCCTCGTCCTCGACGTCGTCCTCTTCATCGGATTCGTAGTCGTCCTCGTCGAGATCGATCAGGTCCGCGCGCTCCTGATCCAGCTCATCCTCGCCGGTCTCCGGTCCATAGCGGCGCACTCTGGCCGTACGCCGGCTCGGCAGGTCGGACAGTTCGAATTCCTCGCCCCAGGCCAGCTCTTTGCCCGCAATCGTCACCGTGTCACCCGGTTCGATCCCCTGCCGTTCCAGCTCCGCCGAGATGCCGCTGCGATCCAGCACTCGCTGATACCGGTCGACCGAATCGAGCTGGTCGAAATTGGTCATCCGCGTCAACCGCTCGATGGCGATGCCGGTGACCTGGAACATATCCTCGCCGCTGCGGGTCACCGCGAAGGCGCGTTCGCCTGCCTCGTCGAGCGTATAGACGCGTCGCTCCTGCGGTTTCTGCGTTTCTTTTGCAAGCACACGCGCCTCCCGTACCATGACCTCGGCGGCCTCCAGCAACGCTGGAACGCCCTGGCCCGTCGCCGCCGAGATGCGGAAGGTGCGCAGTCCCTTTGCCCCGATCGCCTTCTCCAGCCCGGGAATGCGCTCCTGCGCTTCGGTCAGGTCGGCCTTGTTCAGGGCGACCAGCATCGGCCGCTCGGCAAGCTCCGGATCGTACGAGCTGAGCTCATTGTTGATCGTTGCGAAATCGACCAGCGGATCGCGCCCTTCGAGACCGCCGGACGCATCCAGCACATGAATCAGCACGGCGGTGCGTGAGATATGCCGTAGGAAATCGTGCCCCAGCCCTGTGCCTTCCGCGGCGCCTTCGATCAGACCGGGGATATCGGCCATCACGAAGGCCGGACCGGTGCGCCCACCGATCTGCACCACACCGAGATTCGGTTCCAGCGTGGTGAAAGGGTAATCCGCGATCTTGGGCGTCGCGCGTGTCGACGCCGCCAGCAAGGTCGATTTGCCGGCATTCGGCAGTCCAACCAGGCCGACATCGGCGATCAACCGCAGCTCGAGCCGCAAATTGCATTCCTCGCCCGGTTCGCCCAGCTCGGCGATGCGCGGCGCCTGGCGGGTCGACGTCTTGAAGTGGACATTGCCGAGACCGCCGCGGCCCCCCTTCGCGACGCGGAAGGTCTCGCCCTCTTCGGTCAGATCGGCAATGATCTCATTGGAGTCGTCATCCCAGACGACAGTTCCAGGCGGAACCTTGATCGTCAGGCGCGGCGCCGATTTCCCGGTTTTCTGCCGCCCCAATCCTTGCTCACCGCTTTTCGCGACGAACTTCTGGTTGTATTGGAATTCGATCAGACTGGTGATATTCGGCGCGACCTTGAGCACCACATCGCCACCGCGGCCGCCATCGCCTCCGTCGGGTCCGCCCTTGGGAGCGAACTTCTCGCGGCGGAATGACATGGAGCCATTGCCGCCATCGCCGGCGCGAACGTAGATTTTGGCGCGATCGATGAGCACGAGTGCGTGACTTTCGGTGAGACGAAACCAGGTTCGTTCCCTGAGGAAGCGAACCTGGGAAGGATACGCGAATGGGGCCGGGGGCCGGAGCCCGGGGACAGTGGCTGTCAAGGATCTTGGTTCGCTGGGGTCGAGAACCGGAGCGGATCGCGGGAATCTAACCGCACCCGCAAGAGTCTTGCCCGATTCGTATTGGCCCGGTCTCGCGTAGGGACGCATGTATCGAGAGCAATCGTGCGCGACAAGATTTTTTGCGTTGCGATTAGGAAGTCTCAATCCAGAATCTTTCACATACACCGACAATTGCCGGAAATTCACCCAGTCTGAGCATCCAACTGACCGATTGTGGGCAGATTTCCCTACAGTCGGGCATTTACATCATGTGAAAACTGGGGTACGGTGGATTATCCGACAACCAAAACGAAGCAGATCCCGACCGTCCTCGACTCTTCGACCTAGAGGGAGCTTTCATGAGTTCTTCGCCATTTCGTCCCCCCTTCAAGCCCGCGCATACTGCTCCTGGCGCAGAGTCTGCCCCAGTGCACGACGTGGATGAGTCTATTCATATCGCTGCGTTTGGCGATTCGGTGATGTGGGGTCAAGGCATCGAACGCGACCAGACCTTCGTCAAACGATTCGCAAACGAGCTAAGCAAACGTCGCAAGAAGTCCGTTAAGGTGGTTATTGATCGTTCCCGATCCGGGGCAGTCATGCGATCCACGCCTGACCTCCGCCGAAATTTCGTCGATACCTTTCCTGAGTTCTTCCCAACCAAGACGGACCGAACGGTTTTCCTG
Source organism: Thermomicrobiales bacterium (assembly GCA_035708745.1). GTDB lineage: Bacteria > Chloroflexota > Chloroflexia > Thermomicrobiales > UBA6265 > JAMLHN01. Next base: position 3,191 of record DASTFJ010000279.1, on the reverse strand, counting down.
AATGGTGATGAGTCTGGCGCCCAACAACTCTACGGCGAAGTCCCAGCCTCCTGCCCGTCGGTTCAGTGGCAAGTCGGCGCCGTGACACCGGATGTTGGCAAGACTGTCGAGGTTGCGCTCTTCATCGGTGGTGCGAACGACATTGATTTTGAGGAAATCATTAACCCACAAGAGCATCAAGGAAAGTTCGTCGAGGCGTACGAGGAGCCGATTCGCACCATTTGCTATGACCATTACCGGGAGCAGCTAAGAGGAATTCGCGCGGCCTGTCCGAATGCGGTGATCTTGGCGTTTAGCTACCACACGCCCATTTCCTATGCGTCCGACTTCGACAAGATCAAAGCGTTTTTCAAGTACGAGTACGACAACAATGTTGCCTGGTGGATCAACGAAAACATCTGGACGTTCAATGATGTCGATGCTCTCGTGCACGAAGGACGCATCCGCTCAGTCTGGGGCCAGGCGCGTGCCACCTATTGGATGCGCCGATCAATCGCGGAATTGGCTCGCGACAAGGTCATTCGGGGGCCAGGGATCGTCTTCGTACCCTCTGGGATGGATCCGCAGAATGCCGCGTTTGCGAAAGAGCCAGAAGTCTTCGATGACTACAAGTTACCAACCTCTGATGCCATGCAAGAGGAACGGGTGCGGAATATTCCGCGGGTCGATGTCGAACGGGATCTACGACTGCTGGCGCTCCACCTTATCCCTGAGAAAGAACTCTTTCCCGGTAGCCACCTGGGTCAGATGCAATCGGACAACCCGTTCAAGGTGACACCACAACAGGTCGAAGATCTCCTCCAGAAGGTGCACGGACCGACGCCGATGGTGCAGGCACTGAAGCGGCTCCTCACCGATTTCGACAACCCCGATCTGCGCCAAGCTGCGATCAATAGTATCGCCGCGGAAACGAGCCGCATTTACCGGGCCAAACGGGCGTCATTCTTGCACCCCGACACGAAGGCTGCGCGGCGCTACGGTATCAACGCCATTACCCGGTACCAAGCCCTGCACGATCTGACCCCTGCCCCGTTGGCCCCTGGAGCTGGTGCGCCATCTCCTGCGGCGCCGGGTGTCGGCGGGGAAACGTTGGACCAGACCCTTGAGCGGTTCGGTTTGCGTGGGAATGGAGTTATCGCCGGCGACCTCGGTCATGCGTTCGTCGACTCCATTCAGCTCATCATTGAAACTGCGGATGATTCGGACGAATCGCTGTCATCGGATGTCGTTTTCGAAATCGAGACCGTTGCAGACGGAAAGCGTGGGACACGCCGCTACCGCCTGAACTTCCCCTATCGATTCACCAAAATCCAAGGTGATCTCATTCTCATGCGGAAGGTCTACCCGCAGTTCGAACCCGGCACCACCAGCCGACTCACCATCTCGGTTGTTAATGACCTGCCGCTCACGAGCATCACCGGCATGAACATTCAGGTGGGTGAACAGCCGGACATCAAGCCGGAGTATGGATCGATCTGGCGGCCACGCGAATTGACACTGGAATTAAACGGAGTGCAGGTCCTGACGACGAAGCTGGCGGGGCTCACCCTCGGACCTGGGGATCAGCATGATCTCAAGTATCCAAAGCCCCTCACCGTCGGCGGCGAAGTCCTCACCAACGCGACTGCCAATCACTAACCGTTTCGTTCGCGGTCGCTCGCTTCCGACGACAACGGAGATTTGCTCGATGGACCGTTCCCTTCCCCCACATCCTGACGATGATCAGCCCACCTATCAGCCGCTGACGATCGGGCACGAGTACGTTGTGAAAGCCGTCGCTCCCCCTCTCTCTGGGAACTGGCCACGTATGAACTTTGCCAATGTGCTCAAGAACCAGCTCATCGAGCAGGCGGGCGGTGAGTGGGTGGTGGCCGAGGCCGTGCCACCCGTCGACATTCCTGAGGTAGCGCCCGCTCCCGCCGAATTCGCCAAGGCGCAGTCGCCCGGCATCTATGTCGACAAGATCGGGTTGGCCGGTCTGCTCGACCAGCTCAACGCGGATGCCCGTTTCCTGCGAGATGGGTTGACCCAGTTTGAAACCTTTATGGCGAATCAAGGCCTGGCTCCCGAGCAGATCACCGCCGCAATCAACTGGCTAGTCGAGCTGCTCGAAGCGGAGAAACCGGAAAACGACGCCCGGATCGACCGGTTGGCGCAGATCGCCAATACCGAGAACGACGAGATCGAGGTCCTGGCTGGGATTCTGGAAGAGATCAAGAACGATTGGCTGTCCGTCTGCCGCACTTGGCCGCTGCGAGATTCGACCGGAGCCGATGCCCTGGCGGATTCCGCCGCAACAAAACTTGAGCTCAATCAGATTATCGAGAACACCGGCTACATCACCTCGTTGCAAATGCTCAATCGCTGGCTGGCGGGGGCTCGGGTTGGCGACGTGATCACCTTTGAGGCCGTGCGCGGCACGGAACTGCCGGATCCCGAGATGCGCAAGACAGTCTTGGCGCGGCTCAAGCTGACCCCGAAACTGGTCAGTGGGTGGATCGATGTCGAAAAAGGAACCATCCAACGATCGGGAACCGGCTGGCAGGATTCGCTGATTGCAATGATTGGATTGATGCTGAGTGTGATTGGACCGCTTCTGCTGTTTTACTTTTGGTACCGCTCGGAAGGGTCAGTTGAGATAGGTTCGTTTGATTTGGTCGATCAGGTGAGCGATACAATCCCCAGTCCTTTTCGCACGTTTGCGGAGTTTTCTATCCTCGCATTGCTGGGCGCCGCCGTCCCGTATTTCGGCGGGCTGGTCACCGTGCACCAGGCGGGAGGGAACGTCAACTTTCGTGATATTTGGGCGCGTTTTGTCGCCAATCAGTCCAACGTCTGGCTGGGAGCGATTGTAGTCTGGGTGGCCATTATTCTCGTCACCGCGCTGGATATCGACATTGGTCGGGGAGGCGCCTTTTTCCTGGGATTTAGTGCCGAAAAAGTTGTGGCCTCGCAGCTGACGCAACTTCGAGAGAAGGCCGACTCGGCGCTGCAATCATTGACGGACACACCAGCGGCACAGCAATAGAAATCGGCACATCCCCCGGGAAGCTCAGAACCATTACGCGCAAGTTTCACGGAGATGGCATTGAAATCGGATCGGGGTGGGTCAACGGGCTTATCGCAGTCGACCGCGCTCCGCAGCGACCCTACGGCATACTTTGCGTTCTACTAAGCGCACCCGCAAAAGT
>DASTFJ010000278.1:0-28934 GCA_035708745.1 Thermomicrobiales bacterium | reverse complement strand
CAGAATGACAATTTGGGGGAGGCGGTGGGATCGACCACGAAACACGTCCGATGAGGAGTTGGGAGTTGGGAGGTGGGCTCATCGGGACGCCGGGATCCAGCACCGAGTATGGATGACGGGTAAACCAGCCCGGGCGGGGTGATTCGCTGCCCAGGCCCGCACCCATGCCAGATGTGCCGCTTATGCTCAGCTTAGAACATACGTTCTTTGCTGTCAAGAGGGGATGCGCTTCTATTTTTGGAGGCCGGCCAGGTGGGTTATCGCGCTGGCGCGCGATCGCAGGGCGCGGAGGCACCTGCGCTACGACCGAGGGTGGTGTGATGGAGGTCGGGTTGCGGGGTGAGAAGAGGTCCCCATTCGACTTCGCTCAGGGCATGCTTTCCACCGTGGTCGGGACGACGGGAAGTGGTCGCTACGACGAGGGGGCCTATACCCGGTCCCGGTAGATGGAGCCAGCCAGATCTCTTGCGGCGTTGATGGCGCGGAGGCCGATGCGTTTCAGGCGGCGCTCGTCGCCTTCGATCTCGCGGTAGGCGCGGGCGGAGAGCTCCGGGCTGAAGCGTGACCCCGCCTCCATCTGGATCTGCAATCGATTCGCCATGACCCAGAGGTAGACATCGGCCTCGGAGCGGTCGGGGAACTCTCGCAGCAGCTTTTGCTCGCGCACCGCCAGCACGATCGGCAAATAGACGTTGTCGTACCAATCGGCGGCCGCATCGGACATCGACACCGGCCCGCCGCGTTGCTCGCTCAGCCGGCGCCGGCGTCCGTCGATGTGGGTCACGATCTCGTCGTAGCGGCCCAGCGCGGTCGGCCGAATATCGTGTTGTGGCCGGGTGCGGTCGAGATTGGTTTTGCGCAGGAATTCCGCGTATTCGACCTGATGCAGCAGCCGGCGCGGACTCATCGACGAATCGATGGGGATGCGAATATGCCCCTCGATCACCTCGGCATCGATGAAGGCAACACCATGCTCGCGGGCGACCGAAACCCGGTGATTCCCATCTTTGACGAAGTAGATGTCGCCGACCTTGTAGAGCTGGATCGGCGGCAGGACCACATCTTGATGATAGGCGCGATCGATGCTCTTCCAGCGGTTGGCAGTGTTCTTCCGTTTGGGCAGAAACCGGCGATCGAAATCGCGAAATCGGTCGACGCTGCCGACGATCTTGTCGACCGGCACTTCCTGCATCCCGCGGTAGCTCTCGCCTTCCACGGTGACGCGGTTACGCACATCAGCATAGGACAGCAGGACATTTGGCTCCCGCTTGAAGAAGCTGACGACATCGTGCAGAAAGGCCTTGCGCCGGGCGCGGTCGTAGTCGGCCCGGACCTGATCGTCAGCCATGTCAGGCGTCAGGATGTTCCCGATCAGGGAACAGGTGGTTTCTCGAATTCGAGATCGAGCTTCTGGTACGGATAGACATTGATGACCCTGGTCTCTCCAAGGGTGGCTTGCCACGGCTCGTTGCGATCGTAGAGATGAATATGCCCGTGGAGGAGGTAGCGCGGTTTGAAGAGCTGGACAAAGGTGCGATACGCCTTGAAACCGCGATGGGCCTGGTCGGGCCGATCATTGACATCGCGCGGGGGCGCATGCGTGACCAGCACGTCCACCCACCGGCCATGTTTGAGCCGGTAGTAGAGGAGTTTCGGAAGCATGCGGGCGATGGTGCGATAGACCTGGAATTCAGTGAACTGCTGACCGCCCTCTCCAGAGTATTTGGGTGAGCCGGAAAGTCCGGCCAGCACGAGGCCGGTCGGTTTGTCGTAGGTAACCTTGCCATTGAGACCCACCGCACCCATCGGCTCGTAGATCTTTCCGGATTGCGAATCTTTGACCCACTCTTCCATGTGATTGCCGAGCACGAAATAGACGGGCCGCTCCAGCGCGTCCGCCAGGAACTCGAGATAGCGCGACGGCAGGTCGCCGGCGCCGATGACCAGATCGATATCCGGCATGCGTTGCCGCAACGTCGCGGAATGGATGCGCGGGTCGATCTGGTCCGACACCGCGAGCACGCGGATGGTCATCAGGGGCTAGCGCACATCGTCCAGCCGTTTCAACGCGCGCTCGAAACGCGCGTCGATCTTGTCGAGCGTCGCGTCCGACATCGGCGTCGAGATGCAGAACATCAATCGAGGGGCGACGAAGAGCCCTTCCTGCAACAGCGCGAGGTGAAGCACTTTCTTCAGTTGCTGATTGCTGCGCGCGGCATCGCGGTAGTTGCGGACCGGTCCGCTGGTGAAATGGATCGCGCCGAAGGATCCATAACCGGTGATGGTGGCCTCGAAGCCGTACATCTCGAGCAAGATGCCGATGCGGCTGCGGAGCTGGTCGCCCAGCGTGTTGATGCGCGCCACCTCGTCTGCGCCGAAGTAGTCGAGGGCCGCGGCGCCCGCCACCATGGTAATGGCATTGCCATTGAAGGTGCCGCTTTGCCAGAGGGGTTCTTTCGAAAACGGATCGAAGATCGCCATGACCTCGTCGGAGCCGCCGAAGGCGCCGCCCGGTAGTCCGCCGCTCATGATCTTGGCGAACGAGGTGATGTCGGGATAGATGTCGTAGTTCCCCTGCATGCCGCCGTAGCCCAGGCGGAAGGCCATGACCTCGTCGAACATCAGCAGCGCGCCATGTTTGGTCGTGAGATCGCGCAGGGTCCGGAGAAACACCGGTTCGGCTGGGATCATGCCGGCGGAGCCCATGACGGGCTCCAGAATCACCGCGGCGATCTCGTGCCCGCGCTCAGCGAAGATTCGCTCGGCTGCCGCGATGTCATTGAACGGAATGACAGTCACGGTCTGCAGGCGGTTCCGCGGGACGCCGCGGGTGTCGATGGTGGGGATCGGAAATCCGTCCGGCCCGGAATCGACCGGCGGGTGCATGCTCACTTCGAAATCGTCGAAGGTGCCGTGATAGCCGCCTTCCATCTTCACGATCAGCTCGCGGCCGGTGTAGGCGCGGGCGCCGCGGATGGCCATCATGGTGGCCTCGGTGCCGGAATTGGTGAAGCGCACTTTTTCGACCGATTTCACCCGCGAGGTCAGGCGCTCGGCCAGCTCGGCCTGCGCTTCCAGCGCGGCGGCATAGTTGGTGCCGAGCTGGAGCTGAGCGGTGACCGCCTCGGTGATCGGGGCGAACGCGTGCCCGTGGATCAGCGACGTGTAGTTGTTGAGCAGGTCGATATAGGTGTTGCCATCGAGATCGGTCAGGGTGTAGCCCTCGCCTTTGACGATGGTGAGCGGATAGGGCGGGTGAAAGGCGACTGTGCGGGTGTCGCCGCCCGGCATCGATTTGCGGGCGCGCTCGAACGCCGTCGCGGAGGCAGAGGTCCGGTCGATGTAGTCCTGCTGAATCTGCTCACCGATCCGGGCCAGCTCGGGCCCGATGCCGCTGCGTCGTGTTCCTTCTGCTACCACTTTGGTGCTCCTCTCGCTTTGGTCCGGATTCCGGGGGCCGGGGTCCGGAGACGACGGAGCTCTCGTGCTCCGGGCTCGGAACTCCGGACTCCGGACGCTCGATCTAGTCGTAATCCCCGGTAATCTGCGTCAGCTCGATGAGATTTTCGAACGGATCCCGCACGAAGAAGCGCGGGCGGTTCGTGATCGCGATGGTGTCTTCGATCGGTACGCCCGTTTGGGAAAGATGTGTGCGCAGCGCCTCGATGTCGTTCACTTGCAGGCAAAGATGCTGCTGGTTGCGGTCGGCGACAAAATCGGGATCCACGAAACAATGGACCTCGTGCCCATCGGGACCAGCCGCGAACCAGACGACATTGCTGAGCGACGATGGCGGCGTTTTTTCGGTCATACCGAGCGCATCGCCGTAAAAGAAGCGGGCGCGCGCTGCGCCATCGGCTGGCATAGGAACGCTGGTGTGCTGTAACCGGGTTACGAATCCCATCGGTCTTCTCCTTGTCGCTTCGTTGCGCGCCGGGCCCCAGGATTGGGATCGGCGGGAAATGCTGGTTCGTTCACGGGTAAGATATCGCCGGTCGCAATCCTACCGAACGGAGCAATCTCGTGTCCGAGCAGTCGCACCCGGAAGTCTCACGCCGCTTTCCCAATCTCTTCGTCAGTCACCATCCGCTGGTGCAGCACAAGATCACGCAGCTGAGCGAGGCGCGAACGGCCACCGCGACATTCCGCCAGCTCACCGAGGAGCTGACGCATTTTCTGGTGTACGAGGCCACCACCGATCTGCCGCTAAAACAGGAGATCTTCGACACTCCGCTGGAACAGACCCAGGGGAGCGTGCTCGATTGCCGGATCGCGCTGGTGCCGATCATGCGGGCCGGGCTGGGCATGGTCGATAGCGCGCGGGATCTGGTGCCCCATGCGACGGTCTATCACCTTGGGCTCTATCGCGACGAGGTGACGCACCTCCCGATCAGCTACTACCGCAAGCTGCCCGATGTGCTGCCCAACGATGTGACGATCGTGCTCGATCCAATGCTGGCGACCGCGGGCTCGGCGACCGCGGCGGTTTCAGAGCTGAAAGCGCACGGCGCGAAGTGGATCAAGTATGTCGGGCTGATCGCGGCGCCGGAGGGGGTCGAGCTGATGCTTCAGCAGCATCCCGATGTGCCGATCCATGTTGCCCGGCTCGACCGCGAGCTGGACGGCAACAAGTTCATTCGCCCAGGACTTGGGGACGCCGGCGATCGGATGTTCGGTACGGTGGACGTCTGAGGCAATTACGAGCCAGACGAAACGGTCAAGAGTCCAGAGTCAAGTGTCCAGAGCATCGTCACTTGACTCTGGACCTACGTAAACAATTCCTGAATTTTCGCGAGCTGTTCGGGCGTTATCTTTTCGGTAAGGAAGAGGTCGATACCAGCATCGGCCAGCGATCGGCGGAAAGCGAGCACCAGCTCCATTTCCGACTCGTTCAGGTCGTAGCCGAATTGCCGCAGGGCGCCCTGCAGATCGTGGCGGGCCACCGCGCGGAAATCGAGATCGGTCATCGCCTGCTCGGCCAGCTGTTGCAGGACGTCGATGCGCACGTCCTCGCTGATGTCTTCGATGCGGAAGGTGGTGTTTTCGGTCATGGCGTTCATCGATCGTACAGTTGCTTGACGGGGCGATCGCAACAATCTACGGTTTTATTCCCCGACCCCGAAATTCTACATGCACCGGGGTCCCGGCTCCGGCACCCAAAGGCTCGACATTATGCGCCGATTGCTCCCGTTTCGAGATCGTCCCACGGTCGAACACCAGGTCTACGACCTTCCTGCCCGGGAGTCCTGCGATCGCTGCAACGCGCTGCTGGAAGGTGAGCCGGATTTTACCTATTTCCGTATCTGCCCGGTGTGCGGGCGGCATTTTGGGATCTCGGCGTCGCGCCGGATTGCCTATCTGGCCGATCCCGATTCGTTCGAAGAGCGGTCGGGCGATCTGTATTCCACCGATCCATTGGGGTTTTCGGACGATGAGCCGTATCTCGACCGCCTCGCCGTCATGCAGGAGCGCACCAAACGTTCGGATGGGATGACTGTCGGCACGGCGACTATCGGCGGCGAGCCGGTGGTGCTGGCGGTGCTCGATTTCACCTTCCTGGGCGGCAGCATGGGCGTAGTCGTCGGCGAGCGGCTGGCGCGCGCGGCCGAGCTGGCTGCCGGCAAGAAACGGCCGCTCATCGCGGCGGTCGCCAGCGGCGGCGCCCGCATGCAGGAAGGGATGCTCTCGCTGCTGCAAATGGCCAAGACAGCCTCGTCGATCGCAGCGCTGAAGGATGAGGGCGTGCCCTTTGTTTCGATCCTGAGCGATCCAACCACCGGCGGCGTGCTGGCATCGTTCGCGAGCCTGGCAGATATCATCGTGGCCGAACCGGAAGCGCTCATTGGCTTCGCCGGGCCTCGAGTGATCGAGCAAACGCTTGGACGCTCGCTGCCCTCGGGCTCGCACACGGCCGAATTCCAGTTCGCGCACGGGATGGTCGATGCCGTTGTGGCCCGCCCGGATCAGCGCAACTATCTGATCCCCCTGCTTCATGCCTTGCGAGCCGCCGACGCCCCGAAGCCGGAGGCGGACACCGGTGCACCCCTGACGGATCAACGCAGTGCATGGGAGATCGTGGAAGGCGCCCGCGCGACGAATCGCCCTTCGACCAGAGCGTATTTGGAGCGAATCTCGCCGGGGTATGTCGAGCTGCATGGCGACCGGGAATGGTCGGACGACCTCGCGGTCGTTACTGCGATCGGCCGGATCGACGGTGTACCGGTGGCGCTGACTGGATTCGACCGGTTTGCTCCGAGCGAGCTTGGAGGCGCCAATGGTCGCCCAATGCCGGGCGGGTTTCGCAAAGCGCAGCGGCTGCTGGGGCTAGCCGAGCGATGGAAGCTACCGGTGGTGAGCTTCGTCGATACACCTGGCGCATATCCCGGCGTGGAAGCGGAAGCATCGGGCCTGGCGGGAGAGATCGCCCGCACCCTCGAGCGCATGAGCTCGGTCGAGATCCCGACTATTGCCGTCATCGTTGGTGAAGGCGGCAGCGGCGGGGCGCTGGCGCTGGCGCTGGCCGACAAGGTTTTGATCCAGAGCGGCGCGTTCTTTTCGGTGATCGGTCCCGAGGGCGCGGCCACGATTCTGCACCGCGATGCGTCGCGAGCGCCGGAGCTGGCCGAATCGCTGCGCATCACCGCGCCGGAGCTACTGGCGCTCGGGATCGTCGATCACATCGTTCCGGAACCTGCTGGCGGAGCCGCCGCCGATTTCGACGAAGCCGCCAAGTTGCTGGAAACCGCGATCGTCCAGCAGCTCGTTCCACTGCGGAAGCGACGGACCAGCCGTCTCCTGAAAGCGCGCCGCACCCGGTACCGCACGATCGGCATGACGCACATCGATGGCAGACCACCGCTTCGCCACGAGTCAGCCGAACCGGAGGACGGCACATCCCTCTCCGGCTGATCGGCTGGGAATTCGTTCCAGTCGCCCCGGCCGGGGCCCCGCGGTTCGCAACTATGGGTATGCTGCCGTCACACGAAGCGGCCGCTACGCCGCGCGTCGATGATGGAAGGGAGTTCGACCAATGCTCGATGTTCGGGAAATCGACCTCGAACGGGGAAATCGAGGGGTGGCGCTCGAAAACGACCGTGTGCTCGTCACGCTCCTGCCCGAAAAGGGCGCCGATATCTACCAATGGATCCACAAGCAAAGTGGCATCGATGTGCTCTGGAAAAGCCCGTGGGGTCTGAGGCGGCCGGGTGGCGGGATCCCGTCGGCGTTCGAGTCGGAAGTGACCTGGATGGAGTACTACGCCGGTGGCTGGCAGGTGCTCTTTCCCAGCGGCGGGGGGCCAAGCACCTACAAAGGCGTCGAGCTCAGCTTTCATGGTGAGGCGTCCAGCATCTCCTGGGATGTGGCGGACCTGGGGGCCTCGAAGGGCGAGGCGTGGGTGCGCCTGACGACCCGCCTGGCGCGCAGCCCGTTTGCGTTGATGCGCGAGATCGTGCTGCCTGAGGATTCGAATTCGTTCCTGCTGCGCGAGACAATCCGCAACGACGGGGGCGAGCCGATGGACTATATGTGGGGGCATCATCCCGCTTACGGCGCGCCGTTTTTGAGTGGGGATTGCCGGATCGACACGAATGCCTCGATCCTGATCGCCGATCCCAACGGCGATCCGCCGGGGAGCGTGATGGAACGAGGTCGCCGGTACGACTGGCCGAATGTCGAACGTGACGGGCTCCGCACCGACGTGAGTGCGGTGCCCGGCGAGGATGCCTCGCGTGCTTCGATGGGGTATCTGGATGGGTTCGGTGAGGTCGCCTGGTATGGCATCACCAATACGCATCTCGGTATTGGAGCCGGGCTGGCCTGGCGGCGCGACGATTTTCCTTTCGCCTGGTTCTGGCAGGAGCTGCATGGCTCGCCGGGATATCCCTGGTACAAGGGGATGTACGTGATGGCGATCGAGCCGAACACTACCTGGCCGGGTGGGGGCCTGACCGCTGCCATGGAGCAAACCGGTACGCATCGGACCATCGATCCAGGCGAATCGCGGACCATCGAGATTCGGGCGGTGCTCTACGACTCCGCGACCGGCATCGGCGGGATCGACATGGACGGGAAGGTCACAAAGTGAGCAGCACCAGCGGCGTTTGGAACGTTAACTCAGGCGATCTCGAGACAATCGTGCCCGGCAGGGTATTCGCCCTTCTCCTCGCTTCCGCAGTGACTGATCACATCGCAGTTTGCACCGCTCGCTAAGCGCCTCGCCGAGAGGAGACCGAACGTGGCGACCATCGAAGATGTGGCCCGCGCGGCAAACGTCTCGATCGCGACGGTTTCGCGATACATGAACGGCCGCACCAGTGGAATGTCGAGCGCCACCCAACAGCGGCTCAAAACGGCGATCGACCAGCTCGGCTATGTGCCAAATGCCGCCGCGCGCTCCCTGAAAACTGGCCGCAGCAAGCTCGTCGGCGTGGTCATCGCCAATATTGCCCATATGTATTGGAGCACGATGCTCGAAGGCATCGAAGAAGGATGCCGGGCGCTTGGCTTTAGCGTGCTCATCAGCAGCGCCGGCAACGATTCCGAAACCCAGCATCGATATATGCAGACCCTGCTCGATCAGAACGTGGCTGGGTTGTTGCTCAATCCCGCACATGCCGATGAGACGAAGGTAGCGAAATGGGCAAAGATCGCGCCACCCATGATCATGCTCGACCGAACGTATCCGGCCCTTCAAAACCCATTGGTCGCAATCGACAATTTCCATGGCGCACATCTGGCAACGCAACATCTGATCGACCATGGTCACCGTGATATCGGACTGATCTCCTGGGGGATCGACGGTTTGAGCAACCGTCAAGAGCGGCTGGACGGATTCCTGGCGACACTGAGCGGCAATGGCCTGACTGTCCAGCGTGGCCGAATCGGTTTCGCCCGTGAATCGTGGGACGATGGTGTGCGCGCTACTCGCGATATGTTCAACAATCCCGATCCACCGACGGCGGTGTTCTGCGCCAACATGGAACTTAGCTTGCAGGTTTTGTTTGGACTCCGGCAACTGGGAATCCGGGTCCCGGCAGAGGTTTCCCTGATCGGGTTCGATGATGCCCCTTGGAATCCATTGCTCGATCCTCCGCTTTCCGCGGTCGCCAGCGCACCATTTCGGTTGGGTAAACTGGCAGCGTTGCGTCTGTGTCGCGCGATCGAGCAGGGAGCGCCCCTGCGGCCGCACGACAGTCGATTGCGACCGGTCCTGATCACGCGAACATCGGTGGCCCCACCTCGTACTGAACCAATTCCTACGAAGCTCACATCGATGTAAACGTTTTCATGTATTCTTGGAACCGCTACACAATCGGGGAGCCTGCATGACGTCGCGAACCGAGGCGAAACCGCCTCCGCCAAACTTCGAGGTCACGCGCGAGGGTCCAATCGCGATTCTGACGTTCGTGCGTGAGGAACGGCTCAATGCGCTCGATCACCGCACGATGCAGGAGCTCATCGATGCATTCGATGAGTTGGATCGCGACAATTCGGTACTGGTCATCGTGATAACTGGCCGTGGCAAAGCGTTCGTAGCCGGAGCGGACATCAACGGCTATCTCGATATCGAGCTGCTCGATTACGTCGAATTCCAGCGGCTCGGCCGGAGGATGTACGCTTCGGTCGAGCAGAATTCCAAACCAGTCATCGCGGCAGTCAACGGCTGGGCGCTGGGCGGTGGATTCGAGCTTGTGCTGGCAGCCGATATTGTGATCGCTTCGGAGCGGGCCAAGCTCGGATTGCCGGAAAGCAAGCTTGGATTACTCCCCGGCGGCGGCGGTACGCAACGCCTTCCCCGCCTGGTGGGCCGCAACAAAGCGAAGGAGCTGTTGATGACGGGCGAACCGATCACGGCGGCAGACGCTGAACGCTTCGGGATCGTGAACAAGGTCGTCCCTCCCGAGGAGCTGATGGAAACGGCGCTCACCATGGCGCGCACGATCGCGGAACGAGCGCCGCAAGCGGTGCGAATGGCAAAGCAGCTTGTCAACAATGGTGTCGAGGCGCCGCTAGAAACCGCAATCACGATGGAAACCGGCATGACCGCTACGTTGTATGAGACCCACGATGCCCAGGAGGGCATCAAAGCGTTCTTCGAAAAGCGGTCACCGGTCTTCACCGGACGCTAACCGATTTACCTGCAACAGCGAAAGGAGGAGCCCGCTCCAGCAACGGTGATGGACAGGAATCTCGCGATTCAGTGTCACCCGCGGGAAGCGGCGACGTCGCCGCTTCCCATTCGATGGAGGATCATGGAATGACGAAGACGTCCCTTTGGCGTGGCTGGGCTGCCCGGTTCGCGCTCGCACTCGTCGCACTCCTGGCGCTTGGCCAGATCGCTGTGGCTCAGGATGCCACTCCAAGCGCAGGCTCTCCCACCGCCGCACAGATGGAAGGCGATGCGCTAGTCCGCAGTCTCGATCCAACCGCACCACCAGACGGCTGGACGATTCCAGCCAAAGTTGGCCATGTGACGAACTATCTGGTCCATGAGTGGTATCAGAATCTCACCAAGGGTGAGCAGGCCCGCGCGGACGAGTGGGGCATCGACTTCTCGATCAACGATGCCAACCTCGACCTCACCAAATCGCTGGCCGCGGTCGATGACTACCTGGCCCAGGATATTGATGTCCTGAACTTCACCCCGGTCAATGAAGAAGCGTCCGGTCCGAAGATCACCGAGGCAGCCGCGACCGGTATTCCCATCATCTGCGAGTCATCACCAACAGACGGTTGCACCACCCTGGTGTCGATCGACGACTACGCTGCCGGGTATAAAGTTGGTGTCTGGGCCGGCGACTATGTCAACGAGAATCTGGATGGCAAAGCCGTGATTCTGGATGTTGGCTTGCCCGCGCTATCCACAACGGTCAATCGCTCGCAAGGCTTCATCGACGGCATTACCTCAGTGCTCGGCGAGAACGCCACCGTCGCCCAGTCGGTCGATGGCAACGGGCTCAAGGACGTGGCCGTGCAGGTGTCCGCGGACGCGCTGACCGCGCATCCGGATGTCAACGTGATCTTCGGCATCAATGACGACTCGGCCCTCGGCGGCATGCAGTCCTACGAGGCCGCCGGTCTCGACATGGACAAGCTCCTGGTGGTCGGTTTCGGTTGCGAGGGCAACGCCTGCAAAGATGCGCTGATGGAAGGCGGACCGTACAAAGTTTCGGCGGCGATGTTCCCCGAATATCAGGGTCGCCTGCTGATCGACGCAGGCGTGGCCGCATTCAACGGCACCGAGCTGGCGCCGCACACGATCGCCCCATCCACCCCGATGACGGCCGATAATCTCGCGGACTACTACACGAAGGATGGTGACACGTACACACCTAACTTCGACGCGATCGCCGCGATTTCAATCGAAGGCGAAAAGTAACCGCGTATCGCATTTGCGGGATGCCGGAGCTGGCCGGCATCCCGCTACCTTCCACCTCGTAGGACAGGATTTCTGGACTGTGTCTGCCGAACAGGCTGTGAGGCCCACTCAGGTCGAGCGTCCCTCGGGTACCACCCGTACCGGCGACTCGATCGTGCAACGACTTCTCTCTTCGCCGGAGGGGTATCTGTTCACGTTCATCGTGGTGGTCTGGGTGTTCCTGGCTATCAAGTCGACGGTCTTTCTGACCGAGCGCAACATCGGGGTGCTGTTGTCGCAGGTCGCGCTCATTGCCATCACCGGATTCGGCATGACCTTGTTGCTCATCGCGCGGGAGGTCGATCTCTCGGTTGGCTCGATGCAGGCATTCGTTGGTGTAGTGGCCATGCAGGCCATGAACCAGTGGCACTATCTGGTGGTCGGCATCGTGGTGGCGATCCTGCTCGGCGTCATCGTCGGATCGCTCAATTCCGCGTTGACGCTGAAACTGGGTATCACGTCGTTCATCGTGACGCTGGCGATGATGCAGATTCTGCGCGGCGCGGCCTACACATCGACCAACGCCGCCGTGCAAAACGAGCACAAGCTCTCGTCCTTCAAACGCGTTTTCAATGGAGCCGCCATCGAGAACCCGGTGCGTATTCCCTGGCCGGTCGTCATCATGGCGGTCTTTTTCGTGATCTTCAGTCTTATTCTGGCAAAAACGACCTTCGGCCGCTCGCTGTACGCGCTGGGTAGTAACCCTGAAGCCGCGGCTCTTTCCGGCATTCATGTCTGGCGCTTGAAAACGATCTGCTTCATCGTTACGTCGGTGATGGCCGGGCTGAGCGCATTCATGCTGATCGCCCGCATGAACTCGGGGCAGAACAACGCGGGATTCGGCTTCGAGCTTCAGGTGATCGGCGCCGTATTACTGGGCGGCGCAAGTCTGGCTGGAGGCAAAGGAACCATTCTGGGCACGTTCCTGGCTACGTTGCTGCTCGGTTCGCTCAACAATGGCATCACCCTGATGGGCTACAACCCGAACTGGCAATGGGCCGTGACGGGCATCATCATCCTGGTCGCCGTTTTTCTGGATAGCATCCGCCGCCGCTACACGCAGGAGAGCTGATGGAGACTGCTACCCAGAACACCGGCACGCAGGCGCCACTGCTCGAGATGCGGGCCATCCACAAAGAATTCCCGGGCGTCGTCGCACTCGACTCTGTCGATTTCGATCTGCTTCCCGGCGAGGTCCATGCGCTTATCGGGGAAAATGGCGCCGGCAAGAGCACAATGATCAAGATCATTTCCGGGCTCTATCACGCTGATAGTGGTCAAATGTTGGTGGATGGGAACGCGGTCGATTTCCGCGGTCCGGCCGATTCGATTGCCCGACACATCAAGGTCGTCTATCAGGAGCTCGACTTGGTTCCTGGCTTGAGCGTCGCGGAGAACGTTTTTCTGGGCGCCTATCCGAAACGAAGCGGTGGGCGAGTCGATTGGAACGCGTTGCATCGCAACACGAAGCAGCTTCTCGATGAGCTTGGTCTGGACATCGATCCCGAAACGCCAGTCGGTGAGCTACGGGTCGCCGAGCAGCAATTGGTCGAGATCGCGCGCGCGCTTTCGCAAAACGCCCAAATCGTGGTCATGGATGAGCCGACGTCGGCGCTCAGCACCGATGAGGTCGACCGGCTCTTCTCGTTCATCCGGCGTTTGCAGGAACGCGGTGTCGGGATCATCTACGTCACACACAAGCTTGACGAGATCTATCGCATCGCGGACCGGGTGACGGTAGTACGGGACGGCAAACATGTCATCACGACGGACGTCACCGGCACAAATCCGCACGATCTGGTTACCTGGATGGTCGGGCGTGAGCTGAAGGACCTCTTTCCGAAAACCAACGTGAAGCGCGGTCCGGTGCTGCTGAGGGCTACCGATGTCAGTGGCAGCGGAATCCAGCACTTCGATCTAACCGTTCATGCTGGGGAGATCGTGGGGCTCTTCGGACTCCTGGGCGCCGGTATCAACACCGTCGGACGGGTGCTGTTCGGAGCCAGCGAGCGGACTGCCGGAACGGTCGAGCTCGACGGTCAGCGCATCAAGCCGAACTCACCATCGGATGCGATGGACAAGGGGATGGGCCTCCTGACCGAGGATCGCAAGAGCGACGGCCTCGTGCTGCCGATGTCCGTGCGCGACAATATGACGCTGGCGTCACTACGTCAATTCGCCAATTTCAGTTGGCTGAACTCCCGCAAGGAAACGAAGGAAGCGTCGGCATTCGTCGACCGCCTTTCGGTACGCACCCCCTCGCTACGCCAGCGTGTCCAGTTGCTCAGCGGTGGAAATCAGCAAAAAGTGCTCATGGCCCGCTGGCTTATGCGGGACCCGAAACTGTTGATCCTGGCGGAGCCAACTCGCGGGATCGATGTCGGATCGAAAAGCGAAATCTACCGATTGATGGATGAGATGGCTCAGCGCGGGCTCGGCATCGTTTTCATGACGACTGAGATCCCCGAGATTCTCGGCATCGCTGATCGCATCCTGGTCATGCGCGAGGGGCGTATCGTCGCCGAATTCGGCCGCAGTGAGGCTACCCAAGCCAGGTTGGTCGAAGCCGCCGCGGTCGCACAGGAAATGGGAGAGGCAGCCTGATGGCAACGGTGCAGCAGGCGCTCCCGGTGAAGGAACCACGGCAGGGCTGGAAACGATACGCGGCGATCTGGGCGCGCAATGAGGAGCTCAGCCTGCTTCTGATCCTCGCGATCGTTGTTGGTTTCTTTCTTGCCGTCGAACCAGTCACGCGTCAGCGCAAGGTCTACTGGGACCTGCTCTGGGAGATTTCTCCGACCCTGATCGCCGCAGTCGGCATCACCATGCTCATGCTGGCGGCGCAATTCGATTTGTCGATCGGCTCGATGCTCGCGTTCGCCGGGGTGGCGACGGTCACGGCCATGAACCGGACCGACAGTATGTGGATCGGTATCGCCATCGGCCTGGCAACCGGTCCATTGATCGGGCTGATCAACGGGTTCCTGGTCACCTATGTGGGCATGCAGTCGCTCATGACGACGCTTGGCATGATGTTTGCCCTGCGCGGACTCGTCTACGTCTACACCAACAAGACTCCGGTGGTGGATGAAAACCAGTTCGCCCAATTCACCCGACTCTGGTTCGGAAAGGTAGGCCCGATTCGGGTTCCGGTCATACTCGCCCTGCTCTTGATCGCTTTGGCCTGGTATGTGCTCAGCCAGACGGAATTTGGCCGCAACATCTACGCGATTGGCGGCAACGAGCAGGCCGCGCGGGTATCCGGTATCTCCGTGCGAGCGATCATGTTTTGCCTCTTCGTGATCTCGAGCTGTTGCGCGGCGCTGGCCGGTCTGCTGGTGGCGGCGCAAACGGACACGGGCTATTTCGACGCGGGGGTGCAAGGATTCGAGCTCACCGTCATCGCAGCGGTCGTGCTCGGCGGGGTCAGCATGGCCGGCGGCCAGGGCAACATCATCAGCGCCGCGCTGGCGGTCGTCATTCTCGGCATGATCGGCAAAGGGATGCGGCTGATGGGCATCAATACCACCCAGCAGCTCCTGGTCGTAGGCGTAGTGATGCTGGCAGCGGTCTATTACCACCGCTCGCGCAGGCGCATCGCGGTTCGCCTGCGCAACGAAGGATACTGACGATGCCGCAGTCGAACGAAATAACGCTCGAGCGCGGCGCAGGTGGGATGCGCCCCTCCAGCGGCCGCTTACCCGTGATGCTGCCCGACAACGCAGCGGACACGTCCTAATGGAAGGCGAGGTGCGACCATGAGCAACGTTGCTGGCGTCTGGGACGTGACCACCGGTCTCCAGTCAGATCCCTTGCGCAACCTTTCGGAATTCGCTTCCCTGGCCGACGGGCTGGATCATCCCGAGGGCGTTGCGACCGGCCCCGACGGGGAATTATATGCAGGCGGCGAAGGTGGCCAGGTCTATCGTGTCGACGAGGACGGAAGCTATCGGCAGATCGCGTCGATCGACGGCTTCGCGCTCGGACTCGCCCTCGATGCCGGCCGCAACATCTATATCTGCGAGAGCACGTCGCATTGCGTCAAGCGCGTTTCTCCAGATGGATCGGTTTCTGTCTATTCCTCGGGAACGCCCGATCGCCCGTTGGTTACTCCAAACTATCCGGCATTCGACGCGGACGGCAATCTCTATGTCTCCGATTCGGGCACCTGGTATGGCGATGATGGTTGTATTTTCGTCGTGCGGCCCGATGGAAACACAGAGCTGTTCACCGACAGGGTGACGAATTTTCCCAATGGCATCGCGCTCAGCCCGGACGGCGCGTGGCTGTATGTGGTCGTCTCGCTGCTGCCAGGCATCGTGCGTATCAAGATCGAGGCTGACGGCTCTGCCGGTACAATCGAACCCGTCGTCGATCTACCCAAAAATGTGCCGGATGGGATCGCGTTCGATCAGGACGGGACCCTGTGGATCGCGTGCTATTCACCGAGCGTGATCTACCGGTTGGCCACCAATGGAACGCTCGACGTGTTTGGTTATGACTGGCAAAACACCCAACTTGCCGCGCCAACCAATATCACCTTCTGCGGCCCCGAACGTCGGACGATGGTGATCGGCAGCCTCGCGCGCTGGCATCTGACCAAGATCGAGATGGAGGTGCCGGGGGCGCCGCTCAATTTCCCGTCCATTGCAACGTAAGGATCGAGACACATGACGAGCGAAAACGGCTGCCAGCGTTTCGAAGGCAAGATCATCGTCATCACCGGCGGGGCGATGGGTCTCGGCAAGGCGGCGGCTGAAGCATTCGTCGCCGAAGGTGGCGCGGTCGTCATCGGAGATGTCGATGATGCCGCGGTAGCCAGGACCGTGTCCGAGTTGGAAGCAAGCGGAGGTCAGGCTGCGTGGGTGCATTGCGATGTGCGTCATTCGGCCCAGGTTCAGGAATTGATGCGCGCGGCGGCCGACCGCTTCGGCGGTATCGACATGCTCTACAACTCCGCCGGTGTGGTGCGGTATGGAACGGTCGAGGAGCTGTCCGAAGACGATTGGGATTTCCAGGTCGATATCAATCTCAAGGGCAGCTTCCTCACTTGCAAATACGCCATTCCAGAAATGCGCAAACGCGGCGGCGGCTCGATCGTCAATACGGCTTCGGTGCAGGCATTTGCCTCACAAAAAACCGTCGCTGCCTATGCCGCTTCCAAAGGCGGGGTGGTGAGCTTCACGACCACCGTTGCACTGGACTACGCGCACGAAAACATCCGCTGCAATTGCATCGCGCCGGGCTCGATCCACACGCCGATGCTGGATGACGCGGCCAACACCTTCGGCGCGGACGACCCCGCCGCGGCAATCAGGGAATGGGGACGCCTCCATCCGCTCGGCCGGGTTGGCCGGCCGGATGAAGTGGCCCGGCTCGTGCTCTTTCTCGCCAGTGACGATTCATCGTTCTGCACTGGAGGGTGCTATCGCGTGGATGGCGGTCTCCTTTCACCACTTTTCAACGGTTGAGCGATTTTCGATTTCTCGCGTCAGGAGATCAACCGAACCCATGCGTGGACCACTCGAAGGCCTGCGAATCGCGGACTTCAGCCAACTTGCCCAGGGACCGTTCTCGACTCAAATCCTGGGCGATCTCGGGGCCGACATCATCAAGATCGAACCGCTCACGGGCGACTGGATGCGCCATTGGAGTATGGGCAACGTCTATCTCAATGGCCACGGTATCTCGTATCTGACGCTCAATCGCAACAAGCGGTCGATCGCTCTCGATCTGAAAAACCCGAAAGGGAAAGAAGCGGCATTGCGCCTGATCGGCGCCTCCGATGCGCTCACCGAGAATTTCCGGCCCGGCGTCATGGACCGGCTCGGACTCGGCTTCGAGGAGCTGCATGAGCGCTTTCCGGATCTTGTCTATGTCGCCAGCTCAGGCTGGGGCCCTACAGGTCCGTATCTGAAGCGCCCTGGTCAGGATCTGCTGGCGCAGGCGGTATCGGGCACGACGTATCTGGCAGGGCACGCGGATGGCCCACCGGTGGCCGCCGCAGTTGGCGTTTCCGACTTCGTCGCTGGATTTCATATTGTGATTGGCGTGCTGGCCGGGGTCTATGGCCGCATCCAGCACGGCGTCGGTCAACGCGTCGATGTCAACTTGCTCGATTCGACGCTGCACCTGTTCATCCAGGAGCTGGCGGTGTACCTGAATGGTGGCGGCCTGCCGCAGCGTAGCCGCGCCGGTGTGCCGAGCGCCTATCTCGGCGCTCCGTACGGTTTCTATGAAACCAGCGATGGGTATATCGCCATCTCGATGAATCCCATTGGAAAGCTGGCGGAGCTAACCGGCGTGCCGGGCTATGAAGGCGTGACCGAAACACAGAATATGGAGCGCCGGGACGAGATCGTCGAGGACTTCCGCAGGGCGTTTCCCGCGAAGACGACGCAGGAGTGGCTGGACCTGTTGCTGCCGGAAAACATTTGGTGCGCGCCGGTGCAGGACTTCGCTGACCTCGAACGCGATCCGCAAGTTGCGGAAAACGAGATGATCATCGAATGGGATCATCCGGAGGCAGGCAAGGTCCGCACCACCGGGGTAGCCATCAAGTTCAGCGAAACTCCAGGCGGAGTCTATCGACATGCACCCATCCTGGGAGAGCACACCGTCGAGCTTCTGCGTGAGATCGGCGGGTATTCCGACGAAGAAATCCGCGACTTGCAGCTATCAGGTGCGGTGGCATGATCGAGCTCAAAGGAATGAGCTGGGATCATCCGCGTGGACACGATAGTATCGTCGCGACTTCCGCCGCCTATTCGAAAATGCACCCGGACGTCTCGTTCGCCTGGGGCACACGGAGCCTGCAGGATTTCGCCGATTATCCAATCGAGCGGCTCGCGCAAGACTTCGATTTTATCGTGCTCGATCACCCATTCATGGGAGTGGCAGCTACGAGCGGCTGTCTCCTGCCGCTCGATGAATGGCTCACACCCGAATCGCTGCAGGATCAGGCCGAGCATACAGTCGGACCGAGTTACGAGAGCTATCTGTACGACGGACATTACTGGGCCATGGCGATCGACGCGGCCTGCCAGGTGAGCTCCTGTCGCCCAGATCTACTCGACCGCGACGTGCCCAAAACCTGGGATGAGGTCGTGACATTGGCCGAAGATCGGATGGGAAAAGCCGCGGGTC
Source organism: Thermomicrobiales bacterium (assembly GCA_035708745.1). Taxonomy (GTDB): domain Bacteria; phylum Chloroflexota; class Chloroflexia; order Thermomicrobiales; family UBA6265; genus JAMLHN01. Next base: position 10,369 of record DASTFJ010000278.1, on the reverse strand, counting down.
AGGTGGCGCAGCCGTTCATCCCGGTCGATACCCTCATGACCTTTCTCACCCTATGCGCAGTGTACGGCGAACCCGCGGGGCACGACCCGGACCGCTTCGCCAGTGAGCAGGTCGGGAGGACCGCCTGGGAGACGATGCTGCGGCTGGCGCGTGCGGTCCATCCGATGTCGAGGGTGTCGAATCCGATCCGCACCTATGACCGCATGAGCGAAACGGACGAGATCGCCTATGTGCCGGCGGCGTTCGGTTATTCGAACTATTCCCGCGCCGAATTCCGGAGCAGTCTCCTTCGCTTTTCGGCGACACCACAAACCGATGGTCCAGGACGAGGGGGCGTGCTGGGTGGCGCCGGACTGGCGATATCCGCACGCACGGCCCTTCCGGTCGCGGCCGCGGATTTCGCCGCATACGCGGCGTCTGGGGCCGTCCAGAGCGGGGTCTATGTCGCATCCGGGGGTCAACCCGGGCACATCGACGCGTGGACCAGCGATGAAGTCAATGGGTATTGCGGAAACTTCTTCGCCGACACGCTGGGCGCGATCGAATCCGCCTACCTGCGGCCTCGCTATGACGGCTTCATGGAATTCCAGGATCGGGCGGGCGCCATGCTGCATCAGGCGTTGTTTTCTGGTGAGACCGCGCAAGAGGTACTACCCCGCCTCGAACGACTCTTTCGAGCCAGCCTCCAGCGAACGAAGAGTCAATAACGGTTCGCAGACCGTCCGCTTGTAGATTCTCAAGGTGTGGCGACCAACAGAACGCCGGGCGAATCGACCGCCCGGCGTTCTTCGCTCTGCCAGTGCAGCGTTGCGGTCGTCTTGCGCCAGGACTAGCCCGCGAATCCTGGGCAGCTCTGATCGGTGACATGGCACGTGTAGGCAGGGCCCACTCCGTTGTTCGTGTAGGTGCAGAGATCGGGATACGATTCGTTACAAAGTTGGCCGTAGTAGGCTGACGTTCCGTCGTCGTTGCACAAACCGCACTGGGGATTCTCCGCTCCACCCCAGCAGCAACCAATATTGCTGATCCCCCCAACAACGACCGCGTTTCCGTTGTCGTCGTTGTAGTAACAGGTGCCAGAACCATCGGAGCAATCGTCGATGAAGAGACTGCCAGCGCCGAAGCTCGCCGGAATGGCCTGATCGTCGCTGACCAACGCGAGGCTAGAAAAGCTGGTGTCGGAAAAATTCTCGAGAACGTTCGCACCATAGGTCAATGTCGATGCGTCCGCGTCGTAAACCGGATCGAGCAGCTCGAGCACGAGCACATCTTGCTCGCCGCCGTCGAGCTCGGCCACGATTGCCGCATTTGGGGGATTGTCCGGTGTGAAGCCAAGACCATCGAGAAAGATCTGGGTTTGGGCAATACCGACCTGTCGCTCAGGCCGATCAGAAAAGAACACGGTTTGAGCCGTCACGCCGCTCAGCGTCACGGTAACGGGGCCTTTTTCACCCGCTTTTGCGGCCCAAGTTCCCTCGGTAAAGGTCTGGACGAACAAGTATTCCGGCTTGACGGACTCTTCGCCGCTCGCGCTCGAAGCTGCTTCCGGAGTGGCATCCTGCGCATTGGAACCACGCAGGTGGCTCACTCCACCGAGCGCCGCCAAGCCGGCGGCCCCGCCCGTCAATGCCCGGCGTCGGGTCTTCCGTAGCGCGAAGAACTTCGTTACACGATCGAATTGGGTGGGATCCATCCCTACCTCCGAGAATGTGGATGCCGAAACGGCATCTGCCAGATATTGTTATGCCGAAGCACTTTCATCGTATCAGATTATTGCTGGCAGCAATCCGCCACGCGGCAAGAAAATTTCGGATTCGCACGTACGCGCATGGTTCTCTGCAGTAACCCGGCGAACCTGAGAAATCGCGTTCCGCTGCGCGGTGCGCCTCGTTCGGTCGACCAACCGGTTGCCTAGCGCGGGCGGGATGGGGCCCGCTCGCCTCTTACCGCGCCCGCGCACGCTGGCGCCGGAGCGAACCTGACAGCAACCGCATGGAAACGAAAAAAGCGATCGGATGGATGGATCCATCCGATCGCCGCTTGTGAAGCGCCTGGGTCGAATCAACCGGCTGGCGTCCCCATCGGCATAGCCGCGGGTGAAGCAACCGGGGTGGCCGTCATATTCGGCGACAGGACCGCGCACAGCACCCGGTCGCCACTATTACCGGAGGGGTCGGTCTTGAGGTCGTCGGCGTCGGCATGGATGATCAGGGCCGAGCCGTCGGCATCGAGCAGGGTGTCGGCGGCCGAGGGATCGAGCGAGACGGTCGTCACCGTGATGGTGAAATCGGCCGAACCGTCCGACGCCGCAAGCAGGTTCCCCAGATCGCCGGCGTGGCTCGAATCGGAATTGGGAGCGCCGTGGTGCTGATCGGTCGGATTGTAGTGAGCGTTGGCGAGCGCGAAGGCGCTATCGCCGCCCTGCGAGCAGGTCCCGGTTTCGTGGACATGCATGCCGTGCTCGCCCTCCGGCAGCGCACCGGCATCGAGCAGCACGGTGAACGTGACGCCATCCTCATTTTGGACGACCTCGACCTTACCGACCATCGTTCCATCGGCCGTCATGATCGCTGCTTCGATGGACGCGGACGCAGGGGTCGCGGCTTCTGGCGTCCCCTGGGCCAGCGCGCCGGTGGCGCCGATCAACAGAAATGCTGCCAGGGCCGCAATCGCCCCCAGCCGTGGCAGTTGTTGGGTAAGAAACACGGGACTCCTCCTCACGCGCCGACCAGCGGCATCGTGCCGGTGTTCGACCGCGCATCGCGATCAACCGTACGACCCGCGTACGCAGCCGTCCGAAATCAGCACGGTGTTCCCACCAAATCCTGCGCAAATCTATTCGTTTCTCGAAACGAACCAACGCCGCCGACTCGAGCGCACCGTTCGACCTCGGGCATCCAAACGGAGGGTCCCCAGCCGAGATCCGACCGTTGCGCGGGTCAGCGAGATATGTGAGGCGCCTGGAGCGAATCCGCACGAATCAGCGCGAGACGACGCTCGTATTCCGCTATGAGATCAGCGACCCGATCACGCTCGAACCCAAACAGCAGGCCGACATCGTAAGGAATGCCATTGTTCAATTCGAGCCGGGGATCGAGCGCGGTATAAAGATCCACCTTGGCCATCCGCTCGGCCAGGGTCGCCCAGCCGGCGTGCGCGATCGTCAATTCGCTCGTGAATTCGATCCGGCCGAAGTCTCCGATATTCGCCGGAAAGTAGCTGTTGTGCAGCCGCTTCCCCTCTGTGCGTAACCCGGGGTGGTACCGCCAAATCCGACCGGCCTGCGAGCGCGCCTGGCCCATGAGGGGAACCATGAACGGGTAGGCCGGATCGTTCCAGGCAGAGACCAGATTCATCTGGAAGCCCGCTGTGCCGGCGCCGGCACTGGACAGGATCGTCCGCACGCGTTCCGCTGGTTCGATGCGCTCGTCGGCGGAGAGGATGACCACCCAGTCGGGCTGCGAGAGATCGGTCATGCGATAGAGCAGATCGAGCAAAAGGCTCTCTGGAAAATACCACGATGCGTCCGAAAGACCGGAGGGCGCGGTGAACAGATTCGTGACCGCGGGGTGCGCCCGCAGGATATCGGCCGTGCGATCGGTGCTGCGATCATCGACGACATACAACTGGTCACAATACTGCGCCATCGAGTCGAGCGCGGCAGGTAGCCGTTCTTCGGCATTGCGAACGAACGAGAGCCCCAGAACCTTCATATCGTCATCCTTGTCGTAGCGAAACGCGACCGTAAGGATAGGGTCTCGGTAAACGCCCCACGCACGGCTCGTGCTGGCTCACCCAAAATGCGATCGTCGATACTGGCCGGGCTTCGGCACACCGAACACACGCGGCTCGAGCCGATGACATGCCGGTCGGCCCGAAACGCGCTTCGCACATTCCGGGGAGACCGTCAAAAAGGAATCGTCGTGCACATCCTCTATCTGGTTTCTGCGCTGGACAATCCACTCTATGACGGCCGCTACGAGCTCTACGGCCGCTCTATGACCTTCGGACAGCAGAGTTTCATATTCGATCTCATCGCCGGACTGGCCCGGCGAGGCGAGCGCGTCTCTCTCGCGATCGAGGATGTCGACCGATTTCCGTTGACCGAACCGATGCGGCGATTTTGCCGGATCATCGGCGCGCGCGGCACGCCGTTACCGCTGGACGTGGATTTGGTGCTGCTCGATGAAGGATCGGATCGGTTGCTGGCGCTCTGCCCGCCGGTCGTGCCGGCTTTTCGCATCGTGCACAATCCGGCCACGCCATTCTCAGAAGCCGTCGTTTGCCGGTGCCAGCGCTTCGTCTGCCTGACCGAGCGTTCGATGGAGCTCATGGCGGCCCGGATCCCCAACGAAAAGCTCGTGCTGGCTCATCAGGGGGTCGATCTCTCGCGGTTCACCCCACGATTTCCGCGAGCCCTGGCCGATCTCTCGCATATTCGCGTGCTGATCTATTCCCGGCTCGATGCGAACCGAGAACCAACGATCTGGAAGGTGCTGCGACGGCTGGAGTGCACGAGCGCACGCGTCACTTTGCTCGGCGACGGTGAACAGTTCTGGAGTATCTGCGATCGATTCGGGGCGTCGATCACGCCCATTCATTTCGTTCCCTGCACATCGATTCAGAACCTTCTGCCCAACTTCGATGTGGTGATCTCGTCAGCCCGTGGCGTCATGGAAGCCCTGGCGATGGGGTTGCCCGCGCTTTGCGGCGGGTACGAGTATGCCGGCCCGGTGGTACGGGAGACGATTCAGGATCACCTGACGGTCAATATCACGGGATTCGGGATGGGGGTGGATATGGATTGCGTCTGGGAGGACGTTCGGACCGCGATCTCTTTCGATCCATCGGCCTGCCGCTCGCTGGCCGAGGATTTCTGTTCGGTCGACCGATTCATCGATCGGTTACTGGAAGAATTGCCGTTTGCCACTGCAACGGCCAACGCGACGACTCCTGGCTGGTGAACCCTCGCCTCACTCCCGGGCGCAACGGATCGGCGGTTCGAAGACCGCGACGGATCGACAGCTCGAGTCCGATGATGTGTGAGTTGATTCGTCAACGAGCTGAACACTTATGTCAATTTATCGCCCTCAAGCTCGAGCGGAGCGCCGGCCGATCGACGGAAGACCTCGAATGCGTAGGCCAATAGTCCCGCGCCAATCAGGATCATCAGCCACGCGGTGCGATCGAGGAAGGGTTGCTGATCCCGAAGTTGAAAAAGACCGACAGCGCCGGTCGCCACGACCAGCCCATTGATTGCAACGGTGGCGAGGCGGCCGGCCGATTCTGCCGGTAGGAACCAGGCAACGATCAGCCCGACGACACCAATCAGGATGACACCGAGACCGAGCAGCAATCGAGCGGAATCGGTCGACATCCTGGTGTGGAATTCCGCCAGGACCATCGCAGCGCCCGCCATCAACGCGATACCAGCCGAAAACAACCGCAAGTCCGCGATCTCGATGCGCCGGCCGCGAAGGTCCGCAAATGTCTGGTAGATCCAGAATCCGGAGATCGAGACAAGAATCGCCCCGGTGATTCCGCGCAAAACGCTGTCCAGCACATCCGGAAAGAGCACGCTCGCGATTCCTGTGAGCAAGAGAACGAGTCCGGCGATTGCCGCCGATTGCCAACTGGCGATGTGGCCCGTTGTCCGATGGTGGCGACCCGCGAAATCGGTCATGCGCGCGAACACACTTGCGCGGTCGGGACGTCCAGGGGCGCTGATCTGTGCTTCGTGCGTGGGTGCTCCAGCAGAATGGTCGCTCGCAGTCTCAGCAGCCTCCTTTGCCACGCCAGGCGGCGGTGTCACCGTGGCTGGCGCCTCAGGCGGCAGGACGCCGAGCAACCATTCCGACCCCACGTCGTATCCGGCTATGGTCGCGCTGCCCAGCACATGCCCGGCGAGCAACACGTTTTCTTCGCCAATCGATTCCAGGTCGCCGGTCCGCTGCATGCGCTCCTTCACCCGTGGGTCCACGCCGGTGAGGATGAGCCGCCCGCCATTGCCCCGGAGCTGATCAGCATATTTGCCGACGACCTTGAAGAAGGTGCTTCCAACCTCGGACTGCCCTCTGAGCCGCAGGACCACGACCGAACCTTGCGCCGATTTGGCATCCGGCAACCGCTCGCTCAGCGTACGGGCGCCGGCATAGAAGAGATTGCCTTCCACATCCAGAACGGTGATGGCGTGATCGGGCAGCGCGTCCGGCGGATCCGAAGCAATCAGCTGGTTCCCACGTACCTGAAGCTGTTCGATTCGAATGTCGGTGCTCGCTCGATAGATGAAGAGGATGCTGGCCAGCACCACACCGAACATGACCGCCTGTTGCAACGGCACGACGAGCGTGGCGAAGAAGGTCACGAGCATAGCGGCAAGCGACATCCAGGATGTCCGGCGCACAGAGGCGATTGCCGAGAATTTGATGGACAGGGCCGCGGCATAAACGAGCAGGGCCGCCAACGCGGCATTTGGAATCATGCTGAGCAAATCGTTGAAAACCAGCACGACGATGAGCACGACGATGGCTTGTATGACCGCGGCATAGCGCGTGCGGGCGCCCGCGCTCACATTGAGGGCCGTTCCGGAAAGCGACCCTCCGCCCGCCATTCCTCGAAAGAATGAAGCCGCGATATTGGCGAGACCCTGCCCGGCGAAATCGCGGCTATCGCTGGTATCGCTTCCGTCAGGGTTTGGATAGGCCTGAGCAACCCCAGCGGCCTGCAGGAGTCCCACGGCGCCCGTGGCGATTCCCGCGACCAGCATGGCGGGAACGAGGGAAAGCTGAGGGAGCTCGAAGGAGGGAAGACTGCCTGGAATTTTCGAGACGAGGGCAACCGACGTGAAATCGAAAATCCATTGAACGGCGGCTGCGGCCGCCAGGGCAATGAGCAAATTGAACGTCGCGAATTTCGTCTTCCCGAGGAGCACCATGAGCACGATAGTGCCCACACCGATCACGGTCGTCGGAATGTCCACGTCCCGCAGATTTGCCAGCAACTGCGCCGTTTGCTGGAGTTTCGACCCCCCTTCGCCGGTGTACCCGGTGAGATCCCAGAGCTGGCCCATGATGATCAACACCGAAATCCCGGTCAGGAAACCAGTCATGACCGCGTTCGAAACGAACTTGATGATCAGGCCGAGGCCCAGCAGGCCCAGCGCGAGCTGAAAAACACCAGCGATCAAGGCGATGGCAATGAGCGCATGCACCCGGTCTTCACCCGTTCGAGCGCCGAGGCCATCGGTGGCAACCAGCGTCATGGCGCTGGTGGTGTTGAACATCATGAGCTGCGTGGAAATGGTCAGGGCCGCGATCGGGGTCCCGACCATCAACGTATAGACGCCATAGATCGGATTGACCCCGGCCAGCACCCCGGACGCCATCCCGTCCGGAACGTTGGCGATGCCGGTGGTAATCGCGGCCAGACCATCCGATTTGTTAATTGGGAGCTTCCCGGAGAGACCTGTTCGCCTGGCGATGGCCAGCATGCCAGATTCGATCTTCTCCACGCCGGTGCCTCCTGGGATCGTCGCGTTAGCAAAAATGGTATCGATCGGAGGCGCCTCCCAACGCGTGCGCCCATATCCTCCCGATCAAGCGCCAATTGACGTGCCGCGGCGCTCGGACGCAGCTCGTTCGAGTTCGAGCGATTTCGGGATTCGGCGGGCCTTGTCGATCAAGATGACGCAAAAGAGGAAGACCCAAGCGGGGAAGAGCACCACGAGATAGGAGCTCAAGGAGGCCGTGAGGAGCAGCGCCGCTCCAAGCAGGTATCCGAGATACGAGAACCATTTGGGCAAAATGCCGCTGGTCCGCCCAATGTTCGACATAGCGAAGACCGTCATGGCCGCCATGCGCATCGCGAAAACCAGGAGAATCGCCGTGCCATATTGCGGGAAGAGCCGGGCGACCGCGGGTTCCACATCGCCGCTCGCGAACTCGCTGGTTGCGGCAGAAACCGACATTGCCGCACCGGCGCAGAAGAGCAGGCCGACGTAAATGATGCCGCACACCAAAAGAAGATTGGACAACAACGGCGTCAACCGGCGGACGGAGCCGGTCAACCACATCCTGAGCGAGACGGTGAACCAGATGAAGGCGATGCCGGCGAAGGGAATCAGGTACAGCCCGGCCAGGAGAATGATCCTCCGCTGATCCGGATCCTGGTAGAACGCGATGTACTCAGAATCCGACGCGTCCAGTTTCGGGGCCCGGGAGGCGATCAACCAATACGCGAGCAGGAGGAGCACGGAATGGACGATGCCCATCGCGGCCGTCATCATCGCGGCATGCCGGACGTGAATCGACGACGCAGCCTCGTCGCCGGCCGGCATCATCCCTGCCTCGAGCGCGTCGATTTCAGCTCGTTCGGCGTCCATGCCACCTCCATCTCGCCCATTCTATCGATCTGGTCCCATCGACACGGTCCGGGTTGGCCTCTCACGGGACGTGGCGCCTGGAGATGGCCGACCACTCAACCGGCCTTCCCAACTGTGGTCGCTGCCGCGGTTCATGGGTTTCCGGACGCCTCCGATTCCTCCGGCACAAGCAGATGGAATGCTTCCCATGATAGTGAACGGGAAGCATCCGGAGCAGGTCGGCCCAGGGGCACAGCGTGCCCCCGAGTCTGCCGGTTTGCGCGTACCGTCGACGCGAGCGACATTGGCGCAGCCGGCGCCGAAGCGGCGTTCGTGGCGCGGGCCAGGGGGCGGGTTAGCGCCGCCTGCGCGCGCGCCGGTTCATGCCGGCGATCGACACCGGGGACAACGGCCGTCCGATCGTATCGATAAAGAGCGCACACTCTCCGCCGCTCGCCGGCAGCTCTCCATCCAGCACCTGAACCGCATAGGTCAGGGCATCGCCACTCAGCTGCGGGTCGGTCAGCACCACCACGACATCCTGCACCTCGGTTGGCTGAAAGACCGATAGCACCGCGTTCGGCGGAGTCAGCGCGAAACTGTCATCCCCCTGATCCCAGGTCTCGATGAACTCGGACGAGCGGATATGACCGGTCACGCGGTCAGGCCGGTCGGAGAAGTAAAGCGTCGATGGCGCCAGGCGATGCAAACTGATTCGTCCCTCGGCTGCCGACATCGAATGCGCGGTTTGCACATAGAGCACTTCGATGGTGGCGTCGTCAGCGGCTGTTTCGGTCATTGGATCGGTCATGTTGGTATCACTTTCCAGCCCGGAGTGGGCGTTCGGATTTTCCGGCCGTTGGCAGATCGCCGCGGGCCCATCGTTCGATCGATGTCTGACGTTCCGCGAATGGGCGGAAGGGCCGTTCGGTGCTGACTCTTTCCATCACGGCGGTGCGCGTCGCTTCGAGGTCGAGTCCTACGGAGTCGATCTGGCAGGCACGTAGCCCTGGATCTGATCCTTATTGCGATAGCCGCCACCGGCGTAGGTTCCGATATCGGCCAGCACGGCCAGTCCCATCCAGAGCCAATCGAGCCCGCCGACCCCGCCTGGGGCGACGATCACGTACATCAACGTGGTCCACGGAAGCAGCACAAAGCCGAGGGCCGGCCAGACCCAGGTATCGAACGCGCGATCCCATCTGGCTGGGTCGACGAGCCACCAGAACACGATGATTGCCCGTGGACCGAGCAGGACAAGCAGGGAAAATGCGCAACACATAATGCCCCCTCCTTCGAAACGTGGCGCACGCGCTCTCGATCGATGCAACGATCTGGTGTCATAGTGCGGAATGCGCAAGAACAGCAGCAGTACCCAAAGGACGTATTTCGGGCTCCGCTCCGGTCTCTGAGCCTCACACGCGCTTGCTATTGCGACATTTCGGCCTGCAAGTCGGTGAGCGGTCGCTGAGGAACTTCGAGGTATCCACGTTCAGGATCATCCAGAGCCGCGATGAGAACGATTACGACCGAGAACGACAACGCCAGCACGACCAGCATCCAGGTGCGTTGGGATTTGGCAATGGCGGTTTGGTAGCCCACGGCAACCATGGCAAGCGCGACGAGCAGGTAGAGCATCACCCAGAGCTCGACAGGCAAACGCGACCCCACGGCGACGGCGATCCGCGTGGCGAGCACGTCATTCATGTGATTCAGCGAATCGACGTACAACGCAGAGATATCAGTTGTATCGCCGGCCCGGACATCCGCCACGGCGATCTCCCAGATCTGCCTACCGATGATTCTGGCTTTTCTGATTTCGGCGGCGAGGTTCACCGAGTTATCAACAGTGCCCGCGGTGCCCGCGAGGACGACGGTGTCGATGTACGTTCGAAAGAGCTCCTTCGTCTCGCTGCGCATCGGTTCGGGCAGAAAATCCGACCGGTCGTAGGCGGTGCTAATCGCGTTCGCCTGCTCTCGCACGAGTTCTCGGCGGGCATCGTACCGATC